>NZ_NSGK01000005.1:0-207777 GCF_002285085.1 Corynebacterium sp. NML 150383 | reverse complement strand
CGGCCGCGGCGACGTAGTCAACGCCGGCGCGGTCGTGGGCCACAAGGTCTGCAATCACATCCATACCCAGCACCATACGGGCCTGTGACCAGCGCAAACAAGCACTTGTGAGAAGACTCCCAAAACACCCACCGAAGGGAACCGCGGGCCCGTTCCCTGCGTCTAATACGGGTTAAGGGTTTTCCGCGCGCCAGGCGATGAGGAGGTTGCGCACGAGGCGCTCGCGCACGTCGGGAAACAGCGCCGTGAGGGTCGCGTCCATGGGGCGGGTGACCACGATGAGCTCGGAGGCGAGCTCGGTCGGCGTCTGGTCCGGCGCGATGAGCCCGTGAGGCGCGGCTTTGTCCAGCAGCACCTGCACGCGGTCGAAGAACTCGTCGCGGCGGCACTTCACGTCCGGCTCCACGCCGTCCGGCAGCTCGGACGCGAGCGCGCCGACGAGCATGCCCACCCCGTAATCCACGAGCCGCCACACGAAGCGCTCCCAGCTGCCTTCGGGGTCGGCGTCGAAGCCGGCGAGGGTGTCGTCGAGAAACCCGTCCAGATCCTCGATGAAGCGGAGCGCGCACGCCTGGCGCAGTTCCGCCCGCGACGGGAAGTGGCGGTATAGGGTGGCAATGCCGACGCCAGCGTCCTTGGCCACGCCCTCGAGCGTTACTGCGGAGTTGGGGCGGGTGCGGAACTGCTCGGTGGCGGCGGTGATGATTTGGTCGCGTTTCGCGCGCGCATCTGATCGCACCTGCATCTCCTTCCCGCGCGATACAGTTTCGTCTTGACATCGCGCTACATGCGGAGCACCATAGCAGGAGTCTTAAGTGATAGCCAACCCTCCACTTGGAGTTTTTCAATGACACAAATTCTCAGCGCAACCGACCTTGTGCTGCGCAAAGGCGACGACCCGGTGAGCGTCGACGCCAGCGAGGGCTTCAACTTTCTGCACGTCGGGCGCGAGTCAAGCGCCACGACGCTCGCGATGACCCTCGCCGGGCGCTACAAGCCGCACTCGGGCACGGTCGACGGCCCCGGCTTCAAAAAGACGGCGCTGGCCGGCGTGCACATGATCGATTCGCTCGACCGGCAGATCCCGCTGCGCGATTTGCTGCGCGAGCAGATCGCGTGGTCGCAGCCGTTTTTCAAGCCGACGCCGCGCCACCCGCTCGAGCACGACACCGTGGCTCGCTGGCTGGAGCCGCTGGGGCTCGAGGAGCTTGACAGCGATACGTCGGTAGGCGAGCTCAACGTGCTCGACCGCTTCCGCTTCCGCATTCTGCTCGCGCTGGTGTCGCGGCCGAACGCGGAGCTGCTCATCGTGGACGACGTGGACCAGATCCGCGACATGTCGCTGCGCGCGAAGCTGCTGGACAACCTGTACGCGGTCGCTGAGGAAGTGCCGGTGTTAGTGACGAGTGCGAACGAGGAGGACCGATGAGCGGACTGCACCTGGGATCGAATTTCCGCAAGTTTCTACACGGCAAGCTGCCGCCTCTGGCGCTGATTGCTATCACGCTGCTGCCGCTGCTGTTCGGCGGCCTGTTCGTGTGGAGTTATTGGGACCCGTTGGGCAACCTGAACAAGGTGCCGGTGGCGTTGGTGAACTCGGATGAGGGTGAGAATGGGCAGCAGGTCGTGGATAAGCTGCTCGAAGAAAAGCCCATGAACTTCCAGGTGGTGTCCGCCGAGGAGGCCCGGCAGGGCATCGCCGACGGCACCTACTACCTGGGCATGGAGATCCCGACCGACTTCACCGAGGCCGTGACCAGCGTGAAGGAGGACAACCCGCACCAGGCGAAGATCAACGTCACGCTGAATGAGACGAACGGCTTCATTCCGACGATGCTGGGCGGGCAGGCCTCGCGAGTGATCACGGATACCGTGTCCAACACGGTCGGGTCGAAGGTGGTGGACCAGCTCTTCGTCGGTTTCAACACCATCAACGATGGCATGGGCCAGGCCGCCGACGGCGCGGGCCAGCTCAACGAGGGCGCGAAGAAGGCCGGCGAGGGCGGGCAGAAGCTTGACGACGGCGCCACGAAGCTGGACAACGGCATGCAAGAGTTCAACTCGAAGCTGCAGCAGATGCCCAGCGCCGCGCACCAGCTTGACGACGGCGTAACGCGCCTCCAGGACGGCGCCCAGCAGCTCAACACCGGCATCGGCACGGCGGCGGACGGCGCGAACCAGCTCTCCGAAGGCATGCTGACCCTGCAGGGCGGCACCGACAAGCTGGGCGCGGGTGCGTCGCAGGTTGCGGGCGGCGTGGACAAGATCGCGGGCGTGGCCGGCCAGCTCGGCGCGGCGCAGGCGGCGTTCGCGGACATCGACGCATCCCTGAACCAGGTCATCGCGGACCTGGACGCCTCGCCGATCCCGGGCACGGAGCAGATCGCGGCGCAGGCTCGCCAGACGCAGGCGCAGCTGCACGGCGGCCCGCTCGCCACGGCGATGAACTCTGACCTGGTGAGCCAGCTGCAGCTGCTGCAGAACGGCGCGCACCAGGTGGCCAACGAGCTGCAGGACCCGAACGCGCAGTACCGCGGCGGCGTGAACCGCGCCACCGACGCGGCCCAGCAGCTGGCGGCCGGCCTGGCCAAGCTGCAGGACGGCTCCGGCACGCTCGTCGCGGGCGTGGCACAGCTGAAGGACGGCACCTCGCAGCTGGTCGTGGCGGCGAACACGGCGTCGGACGCGTCGTCCAAGCTGGCCGACGGCTCCAACCAGCTCGTCGTGGGCCTCGGCGCGCTGAACGACGGCCTGGTGCAGCTCGATGACGGCACCGGCGAGCTCAGCGTCAAACTCCACGACGCGCAGGAGCAGGCGCCGACGTGGGAAGGCGAGCGCCTGAACAAGGCGGTCGACTCCGCCTCCAACCCGGTCGTGCTCAACCAGGCCGGCGACGAGCTGACCTTCTTTGGCAAGGGCCTCTCCCCGTTCTTCCTGTCGCTGTCCCTGTGGTTCGGCGGCCTGGTGCTGTACATGATCTTCGAGCCGATTTCGCGTCGCGCGATCGACTCGGGGACGTCGCCAGTGCGCGTGGCGCTCAACACGCTGCTGCCGTCGTTCCTGGTCACCGGCGTACAGTCGGTCTTCCTGTGGATCATGCAGGTGTGCATCCTGCGCGTCGAGCCGGCGCACGCGGGTGTGATGCTGGCGGTGCTGGTGGGCGTGTCGTGGGTGTTCGTTTCCTTCATCTACATGCTCAACTGCATCTTTGGTAAGTCGATCGGCCGCCTGCTCACCATGGCGCTCATGTCGCTGCAGCTGGTGGCGTCGAACGGCCTGTACCCGCCCGAGGTGCAGCCGAAGTTCATCCAGTGGGTGCACAGCTGGGACCCGATGCGCTACTCGGTGGACCTCATGCGCTACGCCCTGTTCGGCACCGACGGCGGTGACCCGCGCATGATCCGCGCGACGCTGGTGCTGTTGGGCATCGCGGTAGGCTCGTGGGTGGTCGCCTGTCTGGGCCTGACCAGGCTGCGCCAGATCCCAGAGCGCGATCTGCACCCCGAGCTTTCGGTCTAAGACCGCGAGCCCTTGCCGGGAGCGGGTTGTTGACGTATCATCTTGATGGACGACATCCCACACGGAAGGACGCATCATGTTCAACCCGCTCAACCTGCTCCCCGCTAACCAGAAGGCCGCCAAGGCCGCCAAGGCACAGAAGGCTGCGAAGTCAAAGACCCGCCTCGCCTCCGCCGCGCTGCGCGTGCCCACCGGCCTGTATATCCTGAACTCCGGCATCGGCAAGATTGGTGCCGACGAGGGCACCGCCGAGTTCCTCCACGGCATGGCCGTCACCGGCATCCCGGCGCTGAAGGACATGGACAAGGAAACCTTTGCCAAGTTCGTCGCCTACTCCGAGACCGGCATCGGCGCAGCGCTGCTCACCCCGTTCGTGTCCAACCGCCTCGCCGGTGCCGCGCTCGCGACGTTCGGCGCGGGCCTGCTCACCATGTACTTCGGCAACGACGCCATGACCGAGGACGACGGCATCCGCCCGTCCCAGGAGGGCCTGCCGCTGTCGAAGGATTCCTGGCTCGTAGCCATCGGCGCCGCGCTCATGGCTCTGCCGCGCAAGTAGACGCGCAGGCGTGCAGCGCGGTACTAACATGTTTCGCGTGAAACGTGTTCCCGCCCTCGTCGCCCTGCTCGCGCTCGCCGCGGCGGCTGCCCCTGTTGCTTCCGCGCAGCCGCTGCGGCCGTTCGCGCCGAGCTGTACCCCGATCCACGTCGTCCAAGCGGCGGGATCGGGGTTTTCGCATTCCTGGGATCCGTCAGCCCGCGACACGCTTTTCGACGACGGCTCGTCCCCCGCCGCCGACCTCACCGAACACTTCGGCGCGCGCACGGTGCGCAGCTACCAGGTCCGCTACCCCGCCTCGCTGGGCCGCTTCAGCGCGCTCGGCAGCGCCAGCGGCGGCATCGAGGGCACGGAGGCCGCAACCTACGGCGAGTCCGTCACGCAGGGCACGGACGACGCGGTGCGCGAGATGGAGACCGTGGCGAGTGCGTGCCCGCAGACCCGTTTCATCATGGTGGGCTACTCGCAGGGCGCCCACCTGATCGGCGACGCAGCAGCGCGGGCGGCGCACGGCCAGGTGCGCGGGGTGGGCCCGGAGCAGATTGCCGGGGTGGTGTTGTTTGCGGATCCGGGGCGGACGAGCGTCGATAGGCAACGGGCCCTGCCGCCCGCCAAGCTGTACGCGCCCGCGCCGAAGGGGGTGCTGGCGCGCGGCGGCGAGCTGATCAACGGCGGCGGTTCCGGGGTGATTCCGGAGCGCGTGGGCCTGGCCGGCGAGCGCGCGCTGAGCTTCGTCGGCCTGGAGGGCAAGGTGCTTTCGCTGTGCAACCCGGCGGATATGGCGTGCTCAACGGACCCGGACTCCGCGCTGCGCGACCTGGCGGATGTGGCGATGCGCGAGGAGGTCGTCGGCCCGCCCAACGCCGCGACGGGCGCACATGTGCTGGAGTTTTCCCGCCGCATGGACGCGGGCGTGCCGGTGCAGCAGGCGGTGCGCGAGTCTGGGCTATCGCTTCTCGACGCCCCCGCCGCCGCCCTCATCCTCGGAGAGATCGCACTCTTCGCCCAGGCGGCCGATGGCGCCACCCGGTCGGAGCAGGCGGCCACCCCGCCCGAGCAGCTCGTAGCGGTCACGCTCATGGCGGCGCTGCCGAACCTGGCGAAAGAGGGCGTGACCTGGACCTACCTGCTGCCGGCGCTCGAGGGGCTGCGCGGAGCGATCGCGGCGGCGTCAGGTGGCGGTGCTGCGGGCGACGAGGCTGGCGACGGACCCGAGGCGTGGTTTGACGTGGCGCTAGAGACGATGCGGGCGACGCAAGCCACGGAGCGGTTCTACCTGCAGCTCGCTGGGGCCGGCGTTGTGCCGCGCGTGCCGACGCCGACGGAGCGCAGACAAGTCGCGGCCCATGGTGCGGTGACGCAGCTGATGGACCAGGTTGCGAGCGCCGCCGGGCTGCAGGCGGCGAGGCGCAACCCCGCCAACGCGAACCTGTTGGCGTCGGCAAGCCAGGCCGGCGACTTCGGGCCGCGCCACATGTCGTACTACAAGCTCGGCTATACCCACAGCCCCGGCGGGTTCAACGTCGACGGGCAAACCGGGTACGACTACGCCGTCGACTGGCTCGATGACGTAGTCCGCGGCGTGCTGCGGGAGCAGTAGCCGGCATACGAAAAACCGCCCGTGCGGGCCGTGGACCCCTCAGCGAGGCCCAACCAACACGGGCGGTTACCGGAGCTACAAACTACTTCTCAGCAGCCGCAGCCTCCTCAGACTTCGGAGCCTCAGACTCCTCCGACTTCGCAGCCTCGGACTCCTCGGACTTCGGAGCCTCAGCCGGCTTCCCAGAGGAACCATAACGCAGAGTGTCATTATCCGTCGCCTCACCCAACTGGTACGACGACGTCGACTCCTCCTGACCACAAGCACGCAACACCGCATCACCAATCAACAAACCAGCAGTAATCACGCCAAGCGCACCAGCAGCCACACCAATCATCTGCGAATTCTCAACCGAGAACGCACCCTGCACACCAGCAGCACGCGACGCACGATCACGATCATAAATACCCAGACCCTGCTGAATACGATCATTCGCATCCTGGATCGCCGCATTCAACTGACCACGCAGACCCTCAAGACCCGGAATGTTCACCTGAGACAGCACACCCAACGGAATCAGCAGCAACAACGGCGAAGCCAAACCAACCAACGAAGCAATACACTTCGGATCAGACGACCCAACATTCACATCACCCTTGCCGTTGCCACCGTTGGCACCTGCGTCGGCGTCAACGTTGACCTGGACGTCGACCTCCATGGGCTTCTTGCCCTGGACGCCGCCAGCCAGCGGAATGAAGATGACCTTGTTGTTGCCGTTCGGGTTCTTCGGGGTCAGGACGACGTTGCCGTCCTTATCCGTCTCCTGATCGACCAGCTCGGCACCCTCGAGGACAGCGATGGAGCCGTCCTCCTTCTCGAACTTGATGGTGACCTTGCCGGTCTTCTCATCGCGATCGATCTTGACGCCGAGGTCCTTGTTCTCGCCCAGGATGGCGCCGTTTTCAACCTTGGAGCCGGACGGGACGATCAGAGAGCTGATCTTGCGGACGACGTTGCCGTCCTTGTCGTACTCCTCGGTGACGACGGTCTTGCCCTCGGTGCCGGACTTCGGGGTCACGGAGAAGGTGCCGTCGTTGTTCGACTTCGCATCCACGAACTCGGTGCCCGAGACGACCTTGAAGGAGTTGCCCTTGGTCATCGGCTTATCGGTCTTGGTGGAGCCCATGACGATGTAGTCGCGGACCTCGCGGCTGCCGGTGGACTTACCCTCGACGATCTTGAGGTTGTAGGTGTTGATGACGTTGCCGTCAGCGTCCCACTCCTCGATCGTGGCGGTCTTGCCCGCAGCGCTTGCCTTCGGCTTGGCGATCCACTGGTTGCCGTCGTTGGTCGGGTTCTCGAAGTAGTCCTCGCCGTCGATGACGACGAACTTGTTGGACTTCTCAACCAGGGTTGCGCGGAACTCCGAGTTGGTGGAGATCTGGTAGTTGTAGACGCGCGCGCCCTCAGCCTCACCGATGTTGAGCTTGTAAGTGGCGTAGACGCCACGCTTGTCGCTCACGGTGATGGTGACGACACCGGTCTTGCCGGCGCGGCCGGTGACAACGAACTGGCCGTTCTCTTCCTTCACGCGGACGAGGTCGTTGCCGTCGACATCGTTGCCCTCGGCGTCCTTGGCGGAGACGATCTTGTAGGTGTCGCCCTCGTCCTTGCTGATACGCGCCGTACCGGTCCAGGTCATGTTCTTCTCGGTGACCTCGCCCTTGTTGGCACCACGGCCCGGGGTGATGTGCAGCGTGTAGCGCTCGAAGACGTACCCGTCGTCGGTCTTGTTCTCGATGACGACGTCGCCGTTCGCGTCACCCTTCGGGGTGATCTTGATCTTGGACTCGCCGGCGGTCGGAACGGACTCGAGCAGGTCCTCACCCTCGACGACGCTGAGCTTGGTGCCCTGCAGGTCGATCTCGTTCTCAGAGGTGATGGTGTACTCAGCCTCACGCGGCTGGTACGGCTTCACGGTGTAGGTGTACTCAACGAGCGGAATAGCGTTTTCATCGACCTGGTCCTCGCCGTAATCGAGGAACTCGGTGACCTTAAACTTGCCGTCTGCGCCCGGCTTGAAGTGGAGCTCCAGATCCTCTTCCAGCTTCTTGCCGTCGTAGTCCTCCGAGTTCTGAAGGAGGTCGCTCAGCGAGCTGCCGTCAAGCGCTTCGACCTTGAACCAGTGGCCGCTATCCTGCGCGCCAAGGTGGAAGTTCGCAGTTGCGCGGTCAACGATCTCTCGCTCGCGAGTTGCAGGCTCCGTCGGAACCTCGAACGACTGCGGCTTGATGTTAATCGTGACGACGCCCACGAGCTGGCCGTTCGCGTCCTTGACGTGGACAACAGCCTTGCCACCCTTGGTACGCAGATCATCGTTGTCCTGCTTCGGGGTGACGGTCCAGGTCTTGTCGGTCTCGGTGAGATCGACGAGATCCTGGCCTTCAACGACCTTGGCCTCGTAACCGTCCTTGCGCTGAACGTCGACGTTGCCGTCGAAGTTGATGTCGTGCTCGATGACCTTCGGGCCACCGTTCGGGTCCGGGACGACCTTGAAGTCGAAGTTGTACTCGATGCCCTCTTCGTCGGTGAAGACAACGTGCGCCTCGCCCTCGGTGACGCCGTCCTTCGGAACGATCTTCCAGACCTTGTCGCCGTTGACCTCGGCCTCTTCGACAGTAATGACGTCCTTGCCCTCGGTGATCTCTGCCTTGCCGCCGCGGTGCTCGACGAAGCCCACGGAGGTGTTCAGGATCTCGCGGGAGACGTTGTACTGCGACTCCTTGTTCTCGATCGTGATCACGTTCTCGCGGGTATTGCCCTGCTTGTCGGTGATCTCGACGATGACCTCGCCCTTGGTCACACCGTCCTTCGGGGTGACCTTGAGGTGGCCCTGACCGTCGTCCTTCACGACCGCAATGTCGCCGCCCTTGACGGTTTTGTGCGTCTCGCCCTCGTCGATGTTGATGAGCTTGAAGCGATCGCCGTTGCCACCGGTGTTGATGTTGTAGAAGAAGTTGTTCACCTTGACGTGGGTGGACTCATCTACGTTGACGGTGTTGTTGATGGTCAGGCGGTAGACGTGCTCGTTGCCGTCGGAGTCGGTCACGACGATGGTGACCTTGCCCTCGCCCTTGAAGCCCGGGCGCGGCGTGACAACGAGCTTGCCGTCCTCGTTACGCTCGACGATGACGTACTCGGAGCCCTCGGTGACCTCGAAGGTCCAGGAATCCTTAATGCGCTTGTCCAGGTCGATGACCTTGGACTGCTCTTCCTTGGTGAAGCCAGCGAACTGGTAGTACTCGTAGACCTCGCGGACCTTCTCGTACACCTTCTCGGTGTAGTAGTGGTCGTTCTGGCTGATGGTCTTAGTAACGGTGGTCGGCTCGCCAGTGACGGTGGTGACGACCTCGCCGGTACGGCCCGGAACCGTAGTCTTCACGGTAGAGACCGGGGTGACCACGGAAGTCTTGGTGACCGGCTGTGCCGGGACCGTCTTGGTGACGGTCTCCTCGGTGATGGTCTGGGTCTCGGTGGCGACCGTGGACGGGATCGTCTCGGTGACGATCTCCGGCTCCGGCGTCTTCTTCACGGTCTTGGTGACCGGGGTGCCGTTCTCGGTGGTCGTGACAACCTCGGTCTCTACCGGCTTGGTGTTGGTCACGGTGGTGACGCGCTCCGGGCGAGTGGTGGTCACCGTGGAGGTGATCGGCTCGCGGCTGCGGCGCTCGGTGGTCACGGTTGCCGGAGCGGTCTCGGTCACCGTGGTGGTGTACGGGTTGCCTGCCGGGACGGTCGTGGTGGCCTCGTGATCCGGCTCGTTCACCGTGGTGGTGACGGTCGAGCGCGGGGTCGTGGTCTCCTCAACCTCGGTCTCGAAGTTGTAGTCCGGCTTGTCCGGGTAGATGTCCAGACCCGGCTGGTGAACCGTGATGATTCGCTGGAAGGTCTTCGACTGCTTCGGGTTCAGGTTCAGGTTGTAGTTCTTGGGGACCAGCACCGTGACGAACTCGCCCGGCTTGACGGTCTGCTTGATCTTTGCCAGCTTGCTCTCGTCCGGGTTGAGGACGTAGTTGGCCTCGTGGTTGGGGTTTCCAGCCGGAAGGGTCTGGTGCACGATGCTGAAACCGGTAAGGCTGTAGAACAACGTGGAATCCTGCTGCTGGATGTTGCCGCGGACGTCGTTGAGCACACCGAGGTTGTTGGCCAGGAGCGCCTGCAGGAAGGTGTTCTTCTTCTCCAGCATGGGCAGCACCGAAGCATCGCCGTTCATGTACTTGTCGTAATCCGCGAGCATGGACTTGGTCAGGTTAATCGCGGCGATACGGACGTTCTCGTCGATGGCCATGCCATCGCCGACGCGGCCGGAGGTACCGGTGAGCTTACGTACGTCGTAGCCGCCGACCTTGTTGTTCCACGGGTTGTCGATGCCCCAGTCGATGCACCAGCCCGGGCCATACTCAGTAGGCAGGGTCTGGGTGCTGTTGTCGTACCCAGTGTGAATCTGGGCGAGCTTCTTCTGCTCGGCGATCAGCTCCTGCAGCTGCGCCTCGTCCAGCTTCTGGTATGCGTCAACGACCAGCTGGTCTGCAGACGCGTTGGTAGCAATGACGGCGGTGGTACCGGTGGCGAGGACGCCGGAGATAAGCGCGGCCATGACGCGCTTCTTAAGATGTGCGTTTTGCAACGGCTCAATCCTTAAAAACTTGACGGAGATATTCGAAGCAGCCTGGAGATCTCCTGAACACGGATCTTCACACTGACAGACTTTCATTCAATCACAACAATTTCGTGGAAAGTAGTCCACTATCACCACAGACACCGCGAAAACCCCACCACAACACGCACAGCCACACCCAAGCGAACGCAGAAACGCGTTGACCTCGAGATTTACTACCTGACAAAACCCCAAAAAAGTTTGCGTGATATACACCACATTTCCGCCCCACCCCCGCCGATAGGCGCAAACCCCACCCAAAAACTTAAAATCAGCACAGAAAGCGGCCACATACGGGCCACGTCAGGAGGGGCTCGGGACCGCATTGGGGCCTCGTTCCCGCTCCCGTTTTGCTCATAAAAGTAAAAAAGGGGCTCCAGGGTGGTTCGGAACGGCCTCCGCGCCACCCTGGCCCCTTCACGTAACGATACTACGCGACTTGTTCACCGTCGACATCTTGAAGCGCAGTGCCATGACAGAACCGCCCGTGCGGGCCGTGGACCCCTCAGCGGGCCCCAACCAACACGGGCGGTTATCGGTGCTACAAACTACTTCTCAGCAGCCTCAGCATCCTCCGGCTTCGCAGCCTCGGACTCCTCGGACTTCGGAGCCTCAGCCGGCTTACCAGAGGAACCATAACGCAGCGTGTCATTATCCGTCGCCTCACCCAACTGGTACGACGACGTCGACTCCTCCTGACCACAAGCACGCAACACCGCATCACCAATCAACAGACCAGCAGTAATCACGCCCAGCGCACCAGCAGCCACACCAATCATCTGCGAATTCTCAACCGAGAACGCACCCTGCACACCAGCAGCACGCGACGCACGATCATGATCATAAATACCCAGACCCTGCTGAATACGATTATTCGCATCCTGAATCGCAGCATTCAACTGACCACGCAGACCCTCAAGACCCGGAATGTTCACCTGGGACAGGATGCCCAACGGAATCAGCAGCAACAACGGCGAAGCCAAACCAACCAACGAAGCAATACACTTCGGATCAGACGAACCAACATTCACATCACCCTTGCCAGCGCCAGCATTGGCGTTGCTCTGGGCATCAACGTTGACGTTGATCTTGATGGTGCCGCCCTCGTCAACAACGCCGTTGCCCACCGGGGTCACGTGGATCTCAGTGGTGCCGCCCGGGATAGCGCCCGGCTCGATGGTGTGGGTGCCATCGCCGTTGTCCTTGATCTTGTCCGGGTCGATCTGGGTGCACTTGCCAACCTTGTCGCAGCCCTCAACGATGAAGTCACCTTCGCCCTCGACAACGATGGTGATGGAACCATCGGAGCCGCGGCCGGTGTTCTCGTTCCAGGTGATCTCCGGAGCCGGGATGGAGGAACCACCGGAGGTCTCCGGGATCTCGGCCTCGATGATGCGGACCGGGTTGCCGTTGCTGTCGCGCTCCTCGATGAGGACGGTGCCCGACTTGTTCGGCAGTGCCTTGATGTTGATGTTGCCTGCCTTGTCCGGCTCCGGGTTCTCAATCAGGTCGTAGCCACGAACCACGGTGAAGGTGTTGCCCTTGCCCGGGTTCACCTTGGTCTCGATGTCACGGTCCAGGACGCGGCGCTCCTCGCGGAAGGAGAGCTCGCTGCCCTGGCCGGTGATCTCGATGTTGTGGCGGTTGACAATCTCACCCTTCTTGTTGGTCTCCACAACAACCACGTGGTTGCCGGAGGTTCCTTCCTTCGGGGTGAGGACCCACTGGCCGTCCTTCTCGGTGACGTGAACGAACTTTTCGCCCTTGACCACCTTGTAGGTGTTCTCGTTGCGGATGGTCACGGTGAAGTGGCCCAGCTCGGAGACCTTGAAGGAGCTCTCGCCGTTGGAGCCGTTGACCGCACCATTACCGGAGACCGGGGTGATGATCAGGGTGTAGCGTTCCTTGGCGCCGTTAGGCTTAGTGAACTCGACGACGGCCTTGCCCTCGGCGCCCTCGACCGGGTTGACGGTGATCTGGTCGCCGTTCTCGGTGACCTTGATAAGGTCCTTGCCCTCAACAACCTCGTAGGAGGAGCCCTCCGGCGCGGTGAGCTTCAGCTCGGAACGGTCGGTGATCTCGTAGTTGTACTCGCGCGGAGCAACCGGGGAGACGTTGAGAATCCAGCGCTGGATCGGCAGGTCGCGGGAGTTGCGCAGCTCGATGACAACCTGGCCCTCAGCGTCCGGCTTGAAGTCGGTCGTGTACTGGCCGTCCTTGTCGTTGGGCAGGGTGTTGAGCAGGTTCTCGCCGGAGACCACGACCAGGCGCTGCAGGTCGGAATCACGGGTGATGTTGATCTGGGAAGTCGCCTTGACGTCCTGCTTAGCTTCCTTGACCTCGCTCGGCGTCACCGTGATGGTGTAGCGGACCACGACCTCGTCGCCGAGGCGCTCCTCAACCACGACGGTGCCCTCGAAGCCCGGCTTCGGCATGACACGGGTGATCTCCTTGCCGTCCTTCTCCACCACCGCGGTGGTGACGTTGTCAGCACCCTCCGTGACCACAATCTCGTGGTCCTCGGCACCCTTGGTGATCTCTACGGTCTGGCGGTCCTTGATCTCACGCTCGACCTCCTGGGTCTCCACCTTGGTGCGGTCGCCCGCAATGATGGTGTAGACGCCAACCAGGATGCGCTGGCCGTCGACAATCTCGTAGAGGTTGGCAACGATGACGCCCTCGCCGGAAGCCTGGATCTTGTTGGTGTCACCGGTCAGCTTGACGGTGTCGCCCTCGACGGCCTTGCCGTTGACGGTGGCGATGTCCTGGCCCTGCTTGAACTCCAGCTCGTACTCGCCGTCGGCGGTGTCGAGCTCAGCAGCCTCGTCGGTGTTCGGCTGGATGTTTGCGGTCTCGACGTCGACAAGCACGTTGGTGCCCTGGCGGACGTCCAGGGTGAACTGGTAGTCGTCGCCCTTCTCGTCCTTGGCGGTGATGACCACCTTGCCGGTCTTGTCGGCCTTCGGGGTCAGGACCCAGTTGCCGTCCTTGTCCTTCTCCAGGGACTCGACGATGTCTTCGCCCTCTACAACCTTCGGCTCGCCGGCAATGTTGTCCAGCTCGAGGACGTAGTTGTTGGAGTTACCAATCACTCGGTGCTGGTCGTACTTGCTGTCCGCAGCGATGTTGATGATGTAGTTGTTCTCATTGCGCGGAGCCTCGCCCGGCTCGTGAACCGAGATCTTGGCGGTAGCGCTGAGGACACCATCGTTGGGCTTGACGGTGATCTTGCCGTCCTTCTCGCTGGTGGTGATGTAGTTACCACCCTCGGTGATCTCCCACTCCCAGCCCTGCGGGACTTGGATGGTCTGGGTGTGGCCGGCGATGGAGACGTTGAAGTAGTGGTTGTTCACCACAACGTCGGCGGTCTCGATCTTTTTCTCGGCCTTGTTGATCACGTGGATGGTGTACTCGTGGCGGTTGCCCTCACCATCGACGACGACGACGCGCACATCGCCCTCGCCCTCCTTGACCGGGGTGATGTCCAGGCTCTTGCCGTCCTTGGACTTGGTCACCTTGACCAGGCCGTTGGAGTCGTCGACAAAGTCGATCTTCCAGTTGGTCAGCTTCTCCACCGGGATGACTCGGGTGTCCTTCTTCTGGGAGAAGTTGAAGGCGTACTTGTAGGAGCGGAAGAAGCGCTCGACCTCGATGGTCTTCTCGCTCGTCTGGTGCGTCTCGTTCTTCACCGTCGTGGTTGCGGTGACGGTGGACGGCTCGGCTGTGACGGTCTTGGTAGAGGTCGTCGCCGGGCGGGTCTGCGTCTCGGTGACGTACTTCGGCTCAGCCGTGACGGTTGCAACCTCGGTCTTCGCGTCGCCGGTTGCCGTTGCGGTGGCGGTGGCCTTCTCGGTCACGGTCTTCACCACCGGGGTGCCCTTGCGCACGGTGACGGTGCGCTGCGGCAGCGTGGTGGTCTCGGTGACAGTCTCGGTGTCCTCGCGCTCAACCTCGGTCACCGTGGTCCTCGGGGTGACGTTCTCGGTCTCGGTGCGGGTCGGCTCGACCGTCTTGGTCACCTCAGCCTGCGGCTGCTCCCACTCGGTGACGGTGGAGGTCGGGGTGACGGTCTTGCGTGCGGTCTCGGTGACCGGCTGCTCAGTAACCGTCTTGGTGTAAGTGTTGCCCGGGACGGTCTCGGTCTTGGTCACAACCTCAGGGGTCTCGGTAACGGTGGTGGTCTTCACCGTCACATTCGGGCCCTTCGGGTTCGGTTCGTAGCCAACCAGGCCCGGCTGACCGATGGTGATGAGGCGCTGGGTTGTGCCTTCCTTACCAAGCTCGTCGCTGATGTTGTAGTCGCGCGGGACCAGAACGGTGACGTACTCGCCGTCCTGAACATTGCTGGTCGCTTCCTGGAAGGAGGCGCTCTTGCGCAGGATGTACTGGGACTGGCCGGAAACAGCGCCGCTCTGCTTGCGCACCTCAAAGCCGGTCCACTGTGCGAACTCCTCCTTGGAGATCTTGGGGAAGCCGCCGGTGGTCTCCTTGTAGTCACCGTAGATGTAGCCGCGCTGCAGGTTCAGCGTCTCCTTGTGGTTGGACAGGAGTGCCTGCAGGGCGAAGTTCAGCTTGGCGGCCTGCTCCATGTCGCCCTTGTTAAACGCGTCAAGCATGCGCTTGGTGCCGGCGATGGCGGCGCGCTCAATATCCGGGTTGATCTCCAGGTTGCCGCCCTGCTCACCGTTGTAGCCGTACAGGCCGGAAACGCCGTCGAGCTTGCGCACCACGTAGGGCGAATCCTGCTGCGGAGCGGGCTGCGCAAAGTCGATGCACCAGCCGGGGCCGAAGTTGTTGGCGTACATCAGGTGCGCCTGATTAAACGCACCCTGCTGGTAGCCGATGTTGGAGTTGAACTTCACAGCTGCCTGCTGCTCATCTGCAGGAAGCTGGGAATACTTGCTCGTAACAGCAATGTCTGCGTGCGCGGACGGGGTAGCAACGACAGTTCCACCAGCGACGACGGCGGTGGAGATAAGCGCGGCCATGACGCGCTTCTTAAGATGTGCGTTTTGCAACGGCTCAATCCTTAAAAACTTGACGGAGATATTCGAAGCAGCCTGGAGATCTCCTGAACACGGATCTTCACACTGACAGACTTTCATTCAATCACAACAATTTCGTGGAAAGTAGTCCACTATCACCACAGACACCGCGAAAACCCCACCACAACACGCACAGCCACACCCAAGCCAACGCAGCAACGCGTTGACCTCGACATTTACAACCTGACAAAACCCCAAAAAAGTTTGCGTGATATACACCACATTTCCGGCCCACCCCCGCCGATAGGCGCAAACCCCACCCAAAAACTTAAAATCAGCACAGAAAGCCGCCGACACGCCCGCGGTCCCGGGCCCGGAAGCAAGCGGGTCTGGAGAAAACAGAAAACCCTGCACCGCGCACGGTACAGGGTTTGTCCTGTGGAGCATAGGAGAATCGAACTCCTGACATCCTGCTTGCAAAGCAGGTGCTCTACCAACTGAGCTAATGCCCCATTGCCGAGACTCTATATATTATAGCGTCCCAGTGGGCCTAGCAGGAATCGAACCTGCGACCTCATCGTTATCAGCGATGCGCTCTAACCGACTGAGCTATAGGCCCTGGCAACGGATAAGAATATTACGCACCGTCGCCATAGCCACCAAATCGCCTGGTGGGGGCGGGTTTTTGGGGCGGTTACGTGGCGTCGATAAGCACCCCAAAGCCCCGCCGAACCTATCGTGCGCGGTTGGACATGGTGTAGGTGACGCCGCCAACCAGATCCGCGATGCTGTTGTAGATCACCACGGTTAGCGGCGCCATGATCGCGGTGAACACCACGCCGATCAGGCCCAGCAGGCCCGCGGCGGAGAGCACGATGGTCATGTCGATGGCCTGGTCGCCGCCGACGCCGCCGATCAGCGAGTTCACCGACTCGATCACGCCAGCCTGCTCGAGGCCGAAGTAGACGATCGTGATGCCCAGCATCCACGCGACGAACCCGATCAGCGCCAGGATCGTCGCCACCTTGAACACGGAACCCGCGCCGACGTTGCGGATGGTTACCTTGCGTGCGGCCATCGCCTACTCCTCACCCTCGGCGTCGTCGGGGGCCCCGCTTATCGACGATTGCGTCGCCTCCTGGGCCTCTTCAAGGGTTTTCTCGCCCTTCGCCACCGCGGTGGCCTCCTCCTCGCCGGAGTCCTCGACGTTCTTGTCGATGGCCAGCAGCTCGACGTCGTCGCCAAGATCCACCAGGCGCACGCCCATGGTGGCGCGCGAGGACGGGCGGATCTGGTTGACCTCGGTGCGGATCACGCCGCCCGCAGAGGTGATGGCAAAGATCTGGTCGTCCTCGTCCACCGCCAGCGCGCCGATGAGCTTGCCGCGCTTCGGGGTGTACTTGAACGTCATCACGCCCATGCCGCCGCGGCCCTGCTGGTTGTACTCCTCGATGGCGGTGCGCTTGCCGTAGCCGCCGCTGGTAGCCACGAGCAGGAACTCGCCGTCCTGCACCACCGTCATGGCGAGCAGCTGGTCGTCGCCGCGGAAGCGCATACCCTTCACGCCCGCGGTGGCGCGGCCCATCGGCCGCAGCTGGTCATCATCTGCAGGGAAGCGGATGGCCTGGCCCTGCTCGGAGACGAGCAGGAGGTCGTCGTCGTTCTGCGTCAGCGCGGCGCCGATTAGGGCGTCGCCCTCGTTGAGGTTGATGGCGATGAGGCCGGCGGAGCGCGCGGACTCGTAGTCCGTGAGGCGGGACTTCTTCACGCGGCCGTCGCGGGTGGCCAGGACCAGGTACGGGGCGTCCTCGTAGGACTGGATCTGGATGATCTGGGCGATCTTCTCCTCTGGCTGGAACTCCAGCAGGTTCGCCACGTGCTGGCCGCGGGCGGTGCGGCCAGCCTCCGGCAGCTCGTACGCCTTGAGGCGGTAGACGCGGCCGAAGTTGGTGAAGAAGAGGATCCAGTCGTGCGTGGAGCAGATGAAGAAGTGCTTGACCACGTCGTCCTGCTTCAGCTCCGCGCCACGCACGCCCTTGCCGCCGCGCTTCTGGCTCTTGTAGGCGTCCACCTTCGTGCGCTTGGCGTAGCCGGTGGAGGTGATGGTGACCACCACGTTCTCGCGGGCGATGAGGTCCTCCTCCGTGACGTCGCCGGTGGCGGCCACGATGCGGGTGCGGCGCTCGTCGCCGAACTTGTCCACGATCTCCTTGAGCTCCGTCGCCACGATCTCGCGCTGGCGCTCCGGCTTGGCCAGGATGTCCTTGTAGTCCGCGATCAGGCGCTCGATCTCCGCCAGGTCGTCCACGATCTTCTGGCGCTCCAGAGCGGCCAGGCGGCGCAGCTGCATGGCGAGGATTTCGTTGGCCTGGATCTCGTCGACGTCGAGAAGCTTCATGAGGCCCTGGCGCGCATCGTCCACCGTCGGGCTGCGACGGATGAGCGCGATGACCTCGTCCAACGCGTCGAGGGCCTTGACCAGGCCGCGCAGGATGTGGGCGCGCTTCTCGGCCTCGTCGAGGCGGTACTGGGTGCGCCTGACGATGACCTCGATCTGGTGCTTCACGTAGTAGCGCAGCATCTGGTCCAGGCGCAGGGTGCGCGGCACGCCGTCCACGATGGAGAGCATGTTAGCGGAGAAGTTCGTCTCCAGCTGCGAGTGCTTGTACAGGTTGTTCAGCACCACGCGAGGCACGGCGTCGCGCTTCAGCTTCACGACGATGCGCATACCGATGCGGTCCGAAGACTCATCATCAATGCTGGCGATGCCGGCCATCTTGCCCGCGTTCACCTGCTCCGCAATGCTGTGGATGAAATTGTCCGGGTTGACCTGGTACGGCAACTCCGTGATCACGATGACCTGGCGGTTGCCCACCTCCTCGACCTCGGTCACGCCGCGCATGCGGATCGAGCCGCGGCCCGTGGTGTAGGCCTCCTTGATGCCCTTGTCGCCCACGATCAGGCCGGAGGTGGGGAAATCCGGGCCCTTCACGCGCTCCAGCACCGCGTCGAGCGTCGCCTTCTCGTCCGCGTCGTGGTTGTCCAGGATCCAGTAGATGGCCTCCGCCAGCTCGTTGAGGTTGTGCGGCGGGATGTTGGTGGCCATACCGACCGCGATGCCGTTCGAGCCGTTCATCAGCAGGTTCGGCACACGCGACGGCAGGACCGTCGGCTCCTGGGTCTTCGAATCGAAGTTGGGGGCGAAGTCCACGGAGTTCTCGCGGATGTCGCGCACCATCTCCATGGCCAGCGGGGTGAGCTTGCACTCCGTGTAACGCATTGCAGCCGGGCCGTCATTACCCGGCGAGCCGAAGTTGCCCTGGCCGTCCACCAGCGGGTAGCGCATCGCCCACGGCTGCGCCATGCGCACGAGGGTGTCGTAGATGGCGCTGTCGCCGTGCGGGTGGTAGTTACTCATGGTCTCACCCACGGCCTTCACGCTCTTCACGTACGAGCGCTCGGGGCGGAAACCGGCGTCATACATGGCGTAAATGACGCGGCGGTGCACCGGCTTCATGCCGTCGCGCACCTCTGGCAGCGCGCGGCCCACGATCACGCTCATCGCGTAATCGATGTAGCTGGTCTGCATCTCCTCATTGATGTCAATGGGTTGGATGGCGTCGAAATTGCCGCCACCCGTGGTGTCGTCGCTCATTGCTCACCTTTCTTATTGTGCTCACGTGTAGTTTACCGGCCCTGTGACGCGTTGCCGCGCTGAGCAGTGGTATCAAAGTGGTATGGCTATGACACTCCGGCTCACCACAGACGAGGACAAAGCGCTCGTGCTGCTCGCCTCCGCGTGGGGCTGCTCCAAGCAGGAGGCCGCCCGCCGCGCCGTGGTCACCTCCGCGTCGCGCCTGCTTGACGACGCCACCGTCACCGACCTCGCACGCTCCCTCATCCCCGGGTACAAAACTATGGAATCGCGCATCAGGCAAGCGCGATGAGGGGTTTTAGCGCCGAGCAACTTTTAGCCGTTGCCGATGAGTACTGCGCCTATACGGGTGCCCGGGTGCGCTCCTTCTCTGCCCTGGTTGCTTGTGCTTCCGTCCCCGGTGCAAGGGTGCATGGGGTGCCTGTATGTGACACTGCTGGGCAGGCTTCGGAGGAGCTAGCCGAAGCGGTGCGGAGGATGCAGCCCTTAAGCACTGAGAATTCCGGCTTCGCGGAAGTGGCCGCGGAGGTGTATCGGCGGTGGGCGGGGTTGGCGCCGTGACATCGTCGACCACAGCAAACGCACAGGTGAGCCTTTCCCCAGGTCGTGGAGCGATGTATTTGTTTCCTATGCGAAATTTGTCACAGGGTCCGGCGCAACACCTCCTCAACGCTCTCAGGCAGCCTGGCTAAAGTCCCCTCGGCGAAGCGCAACACCTGCCACCCCTGCGCAACCAGCTCAATCTGGATCAGCGAATCTAAGGTACGTTGCTGCTTGTCCCAGTGGTGCGCGCCGTCGTACATCAGCCCAATCTTGGGTTCCATAAGGGCAAGGTCCAGGTCAGTGACCCGCTTACCCCACCTATTACGGATCACCACCTGCTCGGCCAAGGTCAGCCCATGCTTCTGCGCTACCGGCGTCGCTAGCAGGCGCATCTCGGTTTCCTTTGGCGAGTCTGCCAGCGCGCTCGACGCACCCAACACCTGGGACAGCCACCGCCTATCCAGCCTGCGGGAGGCACTGATGCGGATGGATTCGGGGGTGAGGTTGAGGAAGCGCCGCGTGGCGTCGATAAGCTGCACTGCACGTGTCAGCGCACTGGCGTCAAAGGTGTGCCAGGCCGACTCTCGGCGGCGGATACTTAGGAGCGCGTGGACCGCGGCAAGCGGAGGGGCTGCTACAGATATGGGCTGACCCGCACACATGACGGTCCAGGCCTCATGTTCGCGCAGCTTGAGCCGCCAGAGTGCCGGGGTGTATTGCGTCGCCGGCCGGTTCTTGCGGATTCCGGGGCCAACAAGCACAGTGTCGCAGGCATCCGCAAAGAAGGGCAGGCCGTAAAGCGCCAGCGCGCCCATGCCGGTGACCGTGGTGCCAGGGTGCGACAGCGCGTGGGCCACGGCGCGGTCGGTGGCGGGCACAGAGTAAGCAATCCCGCGTGGGTGATGCCTTGCTGCGTGCGCTACCAAATTCGGCTCGCGCAGCATCGTCGCCGGCAGCGAAAACTCGCGGTTGATTGGCTCCCCTACCGCCCCGTGCACCATGTGCAATCCCGCCATCGTGTGCATCCCATTGTGTAGCTTCGCCATACCTATTAGACGCAGCGAGCGACGCGCCGGTTCCCCCACACCCGCGAACGGAATAGAGTGTTGTGCATGAGAAAACGCTCCCTTGCCGCGCTGACCGCGGCCGCTCTCGCCATCGCCGTCCCCGCGCCCGCGCACGCAGGTGTGTCCGAGCTGTCGTCGGGTTCCAGCACGTCAAGCTCAGGGAGCTCGAAAATTCCGGAGGGCAAGGTGCCCGCCGACGGCCCGCAGGTCCCCGAGCAGCCGCCGCTCGGCAGCGCCTACACCGGCTCGGCCCCGATCTCCCTGACCATCGCCGCCCTGGCCACTTTTGTATCGGTGCAGTTGCTTATCGACGCCATCCCGCCCCTCCGCCAAGCCGTCGACCAAATTGCCAACCAAGCCGGCCTGAGCCACGTCTACGGATCCTCCGAGGGCAACCGCATTTTCGACGTCCCTGCCTGGATCAAGGCCGCCGAGGACGCCGGGTACCCGCTGCCGCAGCTCCCCCAGCTGTAGCGTGGCCGCAACCGCCGTGCTAAATTTGGCACGGTTGTGGTTGCAGTGACTCATGTGACTCCTGTGTTTCGTTTTGCTTTGCGCGGAGGCGCACGGCGACGGTGCAGCGGGCGAGATGACTGTGGCGGAAGAGCCGCAACAGCCGTGCCCATCGGCACACGGTAAGGGCGACCCTGGGGGTGGGTCGCCCTTTTGCATGGGCGCGCCGAGCTGGGCTCCGGTTTGAGGGCTTATGTGGCTGGCTCGGCATGCCTTCGGGGGTGCCTCCGGGTGCCATTCGCCTATTTGACGAGGACAGGATGACGAAGATGCGAGCGCCGGCTCGCGTCTTCGTCAAGGTGATCTCGTCATCTGGGGCAGGGCATGCCGTTCTCGTCACCTGAGTAGCGGCTGCGTGGGCGTAGAAGGCTGCTCGTCCTGCTTCGTGAGCCAACGCTCCTTGACCCGTCACCCAGGCGTTCGCATTGAAAATCCACCTTTTTCGCCGGAAGCTCTGCGATACTTTTGAGTCCGACTTATACTTTGTGAGTCAGCTCAAGTTCCCAGAAATAAGGACACTCTCATGATTGCAGCCATCATTTCCTCCGTCGTCGGCCTCGCTTCCTCCGCAGCATTCGTCTGGTCGATCCTTGAGGTCTACACCGTCTCCCAGCAGCACCCGGGCATGCCGATCCCGGATGCCGCACGCATCGCCGCTGGCAAGTACGGCCTACACTTCTAAGCGGCACTGCCGCCCGGCCCGTCTTCGGACGGGCTTTCTTTTCGCCGGTAAGATGTCCCGCATGTCTGATTTGCAGAAGCTGCTGGAAGAAACCACCCGTCCCGCCGTGACGAAGGACCTCGCCGAGCTCACGGAAACCACCGTGTCCAACCAGTCCGGCCTGACTGGCATGGCGCTGAAGTCGGCGCTCGCCGCGGGGAAGAAGGCGGACGCCAACGCGGTGTCCAAGGGCATCAATAAGGTGCTGCCGATGCTGGTTGAGCGCGTCGAACCCTACTGGGCTAACTACCAGGGCGAGGGCAGCGCAAACGGGTTCGGCGGCTACCTTGCCGCGCACCAGGACGAGGTCGTGGATGACATCGTCAAGACTGCCGACGCCTCCGTGGACTCCCTGCCGGGCGCGGTGAAGAAGGTCTACACGTCGCTGCGCAGCAAGGCGTCGAAAATCGTCGCGCCCGCGTTGCCGGGTCTCGGCGAGATCATCGAGCGCCACGCGAAGTAACGCGCCAACACCACACCACTACACAGCAAAGCGGCCGGTAACCACGCTGGCTACCGGCCGCTGAGGCCCGATGTTGCCTATACGTCCAGGAAGCGGACGTCCTTCGCCTTGCGGGTGATGAAGCTGCGGCGGGCGGCGACGTCGTCGCCCATGAGGATGCTGAACAGCTCGTCGGCGCGCTGCGCGTCCTCCAGGTCCACGCGGCGGAGGATGCGCGTCTCCGGGTCGAGCGTGGTCTCCCACAGCTCCTTAGCGTTCATCTCGCCGAGACCCTTGTAGCGCTGGATGCCGTCGTCCGTATTGATCTTGCGGTTGGCCTCGAGGCCCTCGGCGAGCTGGCGGTCGCGGTCGGCGTCGGTAAACGCGTATCCGGGCGCGCCCTTTGCCCACTTCAGCTTGTACAGCGGCGGGTTCGCCAGGAAGACGTGACCGTTCTGCACGAGGTCCGGCATGAAGCGGAACAGCAGGGTGAGCAGCAGCGTCGCGATGTGCTGGCCGTCCACGTCCGCATCGGCCATGAGCACGATCTTGTGGTAGCGCAGCTTATTGATGTCAAACTCGTCGTGGATACCGGTGCCCAGCGCCGTGATGATGGCCTGGACCTCGGCGTTCTTGAGCACGCGGTCCATGCGCGCCTTCTCCACGTTAAGGATCTTGCCGCGCAGCGGCAGGATCGCCTGGTGCATGGAGTCGCGGCCGCCCTTGGCGGAGCCGCCTGCGGAGTCGCCCTCCACGATGAACAGCTCGGATTTCACCGGGTCCTTCGATCGGCAATCCGCCAGCTTGCCGGGCAGGCCGCCCAGGTCGGACGCGGACTTGCGGCGCACCAGGTCGCGGGCCTTGCGGGCCGCCTGGCGGGCGTGCGAGGACGACACGGCCTTATTAATAATCGCCTTCGCCTCGGCCGGGTTGGCGTCGAACCAGTCCGACAGGTTCTCATTCACCGCGCGCTGCACGAAGCCTTTGATCTCGGTGTTGCCCAGCTTCGTCTTGGTCTGGCCCTCAAACTGGGGGTCGCCCACGCGGACGGAGATGACGGCGGAGATACCTTCGCGGCAGTCGTCGCCGGTCAGGTTCGGCTCCTTATCCTTGAGCAGCTTGTGCTCGCGCGCGTAGCGGTTCATCAAGCTGGTCAGCGCGGCGCGGAAGCCCTCCTCGTGGGTGCCGCCTTCGTGCGTATTAATCGTGTTGGCAAAGGTGTGGACGGATTGCTTGTAGGAGTTGTTCCACTGCAGCGCCACCTCGGCCTCGTGGTCGTCGCCCTTCTGGTCAAAGCCGATCACCGTCGGGTGGATCGTGGTCTTGCCCTTGTTCAGGTACTCCACGTAGTCAATCAGGCCGTTCGGGTAGTGGAAGGTGACCTTCTTCTCGCGCTTCTTCTTCACGTTCGGCGCGACGGCCTCGCCGGCCTCGCCTTCTTCGGCGTCGGACTCGACCACGGTTTCGTCATCAAACGAGTCCTCTTCCACCAGCGCGGCGGTTTCGCCCTCCTCGGCGATGGCCTCGAGTTCGAGCTCCTCGTCGGAGACGCGCTCGTCCTTGAGCGTGATGGTCAGGCCCTTGTTCAGGAAGGCCATCTCCTGCAGGCGGCGGGAGATTGTGTCGTAATCAAACTCGACCGTCTCGAAGATTTCCGCGTCCGGCCAGAAGCGGATCGCGGTGCCGGTGCCGCGGGCGTTGCCGCCCTCCTCCAGCTCGTCCGGGATGGCGTTGCTAAAGCGCTGGTACCAGTGCTTGCCGTCGCGCTTAATGTCCGCCTCCACGCGGGTGGACAGCGCGTTGACCACGGAAATGCCCACGCCGTGGAGGCCGCCGGAGACGGCGTAGGACTCGGAGTCGAACTTGCCGCCGGCGTGCAGCTGGGTCATGACGACCTGGACGGTCGGGGCGCCGGACGGGTGCATCTCCACTGGGATACCGCGGCCGTTATCAACGACCTCGACACCGCCGTCCTTCAACAGGGTCACATCGACGCGGTCGGCGTAGCCCGCCATTGCCTCGTCGACCGAGTTGTCCACGACCTCCCACACCAGGTGGTGCAGGCCGCGCGTGCCGGTGGAACCGATGTACATGCCGGGGCGCTTGCGGACAGCCTCGAGGCCTTCGAGGATGGTAATTGATGACGCGTCGTAATGAGGTTGTTGCTCAGCCACTGCTTGGACTCTCCTCTATATGCGTGAGTGGGCAATATGTGCCTAAAGCCTGTTTAACCCGCTCTATCTTACACGTAGTGGGGACCATTTACGGCACCAGGTGAAGCAGCGACAGGGCGTTTCACGGGCGGATTTTGGGGTGGGCGGTGGCGTCGCTAAGCAAAAGCCCCTATCCGTACGTATCGCGCGGGCCGCGGCCCTTGACGTGCAGCGGGCCGTAGCGCCAGCTCTTGGTTTTGGGGCCGAAGATGTGCAGCTTGGTGATCACGTCGGGGCCGAGCTTCTCCGAGATCGCGCGCAGAATCGTGGACTGCATGTACTTGAGGTTGGAGGCCCAGGCCGTTGAGTCGCAAGTAATGTGGACCTCCCCATTTTTGATCATCTCCACCTTTGTGTGCTGCGCAATTTTCGCGCCGACCAGGCCCTCCCAATTGCCCATCACCCAGCCGTACGCTATGTTTTCGGTCCAATCGCGCTGCCGAACCTCTTTGCCGAGCAGAGCGCTAAACGACGCCACCTCATACCCTCGCGGCAACGCCCGCCCATCCTTGCCCGTGGGCCGGCCGCGGCGCACCCACGGCCTGCGGGCCTGCTCCTCAAAGTGGAGTCCGGGCACGGCCACCTCCTCGCCCTCCCCGGGCGCGCCCGTCATCCCCGCCGTGAGCGCGCGCTTGCCCACGCTGCGGCGCGGCGTCACGTTCGCGCCCTGTTTCCGCAGGTTAGGCAGGCGTCGCCCGCTGCGGCGCACCGTCTCGCGCAGCTGGTTGAAGGTGTCACTGACCAGATCGCTCAATGTGCGACTCCCCCTCCTCCATCGTCACCGCGTAGCGCGCGGAGACCGCGTCGTCCAAGTTGCCGGGCAGATCATCGCCCACCGCCGCCGTAATGAGCACCTGCTCCGCGTCCTCCGCGACCCGCACGAGCCGCTGCCGACGCTTCGCGTCCAACTCCGCGAACACATCGTCCAAGATGAGGACGGGGTCCGCGCCGTCCGCCGCGAGCAGCCGGTACTCCGCCAGGTGCAGCGCGAGCGCGTACGACCAGGTCTCGCCGTGCGAGGCGTACCCCCTCGCCGGTTGCTCGCCCAGGCTGAGGACCAGGTCGTCGCGGTGCGGGCCCACCAGCGTGGTCCCGCGGTCCAGCTCCTCGCTGCGGCGGCGGCCCAGCTCGCTGAGCATCGCGGCCTCCAAGATCGCGGGGTCCTCCGAGGGGCCATCATTGAGCGTCCGGACCGCCGCGTCCAGGGTGGAGCTGTACCTGATGTGCGCCGGCCGCGACTCCGGAGCCACCGAGTGGTAGGACTCCGTAACGTGCGGCGCGAGCTCGCCCACCAGGCGCATCCGCCCCGCCGTGAGCTGCGCGCCTAACGACGCCAACTGCCCGTCCCACACGTCAAGCGTGCTCAGCGCGCTCGCGCCCTGCGGGTCCTCGTAGCCGCGGCGCAGCACCATGTTGGACCGCTTGAGCAGGGCGTTGCGCTGGCGCAGCACCTTGTCATAGTCCGCCTTCACCCCGCCCAGGCGGCGCACCCGGAGCGCGGCGAGCGCATCGAGGAAACGCCGGCGCTCGGCGGGCTCGCCGTTAACCAGGCGCAGGTCCTCCGGGGAAAACATCACCGTGCGCAGAACGCCGGCGAGCTCGCGCGGCGACTTGAGCTTGGTGCGGTTGATCTGCGCCTGGTTGGCACCCGAGGCCTTGAGCAGCAGGTGCGTGGTGAGCGCCCGGCCCTCGTTGACCGTGGTGGCGGAGATACGCGCGCTGCTCGCACCGCCGCGGACTAGCGGGCCGTCCGTGCTCACGCGGTGGCTGGACAGGACGGAGGTGTAGTAGACCGCCTCGACGATGTTGGTCTTGCCGTGCCCGTTGCGTCCGGCGAACACGGTGACCCCGGGCTCCAGCTCCAGGTGGAGCGAGGGCCACGAGCGGAAATCGCGCAGGTCAAGTTCGCTAACGTACAACGTTTCTTCTCTGAGTCAGCATGGTCGGCTTAGGGGGCGCGTTGGGGGCCGGACGAGTAGGCGTCGATTAGCCCGGCAGGCGCACTGGCATCAGCAGGTAGGTGAAGTGGGTCTCCGGGGTGGGGAACGTGCCGTCCTCGTTGGCCTCGGGCAGGTCCTCCGGCTCCGGGATCATGATGGCCGGGCGCGAGGCCTCGGTGAAGCCGAAGACGACGCGGTCAGTGCCGATGACGGACAGGCCGTCGCGCAGGTACCCGGCGTTGAAGGCGATGAGCAGCTCGTCCGCGCCGGTGAACGCGGCCGGCAGGGACTCGCTCGCCTCGCCCGAGTCGACGCCGGAGGCGAACAGGCTCACCTCGCCCTCGCGGAAGTGCAGGCGGATCTGCGCGTTGCGGTCGGCCACGAGGGAGACGCGGCGGATGGACTCGAGCAGCGGGGCGACCTCGACCGTGGCCATGGAGGTGTGCGCCTTGGGCAGCAGCGGCTCCACATTGGGGAAGTCCGCGTCGAGCATGCGGGTGGTGGTTTCGCGGTTGCCCACGTGCATGCCAAACAGGCCCTCGGCGCCAACGTTGTCCTGCGCGCCGACCGCGATCTCCACCGGGTCCTCCAGCTGGGTGTCCAGCGTGCGGGCATTGTCCAGGAGGGTCTTGGCCGGGACCAGGAGCTTCGCCTCCACGTCCGGGCTCTGCGGCTCCCACTCCAGGCTGCGGATGGCAAGGCGGAAGCGGTCCGTTGCGGTCAGGCGCATCTTTGCGCCGCGGATCTCCACGTGGATACCGGTGAGCATGGGCAGCGTGTCGTCGCGGCCGGCGGCGGAGGCGACCTGGGAGACCGCGCGGGTCAGCGACGCCGGGGCGATCGTGCCGGTGGTCTCCGGCAGGCTGGGCACCTGCGGGTAATCATCCAGCGGCATCAGCGGAAGCTCGAAGCGGGCCTTGCCGCCCACCAGCTTCATGGTGTTGTTGTCCGTGGTGACCTCAACCGGTTGGTGGGGCATGTTGGCCACGATGTCCGAGAGCAGCTTGCCGGCCACCGCGACCCTGCCCGGCTGGTCAACCTCGGCGCCGAGTCGGACGCGGGTGGACACCTCGTAGTCAAAGCCGGCGAGCTCCAGGCCCTCATCGTCCGCGGTGATCACAATTGCGCGCAGGATCGGCTGCGTGCTCTTGGTGGGCAAGGCGCGAGCCACCCACGCCACGGCGTCAGAGAGGTCATCTTTGTGGACGCGGAATGACAGGGTGTTCTCACCGATGCTCTCGACCATAACGGCGTAAGGCTCCCTTGCTTGTAGTCGTGATGTTGAAACCGTTGCGCGGCTACCCGCGGTAACCAGGATCTGTAATTACGTTCTCACTCTAGGCGGGGCGCCGGGGCTTCGCCATATCGCCCCGGGGCGAAAGCAGGTTTTGTAATTCCAAGAATCGGGCTGTCCGAGCGGACGGCGGGCGGGTCATGCACAACCTCTCTTTCTGTAGAAGGAATTACAAGTAAAAGAGTTGGTAACTGCAGTAGGTGCTGTGCAATCTGTGGAATCCATGGGTTTCGCCGTGGTGGTGGGGCGAAACAAGGGTGTGATTCGGGGTGTGGAGTTCTTGTGGATATCTCCGTGCGGTTGTGGATAACTTTTCGGCCCCGATTTTGTTCCACAGCAGGTCGGACGTTGTCCACTGGGCTTTCACAAGATTTGCACGGTTATCCACAGGGCGGATCTGGGGGCCTGCGTCGGGTGCCGTGTGAGCAAGATCGCCAAATTACAACGGCGTAATTACACAGGTGTGGAGAAGTCTGTGGAGAGTGGTAAGAGAGTGACTTCTGGGGTTTTTGTGATCTTGTGGGGCGGAATAGCGCCGGCCCCACGGCCTAGCCCATGCGCGCCTTGTTCTTGATCATCTGCGTGAGCTCCTGGATCTCGTCGTAGGTGCCACGCTTTTCCGTCATTTCCTTGCGGATCTTCCGGTCCGCGTACATGACGGTGGTGTGGTCCTTGCCGCCAAACTCGTCGCCGATCTTGGGCAGCGAGAGCTCGGTGAGCTCGCGGCAGAGGTACATGGCGATCTGGCGCGCGTGCGCCACCTGCCGGGCCTTTCCGGCACCGGTGAGCTGCTCCAACGAGAGTTTGAAGTACTCCGCGGCCGCCTGCTTGATGGCGTCCGCGGTGATGTTCACGTCGGCCTCGTCCGGCAGGATGTCGCGCAGCGCGTGGTGCGCGGCCTGCAGGTCAACCGGCTTGTTGGACAGCGACGAGTACGCGGACACGCGGATGAGCGCGCCCTCCAGCTCGCGGATGGAGGACTGAAACTGCGACGCGATCAACTCGAGGACGGAGTGCTCGACCTCGGTGCCGTCGGCAGCCGCCTTCTTCATCAGGATGGCGATGCGGGTCTCCAGGTCCGGCGGCTGGACGTCGGTAATCAGCCCTCCCTCGAAGCGGGTGCGCAGGCGGTCCTCCAGGGTGGTGAGCTGCTTCGGCGGGCGGTCCGAGGACAGGATGATCTGCTTATTCGCCTGGTGCAGCGCGTTGAAGGTGTGGAAGAACTCTTCCTGCGTACCTTCTTTACCCTGCAGGAACTGGATGTCATCCACCATGAGGATGTCCAGGTTGCGGTAGCGGCGCTTGAACGATTCCTGCCGGTCATCGCGCACGGAGTTGATGTAGTCGTTGGTGAACTCCTCCGAGGACACGTACTTGATCCGCAGCCCCGGCTGCAGCACCTGCGCGTAATTCCCCGCCGCGTGCAGCAGGTGCGTCTTGCCCAGGCCGGATCCGCCCCAGATGAACAGGGGGTTGTAGGCGCGGGCCGGTGCCTCAGCGACCGCGAGCGCCGCGCCCGCCGCGAAGCGGTTGGACGAGCCGGTGACGAAGTTTTCAAACGTGTACTTCGGGTTCAAGTTCGCCGCCCGGTCCGGGTCGTGCGCCGGCTCCTCGCGCGGGATGCGCCGCGGCACGGTCGGGTGGCCCTGCCGATGCTTTTGCTGCTGCGCGTGCATCTGCGCAAGCTCGTCCAGCCCCATCGGTATCTGCTCGCCCGGCCCCGCATCCTGCGCAAATTCCTCGGGCACGGAGGGTGCGTAATCGCGCTGCGGGGGCATGCTTGTCGACGCCACCGGCCCCGGCACTTCCGGCTCAGCAGGTTGTGGGGGCTGCGGCGCGGCGGGCGGCTCAGCGGCAGGAGGCGGCGTGCTCTCCGCCGCCGGTGCGACGGACACCGCGAGGATGCACGGCCCGCCGAGCTGGGCGGCGAGCAGGTTGGTGATGTGCGGTGCCAGCGAATCCTCAATCACCGTCTTCGCCGCGTGGTGGGGGACGGAGAGGACCGCGTAGCCGTTGACCAGCATGACCGGGGTGACCAGCTGCAGGTAGGAGCGCTCTTTGAAATTGAGCTGCGGGACCGAAGAGTCGGGTCGCTCTGAGAGCTGCAGCAGCTGGGTGACGGTGTCACGCCAGAGCGATTCGATCTGTTGCTCGGCCACGGTTACTCCTGTTCTTTCCTCGACATGGGGCTATGGGGTTCTTGGGGTCTGGATTGGTCCTGCGGGGCGCAGGAGGAATGCGCGGCGCGGCTTATGCAACTCTGCAACTTTGTGAAATTACAAAACCCACCGCGGAATCCACCGAATCCGGCGGTGCCTCCACAGGCTGGCGGGGACCGGGATGGGCCCTCACCTGTTGTTCCACAACTTTATCCACAGGTGTGAATAGCGCCACCGTCGGGTTCTATCCACAGGTGTGTGCGCAAACTGTGGATAACATTTCTCAACCCTAAAGCTGTGGTTGAACTGGGGTAATGGCGGGTCCCTCGGAGAAGTCTCAACTCATACTTCACAGTTATCCACAGGCTTGTGCACTGAATGCTTGTGAAATTGTGGTGATAAGACATTGTTACCCGCTGTCACCTCAGCGTGTCTAACGGTGTCGTGCCGGAGAACCTGTGGAATTCGAAAACGGATCGAACACGTGTCAGCGACCCGCTCCCCTCCCCGCCCGTTGAGCCCCACGTTGCCGGGCCGATTGGGCCGACTACCTGCGAAAAAACACAGTTATGTAATTTCGGGTGCCCCCGTTCGTCCCCGCGAATCCTGTCGGAGTGTCGATTTGTCGCCCGGAGGAAAAATCACGTACCCTAGTGGAGTCTGTCGCGCTAGTCGCACTGGCCGTTGCCCCGCGCAGCGCCTTGCACTCGCGCGCTTGAGAGCACTACCCGCGCCGAGAACCGGGCCCCCGCAAGGGCGAGTCAGCGCAGGTAGCGCATGCGGCCTTCACCCAGTACGCGGTGAAGCGCGATCTCAACACCATTTTTCTACCGGAGGCGGCCACTGCCCCGGGAGGACGGGAGCACTGCTCACGGATGCTCTGCACAGAACATCCGTGCCGCGCAGCGCCCCCGACCGCTGGTCGCCGTGACGCATACAAGGAGTCCACCGTGTCCAAGCGGACTTACCAGCCCAACAACCGTCGTCGCTCGCGCAAGCACGGCTTCCGCGCCCGCATGCGTACCCGCGCCGGCCGCGCCATCGTTTCCGCGCGCCGCAAGAAGGGCCGCGCAAAGCTGACCGCGTAGTCGCGCCGTAGCTGCACCAATTCAGGGTTCACCACCGTGCTGCCGCGCCCGCTGAAGCTTGCGTCATCCAGCGACTTTCGTCGCACGATGCGCAAGGGGACGCGGGGCGGCTCCCGCACACTGGTGGTGCACCTGAGAGCCCGAACCGACACCGCCGTGCGCGGCGGACCTCGGTTCGGGCTCGTGGTGTCTAAACAGGTGGGGAACGCGGTGACCAGGCACGCGGTGTCCCGCAAACTCCGGGCCGTCGCGCGCACGCAGGCGGAGGCGCTGCCGCGCGAATTCGACGTGGTTATCCGAGCGCTTCCTGTGTCGGCCACGGCGTCGAGCGCTGAGCTGGCCGGAGACCTCGAGCGCGCGGTCCGCAAGGCGCGCGCCAAAATCGCCAAACCACCACAAGAGCGGACAACCCGCTGATGGCGTACTACAACTTCGCCGGCGGCCGGATCCCCAGCCCTCCCGGGCCGGCGGCGGCCGCGCTGGTGAAGCTGGTGCGCCTCTACCAAAAGTACGTGTCACCCCTTAAGCTGGGTGGGACCTGCCGATTTTTGCCCGTTTGCAGTGCGTACGCACTCGAGGCGGTCGCGCGACACGGTGCCGTGAAAGGCACCGCGCTCGCGGCCGCCCGCGTGTGTAAGTGCGGGCCGTGGCACCCAGGTGGCTACGACCCTGTGCCGGGGAGTATTCCGGCGGGGGCGGGGGCGTCGACAAGCGCCCAAAGCTCCAGCGTGCAGGCAACGGACACACGACAAACCGATGAGGAGTAACTGCCAAAAGTGCTGAACTTCATTTATTGGCCGATTTCATGGGTGCTGTGGGCGTACCACAAACTCTTCGGCGCAATGCTCTCGCCAGACTCGGGCCTCGCCTGGGCGCTGTCTATCATCATGCTCACGGTGACCATCCGTGCGCTGCTGATCAAGCCGATGGTCAACCAGATGCGCTCCATGCGCCGCATGCAGGAGATGCAGCCGCGGATGCAGGAAATCCGCGCGAAGTACAAGAACGACCAGCAGAAGATGGCCGAGGAGACCCAGAAGCTGTACAAGGAGATGGGCACCAACCCGCTCGCCTCCTGCCTGGTCCCGCTCGTGCAGATGCCGGTGTTCATCGGCCTGTTCCACGTGCTGCGCTCGTTCAACCGCACCGGCAACGGCCCGGGTGCGCTCGGCCTGTCGGTTGAAGAGAACCGCAACATTGCCAACTACGCCTTCTCGCCCGAGGACGTCCGCTCCTTCCTGGACGCCAACATCTTCGGCGTCCCGCTGTCGGCGTACATGTCCATGCCAGAAGACGCGTTCGCCGCGTTCACCGGTGTGGAGGACCTCACCCGGACCAAGATCATCGCGGTCTGCCTGCCGATGGTCATCCTGTCCGCGCTGTTCACCCACCTGAACGCGCGCATGTCCATCCAGCGCCAGCAGGCCCGCCGCGCGGCCGGCAAGGTGAACAAACCTCAGGGCGAGAACGCGCAGATGATGGACCAGCAGATGCAGATGATGAACAAGATGATGCCCTGGTTCCTGCCGGCCATGATCCTGTTCACCGGCTTTGTCTGGCACGTCGGCCTCCTGTTCTACTCGCTGTCCAACAACATCTGGACCTTCTTCCAAACCCGTGTCGTGTACGCGAAGATGGACAAGGAAGAAGAAGAGGAAGAGGCCGCCAAGCGCGAGGCCAAGCGCGCCTCCGCCCCGGCCGTCGGCGCCCGCAAGGTGGACAAGCGCACCAAGAAGCAGCGCAAGCAGGGCAAGTAAGGGTTGCTCACTCAAACCCGTCGCCAGTTGGCGGCGGGTTTTTTCGTGCCCGATTCCAGGCGTCCAACTGGGTTGGCGGAAGTGAACGCGCACAATTGCCCCAATGTTGGGCGCGTTTACTAGAGTCGGAGTGCAAACAATTCCCCTTTGTGTAAAGGAGCGCACAGCCGTGTCGGAACAGACCCCCGCTATCGCGCGCACCGTCTTCGGTGACCGCCTGGGGCTCGCGGAGCAGTACCGCGAGTCGCTGGCCACCGTGGCCGCGCAGCGCGGCTTCATCGGGCCGAAGGAGGTGGACCGGCTCTGGGGCCGCCACATCCTCAACTGCGCCGTCGCCGCCGAGGCGTTCGCGGAGGGCGCCCGCATCGCGGACATCGGCTCGGGCGCGGGCCTGCCGGGCATCCCGCTGGCCATCGCGCGGCCGGACCTGGACGTGACGCTCATCGAGCCGCTGCTGAAGCGCTCCACCTACCTCGGCGAGGTGACCGAGCAGCTGGGGCTGGACAACGTCACGGTGATCCGGGGCCGCGCCGAGGAGCAGCAGCGCGGCCAGTTCGACGCCGTCACCTCGCGGGCGGTGGCGCCGCTGGGCAAGCTCGCCGGATGGTCCTTGCCGTTGGCCAAGCACGGGGGCGTCATGGTGGCGATGAAGGGGGCGTCGGTAAGCGAAGAGCTCGAGCGAGACGCCGCGGAAATCCGGAAGGCGGGCGGCGGAGAAGCCACCATCTCCCAGGTCGGCGAGGGCCTGCTGGAGCAGCCGACCACCCTGATTACAATCGTGCGAAAGTAAGGGGGAGCGAATATGGACGAGCAGAATTTCGACGACACCCCGATCATGGCCGCGGCGCACCGGGCCACCCAGATGACGTCTGGGCGAGCGAAGCTGCCTAAGCCGGAGCAGCCGCGAGTGCTCACCATTGCCAACCAGAAGGGCGGCGTGGGCAAGACGACGACGGCGGTGAACATGGCGGCGTCGCTGAGCAAGCAGGGCCTGAAGGTGCTGGTGATCGACCTGGACCCGCAGGGTAACGCGTCAACGGCACTCGGCGCCGAGCACACCTCCGGGACCGTGTCCAGCTACGAGGTGCTCATCGGCGAGGCCGAGGCCGCCGACGCCGTGCAGGCGCACGCGGAGAACCCCAACATCTTCTGCATCCCCGCCACGATTGACCTGGCGGGAGCCGAGATCGAGCTGGTCTCCATGGTGCGGCGCGAGTACCGGCTTCACGACGCTATCCGGCGCGGGTTCCTCGACGAGCACGGCTTTGACTACGTGTTCATCGACTGCCCGCCGTCCCTCGGCCTGCTTACCATCAACGCAATGACCGCGGTGGACGAGGTGCTTATCCCCATCCAGTGCGAGTACTACGCGCTCGAGGGCGTGGGCCAGCTGCTGGGCAACATCGGCATGATCCGCGAGCACCTGAACCACAACCTGCACATCTCCGCGATCCTGCTCACCATGTACGACGCGCGCACGCGCTTGGCCGCCGACGTGGCCGCCGAGGTGCGCGACCAGTTCGGCCAGGTGGTGCTGAACAACGTCATCCCGCGCTCGGTCAAGGTGTCCGAGGCCCCCGGCTACGGGCAGACCGTGATTGATTACGATCCCGGCTCCCGCGGGGCGCTCGCGTACTTCGACGCGGCGCGCGAGCTGGCCAACCGCGGCGACTACCAGCCGCACGAGACGACCGGGCCGATCGGTGTGAGCCCCGAGGTGTTCGCGGAGCTGGATAGCGACGGGGACGCGGGGGAAGATGCTGAAGGTTCAGCAGGTTCTGACGGCACTGTAGGCACTGTAGGCACTGAGGGCGAGGAGTAGCACATGGCACAGCAACGCAAAGGCGGACTCGGGCGAGGCCTGGCCGCACTGATCCCGTCCGCGCCGTCGACGACGGATACGACCGGGAAGACGGGCGCGATTGGCAACGGCGCCTCCGACATCATCTTCGGCGACGGCAAGGCCGCGCAGCGCGCGGAGGCGCCGAAGCCCGGCGAGGAGACCAACAACGCCAGCACCGGAGCGGGCCACAATGCAGGCGCCGACGGCGCTGCGAATTCCGGCAAGGCCGAGAACTCAGGCAAGAAGAACAAGAAGGACAAGCAGCGCAAGAAGGTCAAGGGCGCCCCCACCGTGGGCGGCTCGCCGCGTGGCCCGATCGCCGGCGCCCCGACTGTCTCCGCCGCGAAGGACAACGTCATGCAGCCGGTGCCTGTGGGCGCGCGCTACCAGGAAGTGCCGCTGGGGCAGATCATCCCCAACCCGAAGCAGCCCCGCCAGGTCTTCGACGAAGACGAGCTGGCCGAGCTGGTGCACTCCATCCGCGAGTTCGGCCTGCTGCAGCCGATCGTCGTCCGCGACACCCAGGACGGCTTCGAGCTAATCATGGGCGAGCGCCGCTGGCGCGCGGCCTCCAAGGCCGGCCTCAAGCACATCCCGGCGATCGTGCGCGAGACCTCCGACGAGGACATGCTCCGCGATGCCCTCCTGGAAAACATCCACCGCGTCCAGCTCAACCCGCTGGAAGAGGCCGCCGCCTACGAGCAGCTGCTCAAGGAGTTCGGCGTCACCCAGGAGCAGCTGGCGGACAAGCTGGGCCGCTCCCGCCCGGTGATCACCAACGCCATCCGCCTGCTGCGCCTCCCGGTGGACGTGCAGCGCCGCGTCGCCGCGAACGTCCTCTCCGCCGGCCACGCCCGCGCCCTCCTGGGCGTGAAGCTGGACAGCGACGAGCAGACCTCCGCCGCGCAGAACGAGCTGGCCAACCGCATCGTCGCCGAGGGCCTGAGCGTGCGCGCCACCGAGGAGGCCGTCACGCTGCTGAACAACAACGGCGCCCTGCCCGAGAAGAAGAAGCGCGAGCCCCAGCCGCAGCCGGAGTTCCTCACCAACGCCGCGAACTCCCTCGCAGACGCCTGGGACACCAAGGTCTCCGTGACCATGGGTAAGCGCAAGGGCAAGATCGTCGTCGAGTTCGGCGACAAGGACGATTTTGACCGCATCATGGGCCTGATCCAGGGCGAGCAGGACTGATCGGACCGGCGGAACGTCAGGGGGACGGGTGCCAACGCAACCACGCGCGCAGCTCGTGCCGGTGCACGCCGGCACACTCGCCCGCATCCACCGGCGCGCCGCCGACACCGTCTTCTGGGAGCTCGACCCGCCGAGGTCATCCCCGCGCCACGCCGACACCGAGTTCACCGTCCAGCGCTCTGAGCTGGACAAAGAGGCCTGGCTCATCGCGCGCTGCTACGAGCAGTACCCCATCGGCCACTCCATCGCGGAGGTGAGCGCCGACGAGGGCGCGCTGGCCACCATCCTCTTCTGCCCGCCGGAATTCGCCCCGGGCGCCTCCCGCTTCCCCACCGCACCCATTAGCCAAGACGCATGGGTCATCACGAGCCTGCACATCGACGCCCGAGCCCAGCGCCGCGGTTACGAATCGGTACTCCTCGACGCCACCATCGCCGCCGCCACGAGCGCGGGCGCACAGGCCCTCGAGGTCTTCGGCCTCCACGAGCCCTCCGCGCGGGACTCAACGCTTGACGACGCCACCGCGCAGGCCCACAGCCCCATCGCCCGCCACGCCGCCGCAATCGGTCTGACAGAGGTCCCCATTCTCGAGTCCGCCGGCTTCCGCATCGTAGACGACCACCCGCTGCTGCCCCGCCTCCGGCTCTCGCTGCCGCCTGTATTCGACCTCATGGAGGACCAAGAAATCGCCGACCTGCTAGCAGAAGCGCCGGCGGTCTGATTCCATCACCACACCGATTCCGCCCACCAGTGTGCCCACATTCCATCATTCAATCAGACGGTGCCGGACGAATCGAACTGGCGAATACCAATGATGTAAGCTATCGGCATGCGCGCTGAGGAAATGGCTGATCAAATCGCCCTGGGACAGGGAATGACCAGGGCGTTTGCGCGTCGTAAATCTGCCGCTTTCATCAACGAGCGCCGCGTGATTGAAACGATGGCGTCCATGGCCAACGCCGAGGGCGGCACCCTTTTCATCGGCGTGGATTCGGACGGTTCAATCAGTGGCTGCTATCCCTTCCACGGTGATCGAACCGACCCCGCGCAGCTGGCCATGGCGGTGCGTCGCTACACCAACCCGCCGCTGGAGGTTGACGTGAGTGCCGCGCGGCTCGGCGGCGCCGAGGTGATCGCGGTGCGGACCGACGCGCACCCGAGCCCCGTCGCCACCGCGTGGGGCACCTACCGCACGCGGCGCCTCAACGAGCGGGGCGTGGCAGAGGCGGTCGGCATGGACCCGACATATCTGTTCACGCGTTACCGCGATGCAAACGGGGTCGACTGGGCGCTCTCCCCCGCCCGCGGTGCCGCCCCGGACGACATCGACCCGGAGGCGATTGCGAGCTTCCGCGAACTGGCGGCGAGCCACGGCGGCGACGCGCTTGCCGCGCAGCGCTCCGACGAAGCGCTCGTCCGCGCGCTCGGGTTCCGCACCGATGCGGAGCACCCGCTGACGCTCGGCGCCATCGCGCTCTTCGGCCGCACGGAGGCGATCCGTACGCACCTGCCGTACCACCAATTGGTGTTCTCGGACCGTCGGGTCTCGCATCGGACGTCGCGAAGCGTGGCCCCCTTGGCCACGATGCTCAGTGCGCTCACCGAGCACCGCGCCGCGCTCGGCCCCGCGTTTCCGCTGGTGATTAACGCGCTCGTCCACCGCGACTACTCGCTGCCCGCGCCCGTCTACGTGGCGCTGGAGGAAGACTTCACCAGCATCTCAAGCCCCGGCGGCCTGCCGCGCGGAGTGGACGCGGAGGCGCTCGCGGAGGGTCGGCCCGTCTACGCGCCGCGCTCGCTGCACCTGAGCACCGCGGTCTCGCTCACCGGGCTTACGCGCGGCGCCGGAACGGGGTACCCGGAGGTCGCGCGGACGCTGTCCGCCGCAGACCTGGACCCGGTCAGCTTCGCGGGCACTCACGGGCAGGGCGTGACGGTGACGGTGACGCAGCACTCAAGCGCCCCGGTCGCGGTGAAGGGCAATGACGCGATGGCGCTGGGCGCGGTGCAGCGCGCGGGCCGCGCGGGCCTAGCCAGCGGCGACGTCGCCGCCATCACCGGCTTGAGCCAGCAGCAGGCGTACCGCGCGTTGCGCAAGCTTGTCGACGCCTCACTGATCCGCAAGATCGGCTCGACCCGGACCACCAGGTACTACGCAAAGTAGCCCAGGCGCGGAACCCCGAAACCTTCCCCGTAATTTCCCCCGCTATTTCCCCCAGCAGGAACCTACGCGCGCTCCTCGCGCAGCAGGTCCTGGAACGAGTAGCTGCCCGTCGGCTGGTTGTCGGATTCCAGCAGGTAGAGGCGCTTGACGGCCACGACGATGGACTCCGCGATCGCGTCGCGCTGCGCGGGATCCGTGAGTACGGCCAGGTCGCCCGGGTTGCTCAGGTAGCCGGCCACCACTTCCACCGACGGCATGCGCGTCATGCGCAGCATTTCCCAGGTGCGGGCGTGGTTGTGGCAGTTCCGCAGGTTGGTGCGGGCGGCGATCTCGCGCTGGATGTAGCCGGAGAGCGTCTCGCCCGTCATGGAGGAGCTGCCGATCTCGGACCCGAAGTAGAAGGTGGCCACGCCGTTGGCCTTCTCGTTCGGGTAGTGGTCTAGCTGCAGCGAGATCACCAGGTCGGCCTTGAACCCGTTGGCCAGGTCGGCGCGCGCCTTCGCCGACGGGTTGTCGCCGCGGGTGCGGGAGATGATGGTCTCCACGCCCGCGGCGATCATGCGGCCCTCGACGCGCTGCGCCAGGTCCCACACGATCTCTTCTTCGGTGATGGGGCCGTACGGGCCCTGGACGGTCACGCCTGTGTCGGTGCCGCCTAGGGCGGGGTCAATGACCACGCGCTTGCCGGTCAGGTGTGGGCCGGCCTGGCGGACGTGCTCGCGCTCGCGGATGGCGTTGGCGGAGCCGCCGGTGATGCGCCGGCCCAGCAGGCTGAGCGCGTGGAGGGTTTCGGGGCCGCAGAGCCCGTCGTCCTCGAGGCCGGAGTTGAGCTGGTAGGTCATCACCGCTTCGTGGGTGCGGCGGCCGAAGCGGCCGTCGATGCGGTGCGCGTAAAAGCCCAGTTCGTGGAGTTGGGTCTGCAGTTGCGCGACGTCATCGCCGACGAGCTCCTGGCTCGGCTGGTAGCTCAGGACGCGGTTGCCCAGCTTGTACGACGCCTGGCGGAGCTCGCGGAGAGTCAGGTCATCGATGTCGCCGGTGGGCATGATGCCGCGCGACTGCTGGAAGGCTTTGATGGTGTCGGCCAGCGTGGCGTCGAAAAGCATCTCTTCCTGCGAAAACTGGCGGGAGTTCCACTCATCGATGGAGCCCTCGTAGCCGCTGAGCAACCCTAGACGCGCGAGTGTTGAGCGAACCTCAGCAACCCGGGCACTGGAGTCGCCGACGCGAAGAGTTGCACGCACTGGGGGCCTTTCTGACGAAGCGGTTGACACGTATACCTATTACATCCTACGTGGGTGAGGCGGCCGCGCGCGAAGCAGCACGTCGGCACGCCGCGGACCCAGCTAGAGCAGCGGCTCGATGCGGGAAAGGATCTCCTGTTTGGGCCGGTAGTTGGTGAACTCGTCGACCTTTTCACCGTCCTTGTACAGCAAGACGGTGGGGATGCTGAACACCTGGAACATGGCGGTCAGGGTGCGCTCGGTGTCCGCGTCGATCTTGACCACCTTGAGCTTGCCGTCGTACTCGGCGGCGATCTCGTCCAGCACCGGGGCGAGCCGCTGGCAGGGCTGGCACCACTCGGCAGAAAAGTCCACGAGGACGGGCAGCTCCGACTCGATGACCTCGGACTTAAAGGTGTCCTGGGTGACGTCCACTGGTGCGCTCACGGTGCAACTCCTTCACGTGTTCTCGGTTCCGGCTCCCCTAGTCTAGTCGCGCCCGCTAAATCCCCGGCTCGCGCGCCCGCCCAGCGAAGTAACAGAACCATTACATCTTGCTGGGCCACGCTTCACGACGCCCACGCGCCTCGACCTACAGCGTGTTGAGGTAGTGCTGCGCGTCGATCGCGGCACGGCAGCCGGAGCCGGCGGCGGTGATGGCCTGGCGGTAGATGTGGTCGACCACGTCGCCCGCGGCGAAGACGCCCGGGACGCTGGTTTTGGTCGTCGGGTCCTCCACCTGGATGTAGCCGCCCTCGTCAGTAGCGACCTGGCCCTCCAGGCAGGCGGAGCGCGGGTCGTGGCCGATTGCCACGAAGAGCGCGGTGGCGTCCAGGACGGACTCCTCGCCGGTCTGGGTATTGCGGACCTTCAGGCCGCTGACCTTGCCGTCTGCCTCCTGCACCTCGTCGACGACGGTGTTGGTGATGAACTCGATCTTCTCGTTGTCGCGGGCGCGGTCCAGCATGATCTGGGAGGCGCGGAAGTTCTCCGAGCGGTGGATGATGGAAACTTTGGAGCCGAAGGTGGTGAGGAAGGTGGCCTCCTCCATCGCGGAATCGCCGCCGCCGACCACGGCGATGTGGTGGTCCTTAAAGAAGAAGCCGTCGCAGGTCGCGCAGGTGGACACGCCGCGGCCGGTGAGCTCCTCCTCGCCCGGGATGCCCAGGTGGCGCGGTGCGGCGCCGGTAGCGAGGATGATTGCGCGGGCCTTGAACTCCTCGCCGTCGACGTAGACCTTCTTCACGTCGCCGGAGAAGTCGACGCGCTCGACCAGCTCGGGGCGCAGCTCCGCGCCGAACTTCTCGGCCTGGGCGCGCATGCTGGACATGAGCTCGGGACCCATGATGCCGTCCTCAAAGCCGGGGAAGTTTTCGACCTCGGTGGTGTTCATGAGCTCGCCGCCGAACTCGTAGCCCTCAAACACCAGCGGGGACAGCTCTGCGCGGGCCGCGTAGAGGGCGGCGGTGTAGCCGGACGGGCCGGAGCCGACGATGATCACGTCGTGCACCTTCTCATCGCCGCTGCCCTTCGCCGGTGCGGCCTCCGGCTCGCCCTTCTTCTCGGCGGGCGTATCGCCCAGCACGTTCATAGAAAGCAGGTTGAAATCTGGCTTTGTCATGCGTCCTCCGCCTCATCATCGCGATTGTGGTTGTAGCCGTAATCTCGCAACAGTCTACTGCCCCACTCAACGCGCCACGCCCGCGGGAGATTCCCGCAGTTCAGCGCTACGTTAGCCGCGCGCCAGGAGTTGGTCCGCCACTGCGGAGCGGGCGCGGGAGCGGCGGGACTTCACCGTCCCGGGCTTGACGCCCAGTTCCTTGGCGGCGTGTTCGACGGAGAGCCCGTGGACGTCGATAAGCAAGAGGGCCCCTCGCTGCGCGCGAGGCAGCGCGGCGACAGCGTTGCGCACGGTCATGTAGGAATCGAGCGCGCGCAACGGGTCGTGGGCGAGGCTGGCGTTGCGGTCCCGGTCGACGGCCTCCTCGTTGTCAATACTCACCTCGAAGTCCTTGCGCGACGTGCGGCGCAGGTGGTCGATCGCGGCGTTGACCGTCATGCGGTGCAGCCACGTCCCCAGCTTGGATTCGCCGCGGTAGCGGTGCAAGTTGCGGTAGGCCTTCAACAGCGCCTCCTGCACGATGTCCTGCGCGTCCTGGTCATTGTGCGTGTGCGTACGCGCCACGCGGTAGAGCTGCGGGCCGTGCTTGCGCACAATATCCGTAAACGCAGCCGGGTCGCCGGTTGCGTGCGCGCGGACGAGCTCGCGGTCAGTCCGATATGACATGTTTCCCCCAAAATTCCCCCGAATGATGTGTTCCCGCGCACAATTATGCCCGATCCGCCCCCGTTGCGGGGAGGGACCGGGCAATAATATTCAGCGCTTGGGCTCAACGCTTATCGACGCCACGTCACCGCAGCTCCGTGTAGCCAATCACCGAAACCTCTTTGACCTCCACACTGTTCGACTTCTCAAACGCCGGCAGCTGGAGGATGACGCCGCGCAGCTTCACGTCGTCGGTGACGTCGACGCTGTTCTGCCCCGGGTGGAACTTGCCCTCCGCGAGCTTGGGCAGCGACTGCACGTCCAGCGCGCCCTCCTGCTCTGCGGGGAAGTCCGCGGGCACGCCGTAGATCTCGTAGGGGCCGCCGTCGGAGGTGGTGTCAATGAGCATCTGCTCCACGTTGACGGCGCCGGCGGACTCCGGCGGGGCGAGCTTGACGCCTTCACCGCGGGTGACGGTGGCGCTGGTCGCGCGGTCGCCGTCGACCACCGGCGAGAGGTCGGTGCCTTGCGCTGCGTCCTGCGCCGCGCCGATCGCCGTGGCCTCGAGCGGCCCGATGATCACGGGCAGCCCTGCGGACTCTGTGGCCTCCTGCGCTTCCCGCTCCAGGTTTTCCGCGCCCTGCTCCACCGAGTTTTGCGTGACCGGAGAGTTGATGTCGTTGCCGGAGAACAGTCCGACCAGCGAGGTGGTGAGGATCGCGATGAGGACCACGGCGCCGACCGCGATGGCCGTCAGCAGCGTGACCGTGATCGTGCCGTAGCGGCGCGAACCGAAGCCACCGGGGACCTCGTCCGGGTCGTGGGTGGTCTCTGCGATCGGCTCGACAAGCTCGTCCTCGGTGGCAGTCTCTTCGGACGCCTCGTTGGCGGACGCCGCGGCGGTGGCGACGACGGTCGAGCCGCCCCGGTTGGCGGAGGTGGGCTCCTCCCCCGGTGCCGGCAGGTTCGCCTCGCGGCGCAGCGCGTCCTCGAGGTCGTGGAAGTCGCTGTTTTCGATCGCGTCGGCGTCGACAAGCGCCCTGGTGCGCTGCGTGATGCCGTCGAGCGCGTCGGAGTTGACGTTGGTGGTGAGGAGCTGGAGCGCGGACGCGAAGGCCTCGGCGTCGGCGGGGCCGGACGCATCCGGAAGGACGGCGGGGAACGCGAGGCGGACGTGGCCGTCGGTGTCCACGCGCAGGCGCTGGCGGTTGTCCAGGCCGAGCGGGATGCCCTGCTCGTGGGCGGTGGCAAGCGCCCCGGCGAGCGGCGCGAGCGCGTTGGCCACGGCCTCGGTGTGCAGGGTCTGGCCGCTCTCGGCGACCGCCTTTACCGAGGAGCCCTCGATCCAGTCCGCCACGATGAGGGCGCCGGAGCGGTAGGACAGGATCTCAATGTTGTCGGCGATCGCGGGGTGGCCCAGGCGCGCGAGCTTGCGGGTGCGGCGGGCAACGCCGGCGGCCTGCAGGGCGGCCTCGCGCGGGGTGACGGGCGCCATCGGTGCGGCGCCGGTGGTGTCCACGAAGGTGAGCGCCACGGGTGCGCCGGTGGACAGCTCGCGCGCCTGCCAGAAGCGGGCGCCGGTGGTGGCGCCGTGGTCGCGGATGAGGCGGAAGCGGCCGTCGGACACGTTCGCGCCCGGGACGAGGCGCGGGCCGCGGACCACGCCGGCGGACATCGGCGGCGGGACCGGGCTGGCGTTGAAGGTGTCGGCAACGAGGAACTGGGTGGACACGTCGCGCGGGTCCACCTCGCCGACCTCGATGGCGGCGGTGTCGTCCGGCCGGATGAAGCGGCCCAGGCCCGGGATGCGGGTGAGCGCGCGGCCCAGGTTCTGCACCTCAGGCAGCTTCGAGCGCGAGAGCACCAGGCCGGTGACGATGAGGAAGAGGACGCCCAGGATGGCCACCTCGATGAGGAATCCCAGCGAGGGCAGGCCGATCAGCGAGCCCAGCGCGCGCGGGACGTTGATGCCGGCGACGTCGCGGACCAGCCAGCGGATGAGGAACGTCACGGCGATGCCGACCACGCCCGCGCCGGCGGCCCACAACGAGGTGCGCATGACGGTGCCGGCCTCTAGCGTGCCGAGCTTGCGGCGCAGCAGGAACGCGCCGATGAGCGCGCCGGCGATGAAGCCGAAGCCGTTGGCCGCGCCGAGCAGCACCACCACGGACTGGGTGGAGTCGGCGACCATGGGCGCGAGGTAGCTCAGCACGATCTTCGTGGCGGTGATGCCGGCGATGATCATGGTGGGCGTCCACGCCTCCTCGCGCGCGTAGAACACGCGCAGGTGCAGCATGACGAGCGCGTACGGGATGAGTGTGAACGCGGAGAAGCTAATCGTCAGGCCGAGGGTGCGGGCGGTGTCGCCGTCGAAGTTGCCGTAGGCGAATAGGGCGTGCCCGATGTCCGGGCCCAGCGCCGTCATGAAGACGATGATGGGGATCAGCGCGATGAAGGTCAGCTTGGTGCCCAGCGTGAGGTCGCGCACGACGGCCTCGTCGTCGCCGTCGGCGGCGTTGCGCGACAGGCGCGGCATGATCGCGGTGAGCAGCGTGACGCCGATGATGCCGTACGGCACCTGCAGCAGCATCCAGTGCTGCTGGTAGATGATCGGCGCGGCCTCGCTCGCCGTCGAGGCGATGCGCGTGGTCACGATGTAGCCCGCCTGGCTGATGGCCACGTACGTAATGATGGCCAGCGCCATGCCGCCGAACTGCTTGAGGCGATCGTCGATGCCCCACAGCGGCCGCAGGTCAATCCGCAGCTTCCGCAGCGCGGGCATCATGATGAGGCACTGCACCACCACGCCGAGCGTCGTGCCCAGGCCCAGCAGCGCGACGTGCGGATTGCTTATCGACGCCGGCGCCGCCGGATTCAAACTCCCCGGCAGCAACATATAGAGCAGGAGCACCGCGATGGAGACCACGTTGTTTGCCACCGGCGCCCAGGCACCGGGCCGGAAGTGCTCCTTCGTGTTCAGGATCGCCATGAACAGTGAGAAGAGCCCGTAGAAGAAGATCTGCGGCAGCACCAGGAAGGCGAACGAGGTCGCCTGGACCACGTTGACCTTGCCCTCGTCGTCCAGGAAGAGCCGCGTCAGCAGTGGCGCGCACGCGACGGCGAGCACGGTGACCACCGTCATGAGCGTGACGGTGAGGGTGAACAACTGCCGGATGAAGCGGGCGCCGTGGTCCTCGTCTTCCTTTTCGGCGCGCACCAGCACCGGCACCACCAGGGCGGTGAGGACGGAGCCCAGCACGATCTCGGTGATGATGTTGGGCAGGGTGTTGGCCGTGTTGAAGGCGGAGGCGACCGCGGGGCCGAGCGCCGCGCCGATGAGCACGGTGCGGATGAAGCCGGTGACGCGGGAGATGAGGGTGGCCACCGCCATGGAGCCGGTGGCGCGCACGACCGAGGTGTTGCTGGTGCCCTCCTCGCCGTCGCCGGTGTCCGCGGCGCTGGTGCCGCTGTCCTTGTCGGTTTTGGTTGGGGCCTCGAGCGTTGCGGTCGCCGCTGCGGCGCCTGCTCCGGCCCCCACTGCCCCGGCGGGTGCGTCCAGGTCCTCGTCGTCGATGTCGACGACGTGGATCGTGTCCGTGGAGGCTGCGTCCTTGCTCTCCTTGTGGTCCCTGTTGTCCCTAGCGTTGCCTCCGGGCTGCCCGGACTGCGCGGCTTCGGACTCGCTGCTTTCGCCCTTGGGGCTGGTGGTCAGCATCGATTTGTCGGGCTGGTTCGGGTCCTCTTCCGGGCCCTGAACCTTGGCCGGTGGTTGCGGCACCGGGGCGGGCGGCGCCGGGGTGACGATGCGCCGGCGTAAGCCAGCGGTGCGCTCGGCGTCATCCTGTTGTGTCACGGATGTTCTCCAATCACGGGTTTGGTGGTTCGTCCGGGTTGTGCGGCTGCCTGTTTGGCGGCTGGGCTGGTGGCGCGAGTGGCGGCGGGTCGTTCCCGGTCGCCGCCGGCGCGTGCTCGCCCGAGTTGGGGGCCCGCGAGCGTCGCTTCCGCCCGACCGTGAGCGCGAGCAGCACCGTCACGACGGCGCCGAGCGCGGCGACGAACACCCACCCGCGGACGGCGATCGCCGCGGTGCGCACGGTGATGTCCACGGGCTGCGACATCGGCGCGCCCTTCGGCCCCGCGAGGAACAGCTGCAGGTCGGTCCCCCGCTTCGCCTCCGGCAGGTCCGCCGTCATCTGCACGGTCACGGAGCCCCGCGCGGGTATCCGCATCTCGCGCGGCACGTTGAGCGTCGCGCCCTCGGGCCCGCGGTACTGAATCGATGTTTGCACGGGCAGCGGCATGCCGTTTTGGGCGACGATGAGCAAGGGGCTGCTTGGCGACGTCCGCGTGTACACATTCCCCGGCGGAATCAGCGCAACCGAACTCCGCAGCTCGGTCAGCGTGTCCCTGGAGCCGGCGAGTCGGCCGCTCGTCGCGGCGGCGGCGTCGGAGTATTCGTGCACGCTGCGCCGCTCGTCCGTGCTCAGCGCGGTGATGAGGTCGCGGCGCAGCGGGAGCGTGTACCCGTAGCGGGTCAGTGCGATGGAGGAGTCCGGCGCAAGCAGCTCGGTGAGGTCGTTGGTAAACCGCGCCTGCTGCGTGGTGGCCATGATCTCGGAGTCGGTGAACGCACCCGGGTCGGAGTACGGGGTGCCCACGTTCGCGGCGGCCGGAACCTCTGCGGGCGCCTCCAGGTAGGCGTTGAGCGAGACGGGCTGCGCCCCGCCGTTGGTCACCAGGTCCGCCACTGTGCCCAGCAGCACCGACGCGGTGTCCGCGTCCCACGTCGCGGGCGGGTTCACCAGCACCGGCTCCGTCGCCGGTTCGCCCTCCCACGTCCACGCCTGCTGCGCAGCGAGGCGGATGGCCGATGCAGCGTTGACGGCGCGCGAGTGGTCGGAGTCCATGGTGTAGTCGAAGCGGGTGACCTCGGGGGCGTAGGACACGGTGGTCGGTGCGGGACCGACGGTGGCGAGCACCGATGCCAAGTCGTCCTGGTACCCCACCGCGAGAACGTTCGGCGCGGCCCACGCGAACCGCTGCGCCGCGGGGCCGTCCCCTTCCGATGTTTCACGTGAAACATCGCCGGCGGGTGACCCGGACTCGATTGTGTTGCCGGGGAGCAGCACGCGCACGGTCTGCACGGGCTTGGGCGCCGCGGCGGAGCTCGCGGAGCCGGGCGTGTTCGCCTCCAGGGCGTCGACGCCAGGGTGCTCGGCGGCCGCCTGCGCCGCGAGCGCCTCGGTGCGCTCCCACGCGGCCTGCATCCCCTCCTCGGCGACGGTGGACCGGGAGTGGTCCGCCCACCCGAGGGCCGGGATGCTCTCCCCCTCCAGCGCCGTATTGCCGGGCACGACCGTATTGAGCATCCCCGCGTTGCCCAGGATGCGCTCCAGGACGGTCGGGCCGCGCTCGATCGCCTCGCGCATGAGCCACGGGTCCCCAGTGCGCGCGACGGCGTCGAGGTCGGCGTTCGCCCACGGCAGGGCCACGGTGCAGCTTTGCGCAGAGACCTGCCGGAGTTTTTCCAGGAACGCGGACGCGTCTTCCTGACCCGGCCCGGGGGTCGCCGACCAATCGTTGTCGTGGGAGCCCCAGGAGTCGCGGAGTCGCTGCGGCTCCTTCACCACCGGCTGGCGCTCCTGCGCGATGACGTAGCCGCGGCTCATCCGGTCGACGGTGTCGACGAGCGCCGGGTCGATGGCGGCACACGTGGCCTCGCGGACCGCGGGCGTCTGCGTCGCGGCGAGGTAGCCGTCCACGAGCTGGTCCAGCCTTCCGCCGGGCGCGATCTCGGTGGCCAGGGCGTCGGAGGCGAGGACCAGCTGTGGCTCCTCGGGCGCGTCGCCGGTCTCCCCGGGGACGATGTCCACCGGCGCGGCAATTGGGTACAGGGCGGTCATGCCGCCGGGGGCGGCGCCGTCGGCGAGCCCGCGCACCGTGAGGTGGAAGCGCTCGGAGTCGAGCGGGGCGCCGTTGGCGTCGACAAGCACCAGGCTCACGGGGTACGTGCCGAGCGCGCTGAGGCCGAGGGAATCGCTGTGCAGGTCGACGTCGATCTCGGCGGACTCGCCCGCGGCGATACGCTTATCGACGCTCACGCGCTCCCCCGCCACGCCGTACTCGCCAGTCGCCGCGATCGTGGCCATGCGCTGGTCCGCGACGGAGCCGGTCAGCGGGCCGCGGCGGGGAACGATGCTCAGGCCCTCGAGCGTGCGCTCGGACGTATTGGTGACGCGAAGTTTCACGTGAAACGGATCGTGCGCCTGGAGCGAGTCCGGTGCCTCGATCGCGGCGAGCCTGGCCAGCGCGCCCTCCCCCTCGCGGACGTTGGGGTTGACCCACTGGTCCGTCACCGACGGGTCGGCCGGGTCGGTGGGCACGGGGAGCGTCGCCGGGATGCCCGCGGCGGACAGGCCCGGTGCGCCGACGACGAAGAGGGCCGCCGCGCCGAGCGCGCCGACCGCCCGCGCGTGCATGGGTCTGGTGCTCTCGCCGTGGCCGTGGGTCATCGCGGGGTGACCCTTCCGGCCTCAAACTCGGCACGCGCCAGGTCCGGGAGACGGTCGTACGCCACGCGGGCCAGTTTGCGCTCGTCCGCGTAGGCGAGCCGCTCGATGAGCTCGCTCAGCGGCACCCAGGCCACCTCGGTGACTTCGGGGTCCTCGTCGTTGAGGATGCCGTCGACGTAGCGGAGCAGGTTGTGGTGCACCGTCTTGTGGATGCGCACCCCCTCGGAGACGAACCAGTAATCGATCGTGCCGAGGGTGTCGAAGGCCTCGCCGACGATGCCGGTCTCCTCCCACACCTCGCGCTCCGCGGTGCGCCACTGGTGCTCGCCGTCCTCCACGTGGCCCTTGGGCATGGACCAGAGGAGTCGCCGGCGGCGGTCGAGGCGCCCGATCAGCGCCACGTACAGCTGCGACATGTCCACCTTCTTGGTGTCCGGGTTCACCGCCTCAGCGAGCCCGGATACGACGAGGCCGCCCGCCGACGTCTCGTCGCGCGTGACCATCCCCGAGTTCTCGTGGTGGCTGTAGTGCGATTGCCGACGATTCCCGCCCCGGCCCCGCTTCCGCCGCGCAGCATTCTTGCCGCCCTTGGGGTGCTTGCCCTTGCCGCCCTTGGCGTTGTCCTTTCCGTTGGACTGGTTCTTCGGCTGGTTTTTGGTCTGGCTTCCGCCGCGCCCGCGGTGGCGGCGGCGCCGACTTCCACGGCCCCGGTTGCTGTTGCCGCCACCGTTCTCGCTGTGCTTGGCCTGGCCGCCCTGCTGGTTGCCCTGGCCCTGGGCGCTCTGCCCACCCTGGCCGCCCTGGCCGCGCGAGCGACGCCGGCGGCGCCGGCGCCTCGGCCGTCCGCCGTTGGAATCCGCTCCCCTGGCGCCGCCGGCGCCACCGCTACCGCCGGCGCCGTTGGGACGGGCGTCGGTGCGGTTGGGTGCGGAGCCCTGGGAGGGCCGTGTGTTCTCGTTCATCCGCCTTATCGTATCGGTCAGCGGGCCGTTTGTGGTATTTAACAGGCCCTTACGGTCCACGGGAACGGGCAGGTATCGTGTGACGGGTGACTACGCCGAAGACTTACCCTCCCCTGTTCGACCTCCCCGACGCTGACGACCCCAACGCGGCGGCGGTGTTGTTGGCGCGTGCGCAGGGGAGCGTCGATAAGCTTTCCCCATTCTTGACGCCGCTGGCCGCTCGTTTCGCGGAGCGCGGCGAGACCTTATATATGGTCGGCGGGCCAGTGCGCGATGCGATGCTGGGCAAGCTCGGGCACGACCTCGACTTCACCACTTCCGCGCGGCCGGAGGTGACGCAGGAGATCCTTAGCGAGTGGGGCGAAAACACGTGGGACGCGGGCATCGAGTTTGGCACCGTCGCCGCGGTGAAGCACGGCAATCAGGTCGAGATCACGACGTTCCGCGCCGATCTGTACGACGGCGTGACGCGCAACCCCGAGGTCACCTTCGGCGACACGCTCGAGGGCGACCTGGTCAGGCGCGACTTTGCCTGCAATGCGATGGCGATCGAGCTTTCGCTTGTCGACGCCACCCTCACCCCCACCTTCCACGATCCCGTCGGCGGACTCGACGATCTGCTCGCGCGCCGGCTCGACACGCCCCAGGCGCCGGAGATCTCGTTCCGGGACGATCCCCTGCGCATGCTGCGCGCCGCCCGCTTCGTCTCCCAGCTCGGTTTCGAGGTCGCGCCGCGCGTGTTCGACGCGATGCGCGCAATGGCCGGCGAGATCGGCCGCATCACCGTCGAGCGCGTGCAAGCGGAGCTGGACAAGCTCATGCTCGGTGCGCGCCCTTGGGAGGGCATCGATCTGCTCGTGCAGACAGGTCTTGCCGACGAGGTGCTGCCGGAGATTCCAGCGCTGCAGCTGGAGCAGGACGAACACATGCAGCACAAAGATGTGTACCGCCACTCGCTGACGGTGCTGCGTCAGGCGACCGAGCTGGAGGACGAGGGCCCGGACCTGAAGCTGCGGTGGGCGGCGCTCATGCACGACATTGGCAAGCCGGATACCCGCGCGGCCAAGGAGGGCGGTGGCGTGAGCTTCCACCACCACGAGGTGGTCGGGGCGAAGATGACGCGCAAGCGCATGCGGAAGCTGAAGTACCCGAAGCACGTGATTGAGGATGTGGGTCAGCTCGTGTTTCTGCACATGCGCTTCCACGGCTTCGGCGAGGGCCAGTGGACGGATTCCGCGGTGCGCCGCTACGTCACCGACGCCGGCGACCTCCTCCCCCGGCTGCACAAGCTGGTGCGCGCCGACTGCACCACGAGAAATCCAAAGAAGGCACGCCGCCTGCAGCGCACTTATGATCATTTGGAAGAGCGCATCGCGGACATCGCGGCCAAGGAGGACCTCGCCCGCGTGCGCCCCGACCTTGACGGCAACGAGATCATGCAGATTCTCGGGCTCGAGCCAGGCCCCCAGGTGGGCAAGGCGTGGAAGTACATGAAGGAACTGCGACTCGAGCGCGGCGAGCTCGACCACGACGAGGCGGTCGCGGAACTCAAGGCGTGGTGGGCGTCGCAAAGCGAATAGCGGGCTGACCCGGCCCGCGGGAGGGTAAGTGGAGCAACATTGCATGTTTCACGTGAAACATTGGATGAAGTCCGCGCGGGCATCAAGGACACGTGGCTCGTCGGGCTGGGGTTGATCCCGCTCGGCCTCGCGTTCGGCCTCCTTATGACCCAATCCGGCTTCGCCTGGTGGTGGACGCCGATCTTTTCAGTGGTCATCTACGCAGGGTCGATGGAGTTCCTGGCCATCAATATGGTCGCGTCCGGGATCGGGCCGCTGTCTGCCGCCGTCACTGGCGTCATGGTGAACTTCCGCCACATCTTCTACGGGCTCACCTACCCGCGCCACCTCATCCGCTCGTGGTGGGGCCGCCGCTACTCCGCGTACGCGCTTACCGACGAGACCTACGCCATCGTCTCCGCCCGCGGCCCCAACGCCCCGGTGAGCGGTCCCCGGCTACTAACCATCCAGGTGGTGTGCCAGCTGCGGTGGGTCATCCCCGGCATCGTCGGGGCGCTCGCCGGCCAAATCATCCCGCCCGACGTGCAAGGCATGGAGTTCGCGCTCAACGCGCTGTTCATCGTCCTGGCGTACGAGGCCCTGCAGTCTTCCCGGGACTTCGGGGCCGTCGTGCTTGCAATGGGGATGGGCATTCTGGCGATGGTGCTGGTGCCCTCCTCGATGCTCATGGTGTCACTGATTGCGTACTTCCTCCTCTTGCTCGTGCGTTACTGGGTTCCGGCGTTGGACAAGAAACTCACGTGGAGGGTGCGCTAATGGGACTGCCTGTTGGGATTACCGCGTCGATGGTGTGGGCGGTCCTCATCCCAGTCTGTTTCGTCACAGTAGCGTTAAGGGCCCTGCCCTTCTCCTTCCTCAAACTGCTCAAGGGCAGCCCGTTCATTGAGTTCCTCGGGCTCTACATGCCCGTCGGCGTGATGACGGTCCTCGTGGTGTACACGATTGGCGGCGCATCCTATGCCCCGGGCGGGGTTGGCGCTGCCCTGATCGCGAGCGTCGCTACGCTTGCGCTCCACGCTTGGCGACGCTCCCCCGGCCTCTCAATCTTCGCCGGCACACTTTTGTACATGGCCTTGGTGAACCTGGTGTTCTAGGTTCGGCGGTGTGTTGGGGCCGGGGGCCGGTAAATACCGATAGTAAGGCCCCGACAACGCGCTCCTGGGCGGCGAGAACGGTATCCTCATATCGGTATCTGAGCGTGCCACGGGCGTAGCGCCGACACAATCCTCCCCCGATGTCCATAGAACTCTGGACAAATACAGAAACGTAGCGGTACCCTTGCCCGCAATGCCGACCAAAGGCATGGAATGTGAACCGACACAAGGAGTATCTGATGAAGCGCACCATTGCTGCGGGACTCGCTACCGCTACCGCCCTCTCCCTCACCGCTGTTCCGGCGCAGGCTGCGGAAGATTCGAACGAATTCATCGAGGGTGTGCGCGAAGCCGTCGAAGGACCGAAGGGCGTTGTGGAGGATACTCTTCAGGGCGCTGAAGAGGGTGCTCGACAGGGTGTTCAAAAGCGCAAGCTCGACAAGAAGCTCGAGGATGAGGGTTACGGCGCTGCCCCGAAGACCGACGGTGCGAAGGACATGATCGTCGGATCCGTAGAGCAGGGCTCCAGTGCCGATCAGGCGTACCAGGCTACGCAGGCGGGCTGGATCCTCACTTGGGTCGCTGTCGCAGCCGCTGGCCTTGGTGCCATCGGCTTCGTTGCCAACCAGGCGGGTCTGCTGCCGAACATGCCGTTCTAGTCGCAGCTTTGCCCTAATTTCCGGGCAGCTCATTCGCACCCCCAGCTAGAGGCTCGTTGAAGTCTCGGTGGCTGGGGGTTTTGCGTGGGTCGGTGTCATCTGTGGGCACGAGGCAGTACCCCCGAAGTAACGAAAAGTATTTATGAAAATAGAGACAAACGGGGTAACGCTTCGCGCAACCGCTTCGATACGTCAAATAGTAAGCAGCTGCCAAAGGTTTTTCTGGCAAATGCTTGCGCACCTTGAACAGAACGTTCTCGGTTTAACCCTCATCGAGGTGCGACCCCGCCCCTCGACCCCTACGAGAGAGGAACTTCCCATGAAGCGCTCCGCATCCGCTGCACTCGCAGCAGTAACCGCACTGTCCCTCGCCGTCGCTCCGGCGTACGCGCAGGATGACGCCAACGGCCCGAAGGAGGATCAGGGAGCCTCTTCTTCCCAGGCTGAGGGCAAAGATGGGGAGAAGACCGGCTCCTCCGACATCACCGATGAGGCCGCAAAGAACTACTTCGAGGCCAACAAGGACAAGGCCACCGGCATCGTCAAGGCGTCTACCGAAGGCAAGGAGGGCGAATTCAAGGATTTGAACGACGCATTCCTGTCCTCCATCAAGAGCGACGCGTCCAACGATTGGGCACCTGGCAAGACCGCCAACATCCTGCTCGGCACCGGCATCGGCGCGCTCGTGCTCGGCATCCTGGCTGCCGTCGCTGCAAGCGGCGCAGTTCCGGGCCTGGGCAACATAAAGCTCCCGTTCTAAGCTCGAGCGCCTCGTACCGAGGTAGCTTTACGCCCCCGGGCCAACTGTGTGTGCAGTCGGTCTCGGGGGCGTTGTTGTGTCAGTGCCACCGGAACAAAAGCAGCTGTCTCTAATGTGCGACGTATATCACTAAATAGAAGGTTGCGTTCCTAACCCGGAGCACTTATGCTCGGTACCAGTGGTTGATACAAGGTCGCCACGTCGACAACGTGAACTGCCCTGGACAGGGCGGTGGGCTGAACTTGGCCGGACGGCCAGGTGGATTCCGGAACCTCTGGGGTCGGTGCATACGCATCCAGTCGTGTGTCGAACACCCCAACAGGAAAGGAATCCACCATGTCCGTACCCATGCAAGACAAAACCGTCACCTTCAAGGTCGAGCTGCGCAATGACGCCAACGTCGGCCCGCTCTACCGCATCAGCGGCGCGGTGAAGATCAAGAATCTGGTCGACCTCATCAGCATCGAGGATCTGACGGCAAACCCCCGTCGTCCGAAGCGCACGACGATCACTGAGGACATCATGCAGACGATCCAGACCGCGCCGGAGATGCTCCCCTTCTACTCCAAAGGCATCCTGATCGGATCCTCGGACGTGGTCGAGCGCGATCGCGACCGCTTCCAGCTCCACTTCGCCGACCCGGACCGCGAAGGCGTCCTCGACGGCGGCCACAACCTGATGGCTATCGCGCTGGTACTCCTCGGCGAGGTCGGCGTGAGCGAGAAGGCGCTGCGGAAGGTGAAGTTCTGGGACCAGCTCAAGGAAGCCTGGGCTGAGAACACGACTGCGCTCAAGGCGCTGCGCCAGGACACCTCCCCCACCCTCGACGCGCTCGTCCCGCTCGAGATCATCGCTCCCCTCGCGGGCCCGGAGGCCGGCGACGGCCTCGCCGAGTTCAACAACCTCATCATGGGCATCTGCGCGAACCGCAACCAGAACGCGCAGTTGGCCGCCGACGCGATCGCGAACAAGAGCGGCGTCTTCGACTTCCTCAAGGAGTCCATGCCCGCCGAGCTGGCCGACCAGGTCACGTGGAGCACCAACGACAACAAGCGGATTGACCCCCGCATGCTCGTCTCGCTGCTGTGGGTGTCGCTGGGCAAGGTGCCGACGCTTGGCAACTACGGCATCAAACCCATCACGCCAACCTCCGCGTACTCCAGCAAGGCGGCCTCGCTGCAGCGATTCACCGACCTGGTCGAGGCGGACGGTGCGGCCGAGAAGACAGACGACGGGAAGAGCTACGTGGTGCTCGATGGCTACATCGCGTCGGCCTTCGAGATGATCGTTGACATCCTCAATTGCTACGACTACATCTACACCGGCTTCAAGGACGCCTATAACGAGAACGGTGGGTCTTTCGGTCGCATCGGCGCGGTGAAGAAGACGTCGAAGGGCGCGAACCGCACCTTGGTCACCAACCAGCTTGTCGAGCACGAGGTGCCGCCGGCCGGCTACCTCATCCCGCTCCTGTTCAGCATTCAGGCGCTGATCAAAGACGACGCCGAGGCCGGACGCCTCACCTGGCACAAGCCGCCGCTGGAGTTCCTGCAGGCGCCGGGCAACCTGACCAAGCTCGTCGGCGCGCTGAAGCCGATCATTGAAATGGCGAATTGGAACCCGCAGACCGTCGGCAAGAACTCAGCCTCATACGAGGTCACCTACGCCAAGCTCAGGGAGCTGCTTTTCGACGACCTGCTCGGGTAGCTCCCCTACCCGATCTCCGGGAACTTCACCTTCGCCTCGCCCCAGAGCCCCTCGAACTCCATCCGGGTCAGGCGGGTGGAGGTGATGCCCTCCAGCGCGTCGTAGGAGTCGGGGTGCGGGACCGCGCCCATCGGCTCGTTGGCCTGGCCGATGACGCACCCCTCCGTGTACACACCGGTGATGGTCTCGTTCGGGTCCAGCTCGATCATGCGGACCATGGTGCAGCGGTCGCTCGAGATCTCCTCCAGCTCCGCAATGTTGAGCAGCTCTCCCCCGAGCTCCGGCACCTGGTAGTGGATGCGCACGTAATGTTTCACGTGAAACATCTCCTTCTAGTGTTGCGATTCGTCTGCACCAGCGTAACGCGAGACGTACGAGGAGCAGATCACCAGCTGCGTCATGTGGTAGATCATGAGCGGAATAATGAGGGTGCCCAGGGTCGCCCCGCCAAACATCACCGAGGCCATGGGCAGACCCGTGGCCAACGACTTCTGTGTCCCGCACTGCTGGATAGCCACGGTGTCCGCGCGGCTGAAGCCGAGCTTGCCCGGCACCCAGCCCGTCACCCGCAGCATCGCCACGACGAGTGCGGCCGCAAACACGATGAGAAACAGAATCTGCCACAGCGGCAACTGCGTCCACACTCCGGCGACGACGCCCTGGGAAAACGCCGAGTAGACAACCATCCAGATCGACCCGCGGTCCACGATCTTGGTCGCCTTGGACGCGGCGATCTCGCGGACCCGGGGCAGAAAGTTGTGGGCCAGCTGGCCGAGGAGGAACGGGAGGAGGAGTTGGATGGAGATGTCGAGGAAGACGGAGGCGTCGATAAGCACTCCCCCGCTCGAGCGCATGAGCAGCATGGCGAGGAGCGGGGTGGCGACCACGCCGACGAGCGATGAGAGGCTCGCGGCGACGACCGCGCCGCTGACGTTGCCGCGCGCGATGCCGGTGAGCGCGACGGAGGATTGGACTGTCGACGGCACGAGCGTGAGGAAGAGGATGCCCTGGTAGAGCTCCGGCGAGACGACCGCGGAGAGCGGGCGAAGGAGGATGCCGATGAGCGGGTACACGACGAACGTGCACGCGAGGATGGCGGCGTGGAGCCTCCAGTGGGTCAGACCGTTGAGGGCCTCGCGGGTGGAGAGGCGCGCGCCGTAGAGGAAGAAGAGGAGCGCGATCGCGAGCTTGACCGCGACGCTGAATCCGTCGGCGAAAGCGCCCCGCGCGGGCAGGACGAACGCGATGAGGGCCGAGACGATGATGCCGGCGACCAGGGGGTCGATGCGGGTGAGGAAGTTTGGCATGGTTGAAGTCTATGCTTGGGCGCATGCGATTGAGCGACACATTGACTCTCCGCGACCTGGAAATCCGCAACCGCATCTGGCTGCCGCCGATGTGTCAATACCAGGCGAGCGGGCGCGACGGCATCCCGCGGTCCTGGCACATGGTCCACTACGGGGCGCGCGCCGCAGGCGGCTTCGGGCTCATCATCGCGGAAGCCTCCGGCGTCGTGCCCGAGGGACGCATTTCCCCGTTCTGCGCGGGTATATGGTCCGACGAGCACGCGAAGGCGTGGGCGCCGATCGTGGATTTCGCGCACGAGATGGGTGCGAAGATGGGGATCCAGCTGGGCCACGCGGGCCGGAAGGCGTCGACCTACCCCATGCTGCCCGACAACAAGGGTCGCGGGACGGTGCCGCCGGAGGAGGGTGGCTGGGAAACGCTCGGCCCGAGCGCGATCGCAGCGGACGGGCAGGCCGTCCCCCGCGCGATGACGCTGGAGGAGGTTCGCGCCGTGCCCGGCCAGTTCGCCCAGGCCGCGAAGCACGCTGTCGACGCCGGGTTCGACCTCGTGGAGATCCACGGCGCGCACGGTTACCTGCTGCACCAGTTCCTCTCCCCGATGTCCAACGAGCGCGACGACGAGTACGGCGGCGACTTCGACGGCCGCACCCGCCTCCTGCGGGAGGTCGTCGACGCCGTCCGCGCGGCCATCCCCGAGGGCATGCCGCTGCTCGTGCGCCTCTCCGCCACCGACTGGGTCGAGCCCGACGGCTGGCGCGCGGAGGACTCGGAGCGCCTCGCTCCCCTGCTCGCCGAGGCAGGCGTGGACCTCATCGACGTCTCCACCGGCGGCAACGTCCCGGCCGACATCCCCGCTGCGCCCGGGTACCAGGTCGACTTCGCCCGCCGCGTCCGCGAGGCCGCCGGTCTCCCCACCGCCGCGGTGGGCATGCTTGTCGACGCCACCCAGACCCAAGCCATCCTCGACCGCGAAGAAGCCGACGCCGTCCTCATCGGTCGCGCGGCGCTCCGCAACGCCGAGTGGGCTATCGACGCGCTGCGGGAACTCGGGGTCGCACCGGCGAAACTGCCGTACCCCGATTCGTACTTCCGCGGATGGGACCGGGCGGCACTGCAGTGCTAAGCCGGTCGAGATAGTTGTGACCCCCAACGATTGGAATGCCAACCATTGGGGGTCGCCGTAATGGAGTATCTGGGTGAAGCTAGACCTGGCCGTCGGTCGCGACGAGGTTTTCCCCCTGATCCTCCAAAGGTACTTCCCGCAGTCCCGCCACGGAGGGGCCGGACACCTTGTCACCCGTCGCGGTATTGAACACGGAGCCGTGCGCGGTGCACTTCACGTTCTCGCCCTCGACGACGGTGATCTTCTGCTGCTGGTGCGGGCATACCGAGGAGTAGGCGACGTACTCGCCGGCGGTCGGCTGGGCGATGATGAAGTGGTCGAGGATGACCGAGCTGCCCACGGGGACCGCGGTCTTGGCTACCTCCTCGCTCGGGGGCTCGCCGCAGGCGGCGAGGAACGCGCCGGCGAAGGTGGTGGCAGTGCCGAGGAGGAAGAGGCGTCGTGAACAAGTCATGCCTTTATCGTAGCCTCTTTCATCTGTGCGACGTAGGCGGACAGTTCCCTGGTGAGCGCGTCCATGTCCGTAATCCGCGCCGGCTCGGGGTGCGTGTGCGCTGTGTACTTGGCCACGATGTTGGCGATGGCGGAGCCGGTAATCGCGCCTGCCGCCCCGGCCGCGATCGCGTCGGCGACGTGCTGCGGGGTTGAGATGCCGAAGCCAAGCAGCACCGGCGCCCCGCCGTCCGACTGCACGTTGTCCACCACCTCGCGCAGACCCTCCACCGACGCGGCCTTGTCGGCCCCCGTCACGCCGTCGCGGGAGATGGCGTAGATGTAGCCGCGGGACTGCGCCGCCACCCCCTCGAGCGTCTGCGCGCTCGCTTTTACGGGTGCGATGTAGATCGGGCAGATGCCCGCCGCCTCCGCCGCCGCGCTGAACGCTGCCGACTCGCGCACGGGCACGTCGGGCAGTAGCACGCTGTCTGCGCCCGCCTCGCGGAACGCCGCGTAGAACTCGTCCAGCCCCCGCACGTAGGCGACGTTGGCGTAGATGAGCATGCCGATGGGGAGATCCGGGTAGCGCTCACGGATGGTCCGCACCTGCGCGAGAGCTTTATCGACGCTCGCGCCTCCGTCCAGCGCACGAACGTGGGCTGCCTGGATCGCGGGACCGTCCGCAACAGGGTCGGAGAACGGAACACCGAGTTCGAGGGCGTCGGCTCCGGCGGTCACGACGGCGTCGATAATGCGCAGCGCGTCCTCGGGGGTGGGGTCGGACAGCATGACGAAGGGGACGAATGCCCCCTCGCCTTTTGCCTCCAGTGCCGCGAACGTTGAATCGTAACGTGACGTAGTAGGGGTGGACATCTTAGTTGGTCTCCTTCCGTGCAATCACCCAATCCGGGTGGCTTTCCAGGGTCGCGCGGACGTGCGCGACGTCCTTGTCGCCGCGGCCCGAGAGCGACACGAGGATGGTCAGGGGCTCTGCATCGCGCGGGTGCGAGGCTGCGCGGTCGAGCGCGTACGCGAGCGCGTGCGAGGACTCGAGGGCCGGAATGATGCCCTCGTACCGAGACAGCATCTGGAACGCGCGCAGCGCCGCCTCATCGGTGACGGGGGCGTACCGAGCGCGCCCGGACTTGGCCAGGTGCGCGTGCTCGGGGCCGACGGCCGGGTAGTCAAGCCCGGCGGAGATGGAGTAGGACTCCTCCACTTGCCCGTCGGCGTCGCGCATGAGGTAGGAGCGCGTGCCGTGGAGGATGCCCACGGTACCGGCTGCGATCGCGGCCCCGTGCTTGCCCACGCCGACACCCTCTCCCCCGGGCTCCACGCCGACGAGCTCGACGGCGGACTCCTCGATGAAGTCGGCAAACATGCCGATCGCGTTCGAGCCGCCGCCGACGCAGGCGCACACCACATCCGGCAACGCGCCCACGCGGTCCTGCATCTGCGCCTTCGCCTCGGCGGAGATGACGCGGTGGAGCTCCTTCACCATTTTGGGGAACGGGTGCGGACCCGCCGCCGTGCCGAGCAGGTAGTGGGACTCGTGGAAGGTGGCGGTCCAGTCGCGGAGCGCCTCGTTCACCGCGTCCTTGAGCGTGCCGGCGCCCGAGTCCACGCCGACGACTTCCGCGCCCATGAGACGCATCCTGTAGACGTTGGGCTCCTGGCGGGCCATGTCGACCTTTCCCATGTAGATCACGCAGTCCAGGCCCAGGAGCGCGCACGCGAGCGCCGTCGCGGTGCCGTGCTGGCCGGCGCCGGTCTCCGCGATGATGCGGGTCTTGCCCATCTTCTTGGCCAGGAGCGCCTGGCCGATCACCTGGTTTGTCTTGTGCGCGCCGCCGTGGACGAGGTCCTCGCGCTTGAGAAAGATCCGCGCGTTGGCGCCATCGAGCGGCAGGTTCCGGCACTCGGTGAGCGGCGTGGGGCGGCCGAGGTAGTCGCGGAGCAGGCCTCGGTATTCGGCCATGAACTCTTCGTCCTCCCACGCGTCGACGAAGGCGCGCTCGAGCTGGTCAAGCGCGGGGAGGAGCGACTCCGGCACGTACTGGCCGCCGAACTCGCCGTAGTAGGCTGGCAGGATCGTGCTGCCGCCGTGGGTGTAATCACTCATTGTTCGTCCTTGGGTAGTGGTAATTGCCAATGATGTTGAATGCGCGCCGCAGCGCCGCTGCGTCCTTCCGCCCGGCCCACGCGCCGGCGCCCGCCGGGTACTCCACCCCGGAGTTCAGGTCCACGCCCGTGCAGCCGACGCTGAGCGCATCCTCGAGGTTGCCGGGGTGGAGTCCGCCGGCGAGCAGCGCGTGGCCGCGTACCTGGGCCGGAATGTCGGCCCAGCGGAAGGTCTCGCCAGAGCCCCCGTCGCGCGCGTCGAGCACAAGCTTGTCCGCGCTCCCCTGCAGCCCCAGCGCGACCCCGCCCCCATCACCGGCGCTCATGGAAACCGCGCGCCACACCTCGATGCCGGCGCCGACCTCCCCGCGGACGCGGCCGACGAGGTCGAGCTCCGCCTCGATCGACCCTTGGTAGGGCGCATGGACCTGGACGGCGGCGATGCCGGGCTGGATGAGGTCGCCGTACCCGGAGGTCCGCCGGGAAACCGCGACGTACTTGAGGCCCGGCTCGTGCGCGATAATGTCAGCCGATGTTTCACGTGAAACATTGCGGGGGCTCGCCTGCTCGAAGATGAGGCCGCCGTAGACGGCGCCCGCCGCCTTGGCCGCCTGCGCCGCCGGCCAGGAGGTGAGGCCGCAGACCTTGTTCGGCCCGTACACCAGCTCGCGGGCTGCGAGGTCGACGTCCGGCTGGCCGGTGAGCTGCGAGCCGACGAGGAAGCCGTCGGCGTGGGCGCCGAGCTGGCGCACGGTCTCGGCGTCGCGGATGCCCGACTCGGCAACCACCGCTGCCCCCTCGGGCGCGAGCGTGGCCAGCCGGGCCGAGCGCGTGAGGTCGATGGATAGGTCGTGGAGGTTCCTGTGGTTGACGCCGAAGATGCGCGCCCCGAGCCGGGTGGCGCGCGCCGCTTCCTCCTCGTCGATCACCTCGGTGAGGACGTCCATCCCAAGCGAGTCCGCGAGCGCGGACAATCGGGCATAGGTGGCGTCGTCCAACACTGACAGCATGAGGAGGATGACGTCCGCGCCGTAGTAGCGGGCGGCGTAGACCTGGACGTCGTCGATGATGAAGTCCTTGCACAACACCGGCAGGTGGGTGCTTGACGCCACCGTCGACAGGTGGTCGTAGTCCCCGCCGAAGCGGTCCGGCTCGCACAGCACCGAGATGCCGGCGGCGTACCGGGAGTAGATGCGCGCGATAGCGCCTGGCTCGTAGTGGTCGCGGATCAGGCCCAGCGAGGGTGAGGAGGACTTGCACTCCATGATGAAGCTCGTCCCCTCCCGCTTGAGGTTGTCGTAGAGGGAGCGCTCCGATTTGGGTAACGTGTCGAAATTGACGTGGGCGACACGCTGCCGGATTTCGGTAAGGTGACCCTTTCGCCCCTCGACAGTGTCCTCCAGCACCGTGGGCAGTTCGGCGGGCTTAGGCACTGTAGTCAGCCTCCTCGTGGCGGCGCAACCAGGTGTGCACGGTGGCGTCGGCAAGCAATGCGAGCGCGTGCTGCACGCCGTCGGCGATGGTGTCGGTGGTGCCGTAGAGGTAGAACATGGCGCCGGCGGTGGCGGCGACAGCGTCGCGGTGCGCCTGCGGGCCTTCGCCGGCGAAGGTGGCGCGCATCGCCGCAGCGTTCGCTTCCCCGTCACCACCGCGCAGGTCCTCCAACGGGTGCCGCGCGAGGCCGAGCTCCTCCGGGGTGACGGTGGAGTGGGTGATCGCGCCGTCGCGGTCGAGCTCCCAGATCTGCGACTCGCCGTGGACCGCGAGTTCGTCGGTGCCTGCCCCGTGGACGACCATGGCGCGGCCGCGCCCGAGCTCGCGCATGGTCTCCGCGATGAGCTGGCCTTGCGCCGGGTTGGCAATGCCCATGATTTGGAACTCGGGGCGCGCCGGCGACAGCAGCGGGCCCATCGTATTGAAGAGCGTGGACACGCCGAGCGCCTTGCGCACCGGCTGCACGTGCGCGATCGCCGGGTTGTACGCCGGCGCGAACAGGAACGTGAAGTTGGAGGATTCGAACTGGCGCACGGCGCGCTCCGGGTCCAGGTCCAGCGGGATGTTCAGCGCTTCGAGCACGTCGGCCGATCCGGACTTGGACGATACTGAGCGGTTGCCGCACTTAATCATCTTCACCCCGCCCGCGGCCGCGACCAGTGAGGCGGCCGTGGTGATGTTGATGGTGTTCGCGCCGTCGCCGCCGGTGCCCGCGGTGTCCATGAGCCCCTCCCCCGTCACGGGGAACGGTCGGCCGGCCGCGAGGAACGCGCGCGCCGCGCCCGCCACGTCCGCGAATGTCTCGCCGCGGGTGCGGATGGTGGCGAGCAGCGCGGCGATGTGGACGTCGTCGTAATCGCCCACCGTGAGCGGGGTGAACGCCTCGACCGCCTCCTCCAGCGAGGGTGCACGGTTGTCCAGGAAGCGCTTGAGGATTGCCAGGGATTTATCGGTTGCCATTGTTCGTTCCTTTCTTCAGCAGCAGGTCCACGCTGCGCCGCAGCATCGTCGGCCCTGCCGGGGTGAGGATGGATTCGGGGTGAAACTGCAGGCCGAGGGACATGCCGTCGTCGCTCGCCGCGGCCATGACCGCGGCGCCAATGTCGGTGGCGGTGTGCGCGAGCGCGTGCATCCCCGCCGGCACCGCGGTGGCGCCCAGCGAGTGGTAGCGCGCCACCGGCACGAGTCGCCCGCGCTGCCCCGGGATGTCGTCCACGGTCATGCCCGCAAACAGCGGCGAGTCCTGTCCGGCGTCCGTGAGGGCCATGCTTATCGACGCCCCATGCACCGGCCCGCACGGCCGCACCGCTCCCCCGAAGTGCTCGACCAGGGCCTGGTACCCCAGGCAGATCCCGAGGATTGGGATCCGCCCTTGCGCCCGGTCGATGAGCTTGGCCATGCACCCGGCGTCCGCGGGGTACCCGGGCCCGGGCGACAGCACTATTAAGTCCGGCTCAGTAGCGAGCACGGCGTCGGCGCTCACGGTGTTGCGGAACACTGTTGAGTCGTACTCAGCGAGCGCGTCGACCAAGTTGTACACAAACGAGTCCTGGTTATCCAGCAAGGCGATCATTTCTCCACCTCCAGTTCGGCACCGGCCGCCAGCGCGATCGCGTTGAGCACCGCGTAGGCCTTGTGCAGCGTCTCGTCGGCCTCGGACTGCGGGTTGGAATCGCGCACCACACCGGCCCCGGCCTGCACCACGGCGGTGCCGCCGGTGACGTACGCGGAACGGATCACGATGCAGGTATCCATGTCGCCGCTACCCTGCAGGTACCCGACCGCACCGCCGTAGGAACCGCGCCGGTGCCCCTCCAGCTCGCGCAGCAACTCAGTCGCACGCAGCTTCGGTGCGCCGGTGAGCGTGCCCATGTTCATGCAGGCGCGGTAGGCGTCGAGGGCGTCGAGGTCCCCGGCCAGCTCGGCCGTGACCCGCGAGACCAGGTGCATCACCCGTGAGTACCGGTCCACCTGCAGCAGATCGACCACCCTGCGGGTGCCCGGGGTGGCCACGCGGGCGACGTCGTTACGCGCCAGGTCCACCAGCATGGTGTGCTCCGCGACCTCTTTGGCGTCGGTGCGCAGCTGCAGCTCCATGCGCGTATCCAGCTCGTGGTCGATCGAGCCGTCCTCGGCCAGGCCGCGCGGGCGGGTGCCGGCAATCGGGTAGAGTTGGACCTCGCGGTTGGCCTGGGTGTACTTCAGGTTGGACTCCGGCGAGGCGCCGAAGAGCTCGTACGCCTCCCCGCGCGTGTCCACGCCCCGGAGGTAGAACATGTACGGCGACGGGTTGGTCGCGCGCAGCTGCAGGTAGGCGGCGAAGGCGTCGGCGCACTCGGTGATAAAGCTGCGCGCCGGCACCACCTGGTAGATGTCGCCGTTGGCAATGTTGCCTTTGAGCTTATCGACGTCAGCGCAGAACCGTTCGTCCGAGATGTCGGTACGCACGCGCAAGGTGCCGGCCGCGCTCGGGGTCGGCTGGTACGCGTCGGCGGTGCCGGGCTCGGCGGCGTCGATACGCGCGGCGAGGTCGTCGAGGTCGATGCCGTCGCCGGCCGCGTCCACGCCTGCGAGGTACGCGGTCTGGGACTGGTGGTCGATGCGCAGCAGGACCTCCGCGAGCACGTACTGGTAGTCGGGGTACGTGTTCGCGCCGTCGGCAACCCGTGGCAGGTCCTCGAAGGTCTCGAGGTAGTCGTAGGCGAAGCCGCCGGCGAGCAGCGGGAAGTCCTCGTCGCCGTACCCGGCGCCGGTGGTCAGCGCGCGCAGGACCTCCACCGTGGAGGTGGCGGTGAGGCGTTCGCGCTCGTCCGCGGCGTCGGAGGCGGGGAACGCGTAGACGTCGGCCCGGGCGCCCGGGGTGAGGTACTCCCCCAGCTGCTCGCGGAGCCGCGCGGCGAGCACTCGGCCGGACTCGGTGAGCGGGAGTACGGTGACGCGGTCGCCCTGGCAGGTCACGCGCAGCGAGGCGCGCAGCACCGCGACGGACTGGAGCCCGGAGCGGGTGGTGATGTCGGCCGACTCAAGCAGCACGGAGTCGGGCGTGGTGGTGCCGCCGAGGTGGGCGAACAGGCTTGCGGCGTCCGCGTGGTAGCGCACGTCGCGGCGCGTTACCTGGGGCGCGGCGCCCGGCGGAGTATTCGGGGGGTTGCTCATTGTCGTCCTTCGTGTGTGCTGACACCGAGGGCTCTGGAGCGGAAAGGCCCGCGGTGCTTGAGTTGGTCCAAGCTGGCGGGCCGTGAAATGGGGAACCTACAATCGGTGGCACGCCGTCTACGCGCGCCACCACCAGTTGGTCAGAGTCATGTAAGTCACAAGAGCTACGGTAGCGGGTCGGCGCGCGATCCGCAGCAGTTTGGTAAAAGTCCTGCGTGGGTGTGAAAGTAATTCCAGTGCGCGCCGCCGTGCCCGGGCAAAACAAAAACCGCAATGTTTCACGTGAAACATTGCGGTGCGGTGGTGCGGGGCGCTACTCCTCGCCGTCGGCCTTTCCGGCCGCGCGGCGCAGCGCATCCAGGTTCACCTGGGGCGCCGGCACCTCTTCGGCGGGTTCGTCGGGCTCGTGCAGTGCGGCGTCGGCAAGCTTGGCTGCCTTCGTGCCGTAGTTGCCGCCGACGGCGAACGCGGCCACCGCGGCGATGAGGGCGACGGCCGGCGCGACCCAGACCCAGCCCTCCGCGATGAAGGCGAACGCCGCGCCGATCGCCATCGCGACGCCGGCCAGCAGGGCGAACGGCCCGACGACGCGGTGGGCGGTGACCCACGTGCTCTCGTTCTTGCGCACCTCCGGGAGGCGGAGGCCGATGACGTTGTTGCCGGGAAGCTTGCCGGCGGTGGCCATCGCGCCCGGGATGAGGAAGAGGAGCGCGCCAATGATGAACAGGATGCCAAGGACGATGTTCAGCGTGGTCATGGTTGCAAACGGGGACATAGGGATAGGATAAACCGGTCCGGCTGTGGGGCCGAATTCTTGTGGCGGCTGGGTGGGGCGTGGGGGCGTCGATAAGCGACTGCCCGCTGCCGGCCGAAAAGATTTTGCGAAAGTTCGCAATTCGGGCCGTGAATAAGGAACAATAACATTCAACGGACAGGCACAACGCCCTGTCCGTTCCCTGTACATCTTCGGGTCCGTCCACGGTCCCGTGACTGCAAAAGGTTCCAACCATGAAATCGAACGTTTTGAAGTCATTGCTGTTTTGGGTTGTCGTGGCCATCATCCTCGGCTTCCTGTGCAGCTTTGTCTTTCCCGACTGGCTGGCACGCGTTTTTGTCACGTTCAACGGCCTGTTTTCCAACTTCCTCGGGTTCTTCGTCCCCGTCCTGATCTTCGCGCTGATCGCGCCCGCCATCGCGGGTCTCGGCCACGGCGCGGGGAAGTGGCTCGGCATTACCGCCGGGGTGGCGTACAGCTCCACCATCATTTCCGGCCTGATTGCGTGGGGCACGGCCACCGTGGTCTATCCGCACCTGCTCAAGGGATCCGAGCTGATTACCAACGTGGACGACCCGGAGGCCGGCGGGCTGAGCCCCTACTTCGAGGTGGAAATGCCGGCGCCGTTCGAGGTCATGTCGGCGCTGCTGCTCGCGTTCTTCATCGGCATCGCCATGACGCAGGTGAAATCCACCGCCATGTACGAGGTACTTGACGAGCTCAACGGCGTCATCATGAAGATTGTGAAGAGCTTCGTCGTGCCGCTGCTGCCGCTCTTCATCTTCGGCACCTTCCTCAACCTGGGAATGAACGAGAACTTCGGCTCCACCATGGCGGCGTTCGGCAGCGTCCTCGTCCTCTCCATCCTGATGACGCTGATCATCCTCACGCTGCAGTACCTGGCCGCCGGCGCGATCGCGGGCCGCAACCCCTTCGTGGCGATGAAGAACATGATGCCCGCCTACTTCACCGCGCTGGGCACCTCCTCGTCGGCCGCGACGATCCCGGTGACCTACAACTCGACGCTGAAGAACAAGGTCGACGAGGACGTCGCCGGCTTCATCGTCCCCCTCTGCGCCACGATCCACCTGTCCGGCTCGATGATGAAGATCATGCTCTACGCCCTGGCGGTCGTGTTCATGGGTGGTCTCGACGTCTCCCCCGGCCAGGTCATCGGCTTCATCTTCCTGCTCGGCATCATGATGATCGCCGCGCCAGGCGTCCCGGGCGGCGCAATCATGGCCGCCGTCGGCCTCCTGCAGGCCAACCTCGGCTTCGATGAATCGATGGTCTCGCTGATGATCGCCGCGTACATCGTCGTCGACTCCTTCGGCACCGCCGCCAACGTCACCGGCGACGGCGCGATCGCCATGGTGATCAACAAGTTCGCCCAAGGCAAGATCAAGGGGCAATCGATTGACGACGCCACCGCGACCCCCTCCCCCGCCGCAAACTCCTAGCCGCTGGGGCTGGGGGCGGGCTTACAGCGCGCTGGGGTGGGCGAACGCGGTGCGCTGGCCCTTCGTCCCCGCCACGTTCTCGGACAGCGAGGAGTTCACCCCAATAAAGCCCTTGCCGGGGATCCACGCCGGGCCGCCGGAGTCACCCGGACGCAGGCCGCGGTGGAAGGCGTAGGTGGTGTCGCCGTTGACCTTGTCCACCGAGCCGCAGTACACCTGCTGGCTCTTCGCACCGACGGCGCACACCTGGTCGCCCGGCTGCACCTCCCAGATCGGCGCGACACGATCGCCCGTAAACGAGTTCGCCCCCGGGACGACTCCGGGGATGAAGCGGATGCGGGCGACGTCGGCAAGCGGCCCCTTCGAGGCGAACTGTAGCGCCGCAGGGAAGAACTGCGCCAGGTAGCTGAGCGGGATGTCCAGCGCCGGCAGCAGGTGGTGCGAGTTCTCGTAATAGCCAATGACCTGGTTGTTCGCGTTCAGCACGGGTTCGCCGGCGAAGCCGCAGTGCCCGGCCGTGTAGCCGACCCCCGCGCCCCGATCGACGTACCCGAGCGTGCAGTCGTCCAGCCACAGGCCGTGGAAAACGCTGATCAGGTCCCCCTGGTTCACCACGGTGCCCGCGGGCGCGTTGAAACCGAGCGCCCCGCTCGCCGCGGATGAACCCATCGTGCTGTTCGGCGGCAGCGCCGCGGCGTTCGCAGTTGTGGTGGTCGCTCCGGTGCCCGCGTCAACGAGCGCGAGACCCGCTGCGATCAGGCTGGCTATTTTCTTCTTCATTGCCCCAACTTTATCCGGTGCGCTGGAAGAACGCTCGGTTGCGTGTGTGGTTGCGGCTGCGTTCCTACAGCGCCTGCGGGTGCGCGAACGCCTCCCGGTACCCCTCGGTGCCGGCGATGTTGCTGGACCCGCCGCTGTTCACGCCGACGAACCCCTTCCCCGGGATCCACGCGGGACCGCCCGAGTCGCCCGGGATCAAACCGTGCTGGAACGCGTAGGTGGTGTCGCCGTTGACCTTGTCCACCGAGCCGCAGACCACGCGCTACGACCCTGGGGTTGAATCTGATCCGCGCGACATCGGCAAGCATGCCCCGAGACACCTGCGGCATGAGCGACGGCACGACGTCCGTTGCGTACGCCAACGGGATGTTCAGGTTCATGGAGACCGTTCGATGCCTCGAAGTAGCCAATGATCTGGTAGTTCGCGTTGAGCACCGGCTCGCCGGGGAGCCCGCAATGCCCGGCCGTGTAGCCGACGCCCGCGTGCGGATCGACGTATCCAAGCGTGCAGTTGAAATCCCACAGGAGCCGTTGCACTCGGATACGGTCGCCTTGCTTCACGACGGTCCCCTGCGTCGCATTCGCCCCGAGCATCCCACTGATCGTGGACGAACCCGCGGTGGCGCCCGGCGGCAACGAGGAAGCGTCCGCGGTTCCTGCGCTGGCGCCGGCGCCGGCTGTGGCTACGGCGAGCATGAGCGCTGCCGCGGCGATGCTGGCTGTGTGCTTCTTCATGACAGCCTCCGTTTTTAAGGCTCATTCTGTTCTGGGGCGGCGCTGCTGCGATACGTTTTCGTCGCCAGGTGTGAGGTGTTGGCGGGGCGCGGCCTCACTCATGTTTTCACTACCGTCACTCATCTCCTCACTCACGTCACTCATGTCCTCACTACTGTCAGTGTGGTTCTCACTATCGTCACTCATGTTCATTGAGAGAGCGCTGGACCGAGAATGTGCACGTAAAAACCTTGCCAAGCGGTCGTTTTCAAATCCTCACTACTGTCACTCACTCCGTCACTCATGTCAGTGAGGCTGCTCGAAAGATTGCACATCGTGAACGGCGACAACGTTCCAATTTCGAGCCCCCTTTCTCTAAGGACCATTCCTTCCACTCCCTCTTGTCCTTGACGCATTCGCCGCAATGCTCCGACGAAGATGGCGCGTCCTCTGCCGCGAAAGCAGAGGCGACGGTCATCGTCAGGGCGGTACAGGCCGTTGAACCTGCAAGCACCAAGATTCCCGCTACTCCCCCAGCGTTTGCCCGAGCGGCCGCGCGAGCACCAGTCGGATGACGTACACGCACAGGGCGGGCACGGCGAAGAACACAGCGGGTACGGCAACGACGAGGGGTAGGAACCGCACGAGCGAGACCCCCATCCACAGCACGGCGAGGGCACCGAGCGTGTGTATGAGGTGCTTGAAGGTCATTACGACCGCGAGTGAGAAGGGGGATGCGGTGGCGTCGATAGGCGAAGGCAACGATTCGAGTGCGAAAAACCACACGGAGATCCCGGCGAGCACCATCGCGCCGGACAGCGCGAGCGCCTGGAGCGCGAAGAGCGCGGCGCCGTCGATGCCGGCCTGGAAGAGGACCCACTGCTCGTAGACGAGGACGACGGCGGCGGCGAGCAGCACCAGCCACCACAGCGTGGCGGGGCGCGTTTGTGTGCGGAACTCCCTCAGGTATTGCAACGCATACCGCGAACCGAGGCCCTGGATCATGTCGCCGACGACGACGTTTGCGGCGCGGAGCGCGGCGCCGCCGGTGACGATGGGCAGGCTCGACAGAATCATGAGCATGTTGAGAATGACAATGTCCGCCATCAGCGTGAAGGCGGACATGAAACGCGAGTCCGGGTTAAACATGTTCACCCGGACCAGCGTAGTTGGTGGCGGCGGACCAGTCAGGCGCGGATGGCCGCGGAGCGGTGCCGCGGGCGGTCTAGATGGAGCTAGCTCCGTTTGGACCCGACCGCCACTTAAATCTCCTGGTCGCGGATCGCGGTCTACTGCAGATGGAGCTAGCTCCGTTTGGCCCGGACGGTCACTTAAAACGCCTGGTCGCGAACCGCGGTCTACCGCAAACGGAGCTAGCTCCATCTGGACCCGCCCCGCGCGAGAACCCCCTCCAACAGCAAAGGCGCCGGGACCGAAACCGATCCCGACGCCAACAACCAGCCAAGCCAGCCAACAACCAGCCAAGCCAGCCGAACCCGACCTACCCCTTCACCGCACCGGCGGCGACGCCTTCGACGATGTGCTTCTGCGCGGCCATGTAGAAGATGATGATCGGCAGGATCGCCAGCACGAGCATGGCCATCATGGCGCCGAGGTCGCGGTCGCCCTGGGAGCCGATGAACTGCTGGATCACGACCGGGATCGTGCGGTACGGCGTGGACAGGCCGACGACCAGGTACGGCAGGAGGTAGTCGTTCCAGATCCACATGGCGTTGAGGATCGCCACGGTGATCGCGGTCGGCTTGAGCATCGGCATGACGACGCGGAAGAAGGTGGAGATCGGCGAGCAACCGTCGATGGTCGCTGCTTCCTCAATTTCCAGCGGGATCGACTTGATGAAGCCGGAGAACATGAACACGGACAGTCCGGCGCCGAAGCCCATGTACAGCACGACCATGCCCAGCGGGTTGGCCAGGCCGAGGCGGTCGGCGATGACCACGGTGGGGAACATGACCATCTGGAACGGGATGACCATGGAGAACACGAACAGGTAGTACAGCGCGCTGGTCCACCACGTCTTCACGCGCGTGATGTAGTACGCGGTCATGGAGGAGAAGAACACGATGGCCACGACGGACAGGATCGTGATCACGAAGGACCACACGATCGCCCAGCCGAAGCCTTCGCCTTGCACGCCGGTGATGTAGTTGCTCAGGCCCGCCCACAGCTCGCCAACCGGCAGCGCGAAGGGGTTGGTGGAGATGGCGAAGCGGTCCTTGAAGGAGTTGAGCAGGATGAACAGGATGGGCCCGAGGAACACGATGGTGAGGAAGATCAGCACCGCGTAGATCAGCGCTTTCGCCCCGCCGGAGACCTTGGCCTCGCTGGCGGCTTTTTGCTTATCGACGCCCCGCTGTCCCTTACTTACTTTCGTTGTCATTGTCCTATGCCTCCACTTCCCTGCTGCGGGTGGCGCGCAGCTGGAACATTGCGATCACAACCACGACGACGACGAAGATCACGGCCTTCGCCTGGCCGACGCCCTCGGCCCCGACGCGGTTGAACATGGTGTTGACGATGTTGAGGGCGACCATTTCGGTCTCTTGCCCGGGCGCTCCGTCGGTAAGCGCGAGGTTCTGGTCGAACAGCTTGAACGTGTTCGACAGCGTGAGGAACAGGCAGATGGTGATGGACGGCATCATCATCGGGATGGTGACGTGCCGCAGCATCTCCCACTTGCTCACGCCGTCCAGCTCGGCGGCCTCGATGAGCTCCGGCGGCACGTTCTGCAGGCCGGCGATGTAGATGATCATCATGTAGCCGATGAGCTGCCAGTTCATCAGGATGACCAGGCCGGCGTAACCGAACTTGCTGTCGGCGGCGATGGTGGTGTCGTAGTGGGCCAGCACCGCGTTGATCATGGACTGCCACGTGTAGCCGAGCACGATGCCGCCGATCAGGTTCGGCATGAAGAACACCGTGCGGAAGAAGTTGGTGCCCTTGAGTTTGCGTGTCAGCGTCCACGCGATGGCGAACGCGATCACGTTGACGGTGATGATGGACACGATCGCCACGGCTATGGTGAAGCCGAAGGCGTGGACGAATCCTTCGCGTTCCTCGAAGACGCGGCCGTAGTTCTCCAGGCCGACCCAGTGGGCGTCGGTAATCGTGGTGAACTTGGTAAACGAGAGGAAGAAGCCGATCACAAACGGGACCAGGAACGCGATGGCGAAGGCCAGCAGGGTCGGCAGGACGAAGACGGGGAAATACTTTTTCAGTGATGCTTGCATGGTGGTGTGCTCCTCTCCCTAGTCCAGCAGGGCAATCTGGTTGGCCATCTCGTACTCCCAGTCCTCTTTGAGCTTGGCCACCACGTCGTCCCAGCTCATGTTGCCAATCGCGTACTGGGCCAGGTTCTGGCCGTACAGGTCACGGAACTGCTGGTTGGGGCTGAACTGGAAGTCCCACGGGATGGTCTCGGAGTCCTCGTCCGTCAGCGCCGCCTGCACCTGGTGCGCCAGCGGGTCGTCCGGCACGTCCTCGGGGCCGTAGTTCTTAAACGGGGCGATGAAGGAGAGATCGTTGACCACGTGCTGCTTGCCCTGATCAGAGAGGAACAGCCAGTTGAGGAAGTCGCGCGTGGCCTGCTGGTCTTCCTCGCTGGCCTTGTTGTTCACGGCCATGTAGGCCTCCGTACCAATGTTCAGGCCCACGTTCTCCTCGTCGGGCAGACCCATGTAGATGGGCATGAACTTGATCTTGTCCTCTTTGACATCGGTCGAGCCTTCGCCGCCGATCTGGCTCCAGGCCCAGCTGCCGTTTTGCACCATGGCGGCCTTCCCGGTGGCGAATTCCGCCATGGAGTCGCTGGTGGAGCGCGACGCGGCCAGCGCGGGCTTGGTGGTCGAGTTGTTCAGGTACAGGTCCAGCATTTGCTTGTACTGGTCGCCGTAGATGAAGTCGATGGTGGGCATCTCGGTGAATTCGGTGATGCCGCGGTCCTGGATCTCGTAGTGGTACGGGCCGTTCATCAGGTGGTTGGTCCAGCGCCACTCCTCGCCGGCGATGAGGCTGGTCACCGCGAACGCGCCGTCGATACCCAGCTCCTCCTTCTTGGCCTGCATGTCCTCGGCGACCGCCTTGAGCGCGCCGAAGTTGTTGACCTCTGCCATCGAGCCGACGGCGGGGTTGGGCAGGGCGAAGTACTGGTCGAAGATCTCCTCGTTGTAGAGGATGCCGAACCCTTCCAGGGCGTAGGGGACGGCGCGGACGGCGCCGTCTTTGTCGGTGATCGGCTGCGCGTCGTCGTTAAGCTCTTGCACGACCTCGTAATCGGAGAGGTCGGCCAGGTAGTCCTTCCAAATGCCGTAGCCCTCCTGGCCGTTGACCTGGAACAGGGTCGGCGCGTTGCTCTTCGCCATCTCGGCCTTGAGCGTTTGCATGTAGGAGCCGGAGGCGGCGGTGACCACCTTGACCGGAATGCCGGTTTCCTCCGTATACTCCGCGGCGATCGTCTTGAATTGCTCGGCCTGCTCGGGCTTGAAGTTGAGGTAGTACACACTCGGCCCATTGTCAGTTCCGCACGCAACCAAGCTTATCGACGCCACCATCACCGTCGCCACGGTCGCCAGCACTCGGCGAGCCGCGCGGGTTGTCGTACTCATCGGCGGTCCTTCGCTTTTAGGTTGTTCCGTACCCTCTCAAGGTTAGGATCGCCTGGCAGGACCAACAATGTCTTCCATACATAACACCTATACGGTGGTCTTAGCTGGTGTTATCATCCTCACCCTCCGCGGGCTGGGGGTAAACCGGGGGTAAACTTGGGCGTTGCCGGTACACCATCGCCTCGTCCCGGTGCCCCGGAAGGACCCCCTGGAAGTAGGACTCTGCGGCCTGCATGAGCGGGACGAACCGGTGCTCGTTCTGGCTGAGGAACCAGCGGTGGTCCAGGATCTCGTGGAAGATCTGCGCGGGCTCCAGCTTCTCCCGCAACGGCTCGGGGGTGAGCGCCACCACCGGCTCGTACTCGCGCACCATCCACCGGTGCGCCACCGCCTCCAGCGGCAGCTTCCCGCCGTAGCGCACGGCGCGGTACACCTCCATCTCCCCCAGCAGGCGCTGCGCCTGCCGATCCTGCACGTCCAGCCCGGTGAGGCGGAGCAGCTTCTTCTGGTAGAAGCCGGTGGAGAACACCGCGGGCTCGATGATGATGCGGTAGGTATCGCCGTCGTTTTCAATCTCCATCTCGCCCACGTCGAACCCGAGCTCGTTGACGGCGGCGACGCGCTTCGCAATCGCGTCGAACGCGTCGCCCTCCACCACGAGCTCCCCGGTGACCAGGTCCCACAGCTCCAAGTAGACCGCTTCGATGGCGTTGCCGAGTGCGATCACGTCGGCGTCCGGGTCGATCAGCTCTGCGGCCTGGAGGTCCATGAGTTCGCCGATGATGTTGACGCGGGCCACGTCGACGTCGTAAAGCCTGCGGCCCTTTGAGAGCGGCTCGTGGAACTCTCCGGTCTCCGCGTCGACCAGGTAGGCCGAAAACTGGTCCGCGTCGCGGCGAAACAGCGTGTTGGACAGCGAGACGTCGCCCCAGTAGAAGCCGAGCAGGTGCAGGCGCACCAGCAGCACCGCCAGGGCGCGGACCAGTTTGGACACCACCTCTGCCGCCGGCGTGCGCGAGAAGACGTCACGGTACGGCAGCGAGAAGCGGAGGTGCTGCGTGACCAGGCAGGGGGTCAGTTCTTCGCCGTCGGCGTCCCGGCGGTGGGTGATGACCGCGACCGGCACGACGCACGGAGCGCCGAGTTCTTGCAGGCGGCGCAGGTTTCTGTACTCGTGGTAGGCCACGTGCTCGCCAATCTCCTTGACCGCGAAGGTCAGCCCGTCCGCCTCAATGAGGCGCACCGTGTGGCGCGAGATGCCACGCGGCAGGGCAGCGAGAAGGTCCGTGCTCCACCCTTCAAGCGGGGTGGACCACGGCATCTTCAGCAGTGTGGGCGCGAAGGTTGGCGAGAGAACGCTGAGTTTCTCTTGCACGCGTGGGCCTTAAATGCGCTGGCCGGTGGCCTTGGAGAAGGCGTGCAGGCCGCCCTCCGCAATCTGCGCGTGGACCACGTCGCCCTCGCGCACGCCGGACAGCGGTGCCGTGCGCACCACGATCTGGCCCGAAGTTTCCTCCTGCAGGCCCTCTTCCTTCCAGCCGCCGCCGGCGAGGTGGCCGTAGAGGAAGGAGTCGGAGCCCAGCTCCTCCACAAAGTCGATCTCTACCGGGATGGAGTGCTCCGCGTTCTCCACCAGCGTCAGCGCCTCGGGGCGGAAGCCGAGGATGATCTGGCCGCCGTCCGCCTCGGTGACGGCGGAGCTGACCTCCTGCGGCAGCGGAATGGACGCCTGGCCCAGGCGGGCGACGCCCTGCGCGTCCACATCAAAGGTGGACAGGTTCATCGCCGGGGAGCCGATGAAGCCGGCAACGAATACGTTGTTCGGGCGGTCGTACAGCTCGCGCGGAGTGCCCACCTGCTGCAGTACGCCGAAGTTCAGCACCGCGATCCGGTCGCCCATGGTGAGGGCCTCGGTCTGGTCGTGGGTGACGTACAGAGTGGTCACCTTCATGCGGCGCTGCAGGTTGGCAATCTGCGTACGGGTCTGCACGCGGAGCTTCGCGTCCAGGTTGGACAGCGGCTCATCCATGAGGAACACCTGCGGCTCGCGCACGATGGCGCGGCCCATGGCCACGCGCTGGCGCTGGCCGCCCGACAGCGCTTTCGGCTTGCGGTCCAGGTACTGGGTGAGGTCCAGTGTCTTCGCCGCCTCTTCCACGCGGCGGTTGATTTCGTCCTTGTCCTGACCAGCGATCTTCAGCGCAAAGCCCATGTTCTCGCGCACAGTCATGTGCGGGTACAGCGCGTAGTTCTGGAACACCATCGCAATGTCGCGCTCCTTCGGGCTGACGTTGGTGACGTCGCGGTCCCCGATCAGGATGCGCCCGTCGTTCGTGTCCTCCAGCCCGGCGAGCATGCGCAGGGCGGTCGACTTGCCCGAGCCGGACGGGCCGACAAGAACGAGGAACTCGCCGTCGGCGATCTCCAGGTCGAGCTTGTCCACGCTGGGTTTGTCCGCGCCGGGGTAGATGCGGGTTGCCTTGTCATAGGTCACTGAAGCCATGGTGTCCTCCATCGGCAGGTACGTGCCGAACGATCCGTAGTGGGGAAAATTGGTCGCCCACAAGGTTACCCCCGAAACGGACGGGGGTGGGGCATGGTTACCCGCGCGGGTGTGGGATCAGCTGGCTTCTTGCGCGCAGGGGGTTAGTCGATGGGGTAGCCGGTGACCGGGCCTTGCGCGTTCGGCTGCCAGCCGAGCGCTGGGGCGACGTGGGTGGCAAAGTTCTGCAGAATCTTCACGTTCACGTCCACCCCCATCCCGGTGGGGATGGTGAGCAGCAGGGTGTCGGCAGCCATGACGGCCGGGTCGGCCTTGAGCTGCTCAATGAGTGTGTCTGGCTCTGCGGCGTAGGTGCGGCCGAAGGTTGTCGTGCCCACGTCCGGCAGCGCGCCCACCTGGTCGGTGCCGGAGGCCTGCATTCCGAACCGCTGCATGTCCGCGCCATCGACGATGGGGAAGATCGAGCGGGAGACGGACACGCGGGGTGTCCAGTCGTGGCCCGCTTCCTTCCACGCGGCGCGGTAGCGGCTGATCTGGTCGGCCTGGATTTCTCCCAGGGTGTGCGCGGTGGTCTCTGAAACCAGGGTGGAAGACATGAGGTTCAGCCCGTCCTTCGCGGTCTGCTCCGCGGACGTATGCGTGCCCGAGCCGTAAAAGATGTGCTTGCGCAGCTCCGGCGCCGTGGGGAAGACGGGCAGGGCGGAGCCGGGCTGGAACATGTTGGGGTACTGCTTGTCCAGCGGTGCGGCGGTGGCGAAGCCCTTGCCGTCCACCGCGGCCATAAACGCCTCGAGGTGGCGGCGCGCCACATCCGCGCCGTTTGGTGCGTCGCCTTTGTAACCGAGTGTTTCCCAGCCGCGCTCGGCGACTTCGGGGGCGCCGCGGGAGACGCCGAGGGCCACGCGCCCACCGGAGAGCTGGTACAGGGAAGCGGCCTCTTCGGCGAGGTAGAGCGGGTTTTCGTAGCGCATGTCAATCACGCCCGTGCCCACCTCGATGCGCTTGGTGGTGGCCGCGACGGCCCCGAGCAGCGGCATCGGCGCCGAGGCCTGCGGTACGAAGTGGTGCACGCGGAAGGAGGCGTTGTTCACCCCGATGTCGTCCGCCGCCTGGGCGACCTCCAGGTGAATCTGCGCGATCTTCTCTGCGGATGGGCCGCGCTGGCCGCCGAAGGCGTAGTGCCCGAAGCTTAGGAAGCCGAATGCTTTCATGGTTCACACTCCTCCGTGGTGACGTATCAACAAAACATGATAGCGGTCCGTCCCCGCCTGTGCTCATGTCCGTGCCCCAACGGCTCGCTATGCTTTGGTCTATGGCTACGAACCCCCACGCACGTAACACTCCCGAGAACATCGTGCCCGCGAAGGGCTCCGGCGTGAAGGATTGGGCGGTCGTGCTCGGCGCGACGGCCTTGCTTGGGGTGGGCGGCGGCGTGGCCAGCTTCGCCACGGCCGACGTCCCCGACGCTGCCGAGTTCGCCGTGTCCACCCAAACCAACGCTGCGAACCTGGTGGTCTCGGACCCGCAGGACATCGTGAGTGCTGACGACGAGGCCCAGATGCAGCGCGACGCGGAGCGCCTTCCCCACCCCGACACGGTGCAGACGGTCCACTACATCTACCTCTCCGAGGGCCGCGACAACGTCAACGATTCGGTGGAGAACTTCCTGCGAGACAACTTCCCTGACGAGATTGGCAACGACACCTTCGCCGACGGCGTACTCATACTCGGCGCGGACATGGAGTCGCGCAACCACTTCGTCTTCGCAGGCGGAGACGTCGCCGACCAGCTGAAGCTGCGCAAAGGCCAGCGCCTCGAATCAGTGCTGGAGGAGATGAAGCCGGGGCTGCGCGACAACAACCTGCCCGCGGCCGTGTTCGCCGGCGCGAACCTGGCCATGGACGGGGAAAAGGCCGAGCAGTGGGGCGTCAATGATGCAGAGGGTGGCCGCGTCGGCCGGACGGTCGCGGGGGCCGGCATCCCGGCGGGCGCGAGCCTGCTGGGCGGGACGATCGTGGCGGAGCGGAGGCGGAAGCGTCGAAAAGCGATCAACCAGGCGCGGGAAGACCACGCGCTGCTGGCGACTGAATACACGGGTCTGAGCCAGCGGCTGGACGAGCTGGACGTCCGCGCGAACTCGGTGTCCTCGGCCTTCGCCAACGCCGAGATGCGCGACGAGTGGGTCGAGGTGCGCGACCGCTTCCTCGCGCTGCACGACGTGACGCAGCGCAACAGCGTGGCCACCGACGAGCAGGCCTACGACAGCGCGAAGAACCTGCGCGAGGCGGCGCAGACCTTCGAGGACGCCGGCCACGCCGAGGACAACATCAACCGGCTCTTCGAGGTGGAGCGCGGCGACGGCCCGGCCCGCCGCAACCTGCTCACGGACATCCGCGAGGACATCGTCCGCGCCCGCTACGAGGTCAAGGACGAGACGCTGCGCGGCGACCTCGCCCGGCTGCAGGAACGCGTCGACGCCCTCGACGCCGCCCCGGAGGCGCCCGACTTCCTCGACCTCTTCGTCCGGCTGCTCAGCGATTACCGCTTGCTTCTCGACGAAGTCAAGCGCCGCGAGTTCAGCGACGTGAAGGAATACAAGGAGCTCGAGCGCCCGACGCTGACGGACCCGGGCTACGTCTACTCCGGCTACGTGCCGTACGTGGCGATGTCCTCGTGGCACCACGACAACGTGCAGGCGGCGCAGGACGCGGAGTCGAGCAGCTCCGGCGGCGGGGTCAACACGGGCTTCAGTTCCGGGTTCTCCGGTGCGGGCGGGTCGAGCTCGTTCTAGGGCCGGCCAAGTTGTGGTCGGGGCCACAACTCGGCGGTGTATGGCAAACGTCGGGAAACGGATAGTTTACCTTTACATGAATTCTCGCTTTTAGTATCGACAGCGTTACATAAGAGGCGCATACTTTCTTCCCGTGAGTATTACGATCCTGCTTGTCCTCATCATCGTCGTTGCTCTGTTCTTCGACTTCACCAACGGCTTCCACGACACTGCAAACGCGATGGCAACGTCCATCGCTACCGGCGCGCTGACACCCAAGGTGGCTGTTGCACTCGCCGGTATCCTCAACCTCGTCGGCGCGTTCCTCTCGGTCGCGGTGGCGAAGACGGTTGCGGGCGGCATCGTGGAGCTCGACGTGTTCGACCTGAGCAACCCAATTGACTCTGAAAGGCTCCTCCTTGTCGTCTTCGCCGGTCTCGGCGGCGGCATCATGTGGAACCTGTTCACCTGGCTCTTCGGCATCCCGTCCTCCTCCTCGCACGCCCTGTTCGGCGGCCTGATCGGCGCGGCCATCGCCGCCATCGGCTTCGACGGCGTCGTCTGGGTCGGTGTGCTGAACAAGATCATCATCCCGGCGCTCGCCGCGCCGTTCGTCGCTGGCCTGGTTGCCCTGATTGGTACCTGGCTGGTCTACCGCATTACCAAGCACTCCGAGAAGGAGCACCGCGACCGCTACTTCCGCTGGGGCCAGATCGGCTCCGCTTCCCTGGTCGCGCTCGCGCACGGTACCTCCGACGCGCAGAAGACCATGGGCGTGATCTTCCTCGCCATGGTCGCCGCCGGCCAGTTCGACTCCGACCACCCGATGCCGTTCTGGATTCAGCTGGCGTGTGCGCTGGCCATCGCGATCGGCACCTACTCCGGCGGCTTCCGCGTCATCCGCACCCTGGGCAAGGGCCTCGTTGAGATCCACCCGCCGCAGGGCATGGCCGCTGAGACCTCCTCCGCCGCCATCATCCTCACCTCCTCCCACCTGGGCATGGCGCTGTCCACCACCCACGTGGCCACCGGCTCCATCATGGGCTCCGGCCTGACCGGCCCGAAGGGCGAGGTCCGCTGGTCCGTCGCCGGCCGCATGGCCCTGGCCTGGATCACCACCCTGCCGGTCGCGGCGTTCGTCTCTTTTGTCATCTGGTGGATCGGCAACGGCGCCGCTTCCGCGGGCAGCGACCTGGTGTGGGGCGGCGTCGCCATCGCCCTCATCATTGCCCTGGGCGGCGGCTACATGTTCTACCGCGCCTCCAAGGCTCCGGTGCACAAGGACAACGTCAACGAGGACTGGGACGAGGACGGCGGCGCCCTCGGCACCTCCGCCGACAAGGCTGACAAGAAGGTCTACGGCGAGCCGGCCGACTTCGTTGACACCAGCGCTGGCCTGGCGGGCGCAACCGCAACCCGCACCGCTGTCAACAACAAGCACCGCAAGTAAGCGCGACCAGAAAGGATTATCACCATGGAACTCATCAAATCCCTCTTCCTGGTCACCGCAGTTGGCATCCTGCTCGGTGCCGGCCTGCCGACCCTCTTCTCCCTGAGCATCCACTTCCTCTCCCCCACCGACGACGGCACCCCGGTGTCCGGCGGCAAGAAGGCTATCGCCTGGTTCTTCATGGCGCTGGTGCTCATCGCCGTGGTGGCGGCGCTCCTGCTCATCGCCCGCGAGCGCATCGAGTACATCTCGGGCTGGGACCCCTACCCGTTCCTCTAACGCTCCCTCTCACGCGCTGAGCGAAACCGCGCCGGGCCTTTTTGGTCCGGCGCTTTTTCGCTCCTACGCTGCGGGTTTATCGGTTATGGTGGGTGCGCGTAGATGGTGGGTGTTGACAAACCATTTACCGGAACCTAGTGTTTCTCGAATATGAACGGAAGGTAAACACGCCTTCCGCCGAGAGGAAAGGAGGTGAACCCGTATGAAGTTCCTGAAACGCTTCCGCGCGTGGTTCCGTGACGAGGAGCGGGGCATCCCCCCGCACACCGAAGTCTCCCCCATCGACGTCCTGGTACCCGGGCGCACCGACGCCTAAAGGCCGTTTCATATCGGGGGATGAGAAAGCCGCCGGTCCAGCGCAGTGCTGGTCCCGGCGGCTTTCGCCATGTGCGGCGCCAGAGCACGGCGCTGCGGTCCGGTGCTAGAGCTCGACGACCGTGCGGCCGCTGTGCTCGCCGGCGAGGACGCGGCGGCCCATCTCGGCGACGTCGTCCAGCCCGATCGTCTCGGTGCGGATCGTGGCGAGGTCAAGGGATTCGTCGAGGAGCTGCCATGCGGCGTCGCGAAGCGAATTCGGCGTATCCACCGAGTTGATGCCCACGAGCTGCACGCCGCGCAGGATGAACGGCAGCACGCTGGCGGGCAGGTCGTTACCGGCGGCCATGCCGCACGCAGTGGCCACGCCGCCCCAGCGCAGCTGCGCGAGCGCGTTGGCCAGGATCGTCGAGCCGACCGTGTCCACCACGCCGCCGAGGCGCGCCTTCTGCAGCGGCTTGCCCGCGTCGGCGAACTCGGCGCGGTCCAGCACCTCGCTCGCGCCCAGCTCGCGAAGCCAGTCGCCATGCTTATCGACGCGCCCCGTCAACGCCCACACCTCGTGACCCCGAGCGGCCAGCAGCTGCACCGCGATGGAGCCCACGCCACCGGTCGCGCCCGTGACCAGCACCGGACCCTCGGCGGTGTCCTCGTACAGCGCCCGCTCGAACCCCGCCACCGACAGCGCCGCCGTGTAGCCGGCGGTGCCGATCGCGGCCGCGTCCGCCGCGCTGAAGCGCTTCGGCACGCGGACCACGTGGGTGGAGTCGATGCGCAGCTGCGGCGTGTACCCGCCGTGGCGGCGCTCGCCGATGCCGCGGCCGTTGACGGTTACCAGCGTGCCGTCGTTAAGCGTGCCCACTGCGTCAATGCCCGGCACGGTGGGCAGGTGGCGCAGGACGCCGCGGTTGCCGCTCAGTGCCATCGCGTCCTTGTAGTTGATGGACGAGTGGCTGACGTGAATCAGCGTGTCGCCTTCGCCCGCGAACTCGTCGCGCGTCTCGACGATCTCCGGCCCTTGCTCTGTAACAATCAGCGTGCGTGTCATGCGGGCAAGTATACGGAGGTTTGACGCCTCGCCGCCTAAGTTGATGGGAGCGCGCAGATAGTGGGTGTTGACAAACGATTCCCGGTAACTTAAAGTTACCCCCGCATGAACGGAAGGTTAACAGCCTTTCGCTGACACGGAAGGAGGTGAGCTTGTGAAGGCTCTCATTGACGGACTGCACAAGTGGTTCCGCTCGGAAGATCGTGGCATTGCCACGCTTTTCGACGCCACCCCCATCGCCGTCCTACCGCGCGCCTAGGTTGCGCGGCGTTCGCGCTGGTGCTTGCGCTGGTGCGAATCCGGCCGCGAAAACCGGCCCCGCGGGCACGGCGATCGTGCAGAATGTAACTCAGTAAGTGCGGCGGGCCCGCCCTGGAACGGAAGCCAGGGCGGGCCCGCTTTCGCGTGCGCGGGGGCGCCGGTGCCGCGTTTCGCCGCCCAACCGCCCTCAAAACAGCCCCGACCCGCCCCGACCCGCCCCAAAACCACAGATACCGATAGTAAGACCCCGTTTTCGCCCCTCCTGGAGCGCATTATCGGGGTCTTACTATCGGTATTTAGCTGGGCGGCGGCCGCCCGGCACCCGCAAAGGCCCGGACGCCAGCCCCAACCGCAACGCCAAACCGCGGCCCGCCTACCGCCGCCAGTGCTCCCCGTGGCCGGGCCGCCACTGCGTCGCCGGCACCCGCGGCGGCCCGAGCTGCTCCGAGCGCGCCTTGAGGTCGAGGATGTGGCGGATGCACCAGTCCTCGTCGCGCAGGATCTGCCGCGGCGTGAGCCTGACCACCTCGTAGCCCTGCACCCGGATCCAGTTCTCCCGCTGCACCTGCTCCAAGGCGGCGGTCTGCCCGTCCTCGGCAAACTTCACGTCGCCGTCGACCTCGATGACCAGTTGGTCCCACAGTAGGTCAGGCCGCACGTACGGCCCGATCCACAGCTGCTCCTGCGCCTCGATGCCGCGCTCGCGGAGGATGACGCGCAGGAGCGACTCGTACGGCGACTGCGACAGGGACGAGCTCCAGGCCAACGCCGTCCGCGCGTGCGCGATGCCCTTTTTCCTGGCCAGGCGGCGCACCGCCTCCTCGAGCTCCGCCCGCGCGCCAGGGCCGAACTGGTGGAGGAACGAGTCCATCGCGACGACGCCGTGGCGCACCCCGTGGAGCCGGGCGACGTCGACGGCGGTGCGGGCGGGGGTGGTGAGGAGGACGGTGTCGCCGTCGAGAAGCGAGATGGAAGCCCGGTCAACCTCTGGGATCCGCATCTCCCGGTACTGCACCCCCTCGGGCCACTGCTTCTTCGGCGGCGGCGAGTGGCGCGGGTTGGCCAGCATTACCGGCGAGTGCTTCGCGGGCAGCGTCCATAGGCCCATGATGACGGCGGCCGAGCGGCCCACCACCACCGCCTTTTGTGCGCCGACCCCGATCGCGTACGCGCGCAGAAACTCCTGTTCGTAGGCCTTGAGGCCGCGCCAGACCTGCTCGGCCACGTACCGCGTCGCGGACAGCTTCCGGCACGCGAGCGCGTCGCTCTCCCCCGGCCGGATCAGGTGCGTCACTAGCGCATTTCTTTCCATGTCCCCTCCCCGGGCATCAGCGTACCAACTCGGTTTGGCGTCGAAAGTGGGTACGACCCCCGTGCTACCCTTGTGAGCTACGACATTGAAAGCGTGGAACTATGACCACTTCACATAAGCAAGACACCACCCATCCCGTCCCATACGCCGACCTCCCCGAACAGTACAGCGACGAGCACCTCGAGCTCGGCCGCGCGCAGTTCGACGCCGACCACCTCACCGAGGCGGACAAAGAGCAGATCCGCGAGCAGCGGCGCTCCAAGGCCCCGGACGGCAACTTCTTCTCCTGGGTGATCGCCCTGTTCGGCACCGGCGTCGGCGCCGGCATCCTGTTCCTGCCCATCAACGCGGGCAGCTTCGGGTTCTGGCCGCTGGTGATCGCCACGCTGATCATCGGGCCGATGGTGTTCCTCTCGCACCGCGCGTACGCCCGGATCGTGGCAGCGTCGCCGTCGAAAGGCCTGGACGTGCTCCAGGTCGTCACCGCGCTGACCGGCCGCAAGCGGGGCCTGGTTAGCGCGCTCATGTACTGGCTGGGCATCTATCCGGTGGTGCTCATCTATGCCATTTCGATCACGAATACGGTTGACAGCTTCGTCGTTAATCAGCTCCATGGCCCCGAAATCAACCGCTGGCTCCTGGCCACCGTATGCGTCGGCGTGCTCACGGGCGCCTACGCGCTGGGCATGAAGGTGACCCTGTGGCTGGCAAATGCGCTGGTCTACCCGCTGATTTTCGCGCTCGCGGCGGTGTCGATCTACCTGATTCCGCGGTGGGATGTCGCCAGCTTCCGCGCCTACGAGTCGCAGACGCCGATGTGGCAGGCGGTGCTGCTGATCATGCCGGTGCTGGTGTTCTCATTTAGCCACATCGCGGCGGTGTCGCAGTTCGCGCTGGACATGCAGAAGCGCACGGGTGGCGACGTCGCCGCGACCGAGCGCGCCGTCTCCAAGATCGAGCTGGTCACGGCCGCGATGCTCGTCCTCTTCACCATGTTCTTCGTCTGGTCGTGCGCGCTCGCGCTCGGCGCCGACGGCATGGACGCCGCGAACGAGCAAAACGTCCCGGTCCTGTCCTACCTGGCCAACGAGACGCACACGCCGTTCCTCGCGTGGGTGAGCCCGCTCATCGCCATCTGCGCGATCATCACGTCCTACTTCGGCCACCTCCTCGGCACCGAGGAAGGCACCGGCTACCTTATCCGCGTCGCGGCCCCGCGCACGGCGGCCACACTCACCCCGCGCTCGATCCGCCGCGTGGTCAACGTCTTCGTCTTCGTCACGGCCGTCCTCGTCGCGGTGCTCAACCCGTCGGTCCTGGACATGATCTCCGTCGTCGGCGGCGTCTTCGTCGCGTTCCTCCTCTACATCCTGCCCGCGCTCCTCGCGTTCAAAGCCACCGCGTTCAGGCACTACGCCCGCCGCCCGGACACCATCTTCCTCCTGGTCATGGGCTCGCTCATCCTCGCCGTGTCCATTTGGGGCATGTTCTAGCCGCTTATCGACGCCCCTCCGTCCCCCATCCCTTCCGCCTCCACCTCATCAGTCTCGCGGTCCTCCCAGTCCGCGAGGCTGACGTTTGCGTTCTCCGCCAGGTGCCAGGCGGTGCGCCCGTTGGTGGCCGCGCCGCGCACAAAGCTGGCGGCCGAGCTTGGGCTGGAGAACTCCACGTCCTTGGTCAGGCGGAAGTTGTCCATGCTGTCCGCGTACCGCTCGCGGTTGGCGGTGATGGCCTTCGGGGCGCTCGCCGTGAGGTCCTCGCGCAGCTTGGCTCCGCTGAACACCACGAACCCGCCCGGCGTGCGCTGCCCGAGCGCGTGGATGGAGCGGTCGTAGCTGGCCAGCTCGAACACGGGCTCGTCGTCAGCACTGCTCGGCGCGTGCTCCTGCGGCACCGCCGCCTGCCCGCGCCGGGTTGCCTCCGAGGCGACGGGCTGGAACGCTGTGATGCCGAGGGCGCTGATGATCAGGTTGGTGTTCTCGATGAACTCGTCGAGCACCGCCTGCACCTCCTCGGTCACGTTGCCCGGCGACGGCGTATTCCCGTTCGCCACCTCGTACCGGCCCGCGCTGACGGCGCGCTGGTGGAAGGCGTTTTCCAGGAACGTGATCTCGGTCGGTCCCCACGAGTTGTCCACCACCACGAGGTAGATGATGCGGTTGAAGAAGTCCTTGTCGTCGCTGCGGGTGTGCTCGGCGGCGCGCGCGAACGCCATGCCGTTCTGCCTGCGCGTGGCCTGCCCGATGTAGATCTTCGGCTGATCCGTGTCCGGGTTCGTGCCCACCAGGAAGTACACCGCGGGCTGGTTGAGGTCCGGCCGCTGCTTCAGCTTCGCCGAATTGATCTCCGTGCGCGGGATCGAGTAGACGCGGCCCACCCAATTCGCAATCGACGCCTTAATCGGCCCGTCCGGCGTCCCGTCCATCATGAACATTTGCAGCGTCTTCGGTGTGGGCATGCGGTCCTCCTGCTGGGCTCGGTTGTGCGGGTCCACTGTATCCCCTATTCCGCCCGCCCCCGCACATTGGACCTCCCTCTCCAACTCCCAGCCTTCACCTCAATTTCACCGTAACGCAACCTGGCAGCGCTACGTTTGAGTGTGGATTTCACCCACCAAAGCAATCCCGTCAGTCACACACCGCAAAGGATCCCCCATGCACACTCACATCGCGGCCGTCACCGCGCTTGCCCTGCTCACCCCGATGACGCAGCTCCCGCTCCCCACTGCGAATGCCGCCGAAGCCGGCGCCGACCTCGCTTCCCGCTTCACCCTCGGCGTGCTTCCGGACACCCAGTTCTACGCCCGCTACGGCGACAAGGACGCCGGCGACATCTTTGGCACCCGCTACGGCTCGAACCCGTTCGACGTGCAGACCGAGTTCCTGGCAAAGCACCACGAGGACCTGAACACCCAGTTCGTGGCGCATCTTGGTGATGTCGTCGACCAGGCCAACGTCCGCAACTCCTGGGACATCAGCTCGGAGGCGATGAAACCGCTGGAGGACGCGCACCTCAACTACTCCATCCTGCCGGGCAACCACGACTACTTCATGTTCGACGGCGAGGACGGTCCGTCCGCGTTCGAGGAGTACTTCCCGGAGGAGCGCGCGAAGCAGAACGCCACCTTCCAGGCCCGCCACCAGTCCACGGGCATCCACGACGGCGGCGACGGCTACGGCTTCCCGGGCCAGAAGACGGATTCCGAGTACCACATCTTCGAGGCCGAGGGACAGCAGTACCTCCTGCTCGCGCTGGGTTTCCGCGCGCCTGACGACACCCTCGACTGGGCCCAGCAGGTCATCGACGAGCACCCGAACCTCCCCGTCATCCTCACCGCTCACGAGATTTCCGGTATCAACGGCGACGGCTCCACCTACTTCACCAAGGAGTACGGCGAGCACCTCTGGGACAAGCTGATCCGCAAGAATGACCAGATCTTCCTCACCATCGCGGGCCACCACCACGGCGCGGGCTACCACGTGGAGAAGAACGACGCCGGCCACGACGTCATCAACATCCTGCAGGACTACCAGATGGCCTACCTGGGCGGCAACGGCCTGATGGGCCAGCTCCAGTTCGACCTGACCAACAACACGCTCGACATGACGGCCTACTCGCCGTGGGTCAAGGACAAGGACCACGCGAAGCTCACCAGCTTCGACCACCTCCTCCCCGAGGGCGAGGGCGACTCCTACTCCATCGACCTCAACTTCGCCGAGCGCTTCAAGTCCTTCGCCCCCGACTTCACCAAGGGCGATGAGAACGACCCCGACTACGCCGAGCTCCTCCGCACCACCGTCGCCGACGGCTTCCAGCCCTACGAGGTCACCGAGCAGGACAAGCCCCGCAACGACCAGGATTACGTCCACGTCGATGGCACTGCCGTCCACTGGCGCCCCGGCCAGACCACGTTCGAGGGCAAGATGCTTAACGACGCCTCCCCTGCCCCCAAGGGTGCCGTCATCCCCGATGTGGCCAACGGCAACGACATGACCCGCGTCCGCTACCGCGTCGGCGCCCGCGAGGACGCCGTGACCTTCTCGGAAGACACGCACCCCCTCTCCTCGGACCGCGGCTCCCTGCGCTGGAAGGACCCCAAGTTCAAGCACTCCACCGCCTGGTTTGAGACCGCCACCGGCGCCGACATCAACGACATGCAGTTTGAGAACGGCTACACCATGGAGGCCTTCCTCAAGCTCGACGAGGACTGGAACGCCGACAACAACAAGTGGTCCAACGCCCTCATCCGCGACGAGTCCGGCACCGTCGCCCACCCCGACAGCGAGGACGGCGACCCGATCCAGATGCTGGGCGTGTCCAGCCTCCGCGAGCTGCGCTGGTACGCCTGGGGCCAGAACGGCGAGGGCTTCTCCAACTGGACCCACGAGGTCCCGAAGGGCGAGTGGATGCACGTGGCCGTGGTCAATGACCCGAAGGACAAGTCGGTCACCATGTATGTCGACGGCTCCCCCATTCTTCGCGACGGCTACGGCCCCCTCGGCATGGGCGGCGAAGGCGCCCAGTGGCTCCTCGGCACCTCCGCCTGGGAGAACGACAAGGTCGACGGCTGGTTCGGCAACATCGGCGAGGTCCGCATCGTGGACCACCCGATCGGCCCGGACCAGTGGCTGACCGCCCGCGCGGCCGACGCCCCGACCCCGTCGCCCACGACCACGGCTCCTTCGGCGACCACCTCTGCGGCTGCCACCTCTGCGGCTGCCACCTCTTCGCCGGCGGCACCGGCGGCTACAGAGACCACCACCGTCACCACTACGGTGACCGCCCCGAACACCGAGCCGACCACTGCGGCGACCACTGCACCGACCACTGCGGCCCCGGCCCCGGCGACGGCAACGGCGACTGCAACCGAAACCGTCACGGTCACCGAAACCGCCTCCCCCAGCGAGGGCTCCTCCACCGCCGAGTCCGCCGGCCTCTTCGCGAGCGGCATCCTCATCGGCCTGCTCACGCTGTTCGGCGCCCTGGTCTTCGACCTCGGCGGCGTGATCAACTCGATCGTCGACCAGATCCGCTCCGCCCTCAACATCTAAACGGTCCGTTAAACGCCGGCGAGTCATCTCAACTCGCCGGCGTTTCCGCGTTCCGGTCCCATTTATATTCCGAGTTTGTGCCGCAATACCCGCCCCCTTGACGTGAATTACGTCACACGTCACACGCTCGGCTCAGCTTCTCCTGTCGTTACAATTAGGAATCCCCTTGAGCCGTTTTCGCGTCCTGGTTTATATGCACTATCTATGCAATTTTTGAAACATGCCATCTACCTGGAACTACAACCATGTTGTGCACGTTTGTCCAGGTTATCGGTAGTGCCAGGGAACTTCCCTTGCTGGTGAAGCTCTTTAAGAAAATGAGAATTATGCACCGAATCAAATGTTTGAAACGGGTATGCAACGCCCTTCGTGTTTTGTAAGCTAAGGGCCGGAGAATTTCGAAGCAGGGCCCGACGTTTTGAACACGGACGCCGGGCCTTTCTCGTGCCGCCAAAAGCTCCGCCCCGCGCGCCCCACGGGCCCCACGCGTGCTGCCCCGGCTATAGATACCGATACTAAGACCCCGACAATGCGCTCTGGGAGCGCGAAAACGGTGTCTTAGTAACGGTATCTGCGGGCAAAGCGCGGGCAGACCACGCCAACACCCGCCAACACCCGCCAACACCCACCAAACCCCCCCACCAAACCCCACCAAACCCCCAGCGCACCGCCCCAATCCGTGTGATAATCCCCGTATGGTGAGCCGAGAGTACGAGTCTGTCCCCGGCGGCAAGTGGTGGCAGCTGCAGGAGACTGCGGAGAGTAAGCGTCGGAACGCGGAGTGGGACGAGGAGCGCAAGTTCAGTCGTCAGTTCAGGGCGAAGGGTGCGCGTCGATTAGCGGTGCTGGTCGCGGTGGTGATCGGCCTGCTCCCGGCGATCCTCATGTTCGCCCTGTGGCGCGCGCCCGAGGAGCCGGACCCGGTGGAGACGGTCGCGGAGGCGCCGCCCGCCTTCGTGGACGACCCGGCCGACCTGCTCTCCCCGGACGAGGAGCTGCGGCTGCTCGACGGCGCCGATGACCTCCCGCACCCATCGACGGTGCAGCAGCTGCGCTTCATCGTGTTCGACGATTCGCTGGACAACGTGAACGATTCGGTGGAGAACTTCATGCGCGACACCTACCCGGACGAGATCGGCGACGACACGTTCGCGGACGGCGTCATCCTCGTCGGCGCGGCGATGAAGACGCGCCACCAGTTCATTTTCGCTGGTAAAGACGTCGCTAGCCAGCTCGCGCTCCGCAGCGGCAGCCACCTCGACCGCTCGCTCGCGGCGATGAAAGACGGCCTGGCCTCCGGCGACATCCCGCGCGGCCTCCTGGACGGCGCGCGCGTCGCGATGGACCCGGAAGAGGTCGCCAGCCGGAACGACTCCAGCTTCCTCGGCTACCTCACCGCCATCCCCACCGGCTTCGGCTTGTTCGCCGCGGCCCTCGCGGTCGGCTTCGTGCCGGTGAAGCGCATTGAGCGTCGCAAGCAGCGGATCGCCGAGGCCCGCCTCGATCGCCAGAAGCTTATCGACGCCCACTCGTCCCTCGCCCTCCGCCTCTCCGAACTCGACCTGCGCGCCCACTCCCTGTCCTCCCGCTTCGCCAACGGCGAGCTGCGCCAGGAGTGGGAGGAGGTCCGCGACCGGTTCCTCGCCATCGACGACGCGGTCGCGCACCTCCCCGTCGACACCGACAGCGACGCTCTGGCCAACTGGGAGCAGCTTCACGACGCCGCCGCCACCGTCAAGGACGTGGAGCGCGCAGAGGAGAACATCAACCTCCTGTTCCGCATGGAGCAGGGCGACGTCGACGTGCGCGCCGAGCGCCTGAGCACCCTGCGCGCCGACGCCGTCGACGCCGGCAAGAAGGCGAAGGACTCCCACCTGAAGGCGGGGCTGCAGGACATCGTGAACCGTCTCGACGCGATAGCCACAGATCCGGAGAACCCCGCGTTCATGGACGCGTTCGTGCGCCTGCTTGCGGACTACCGCATCCTCATGGACGTCATGCAGAAGCAGCAGTTCGCCGCGCGCAAGGGTGTGAAGGATCCGCGCGCGCCGCGCCTGTGGGAGCGGGACTACGCGTACCCGGGCGTGTACACCTACGCCACCCTCTCCCTGTGGGACAGCACGACCAACCGCCCGAGCTCCAGTTCCGGTGGGACGAACTCGGGGTTCAGCTCCGGCTTCTCCGGCTCGGGCGGCTCCAGCTCCTTCTAGGGGGGAGCCCTCCCTCAGCACACAAAAAGCCCCGCTAAAGCGGGGCTTCTTGGAAAAGATGCATGTGCGCTTGGCGCATGCTCGCTGCTGTAGGATTTTAGCGTGATAAGGTTCCCTCTGCAAACGGCGCAATTGTTTTTCAGCGCTCCCCGTCTTCAGGCTTACCTCGATGAAGCCCAAGACTACGACCAAGCCCTGGACTTGTACATGTGGGGATCGGAAGTTGCGGGAGCGTTTCACGCGACGCTTTCTTTCTTGGAGATCGCGCTACGTAACGCGGTTGACCACCAGCTTAAGGAATGGAACGGGAAAGAGTCTTCCCAAGTGTGGACCACACGCGGGGACACGCGAGACGAACTACGTGCTGTAGCGGGTAAGGCGATTGGTGCTGCGAGGAAACACGCAAAGAAGGAGCTGGAGCGGAAAGGGCAATCACCTGACGTTCAGCCCACCCACGACCAAATCCTCGCGCAGTTTACGTTCGGTAATCTGTCCTATTTATTCATCGACCCTGGGTATCAGGATGGGGTATCGAAAAAGGCGGATCGTGACACGTTGTGGGATGAAGCGCTGAAGCTTGCGTTTCCTGATGAAGGCCAACCGATTGGTAAGCGGGTTTGCAACTATCAGAACGGACGAATGAGGATTGGGCGTCAGCTCGAACATCTGCGGCAGCTTCGAAATAGGGTTGCCCACCACGACAACTTGCTTCACGTGGATATTAGGAAAGAAATACACACGATTAACTCGGTACTGAGCAAGATGAACACGGAACTTCCGGCCGTGGCAATGTCCAAGAGTCAGCTGCGTAGGTTGCGGCGGGAAGATCCTCGAGTCCAACCATAGAAATGCTCCGTGCGCGATCCGCAGATTGTCCAACAGACAAACCCCCACCGATCCCCCCTATGGCAACGCAGAACCCCCTCGCACACTCGCGTTCTAAATGGGGGGGTGTTGAACGCTCTTCCGGCTTCGGGGGGGGTGAGCCGTGGGCGAAGGGGCCTGCTCATTGCAGTATGGCACGGATTGCCCAATACGTCTACCCCGGCAGCGCCTCACACGCACCAAATCAAGAAAAACCCAGCTCAGAGCAACGAAATTCGCACTACCCCCACCCGTTTCACCCGGCGCATCCCCCACGCCTGGCGTACTATGTCAGCGCACGGACAGTCCGCACGCACCTCATCCCCAGCCCCGAAATCCGAAGGCGCCATGACCCGCTCTACGCACGACACGCCCACACAAAAGCAGCGCGACCAGCACACGTCCTCCCGCCGCGCCGAGGACCTCACGCCCGATGAGGCCAACGACGTCCAGATAAACCTGGCCTACGACTTGCAGGGCGCCAAGTTTGACCTGCCCGCGGACTTCGAGGCCACGAAGGACGAGCTCCCGGAGTGGCGCCTCGCGCACTTCGCGGTGATTGTCCCGCTTCCGGTGGGGGCCTTCGACGACGCCGATTTCACCCGCTGGGCGCCGGGCCGTTTCCGCGGCATCAAGTCGATCCAGGTCCCCGCGTTCGACGAGGCGCGCAACACCTACCGCAACCCGGAGACCATGGAGCGGGAGCGGAAGCTGGATCAGCCGGCCTGGAGGTATTCGCCGCGCGTCTTCCACCGCGGCGCGAACGTGCATTTCCGCCGCCCGCTCAATGAGTCGATGGGCGCGGATGCGCTGGACGCGAAGGGCGGGGCGTCGGAATTCGCACCCTCGCGCAATCGCCACGGCATGAGCGTCTCGGCCCGCCGCTTCCTGTTCCAGCCGGACATCACCCCAGAAAACGGCAAGGAGCCGCCAGCGGATCCGCGTCAGGCTCCCGTGGACTCGAGCTTTTCGCTTATCGACGCCACAAATCCCCTCGCTTCCGTCACCCTCACCTGCGCCGAGCTCCTGGACTACCAAGGCCCGGAGCTCAAGTACGCCGATACTGCCAACCAACTCGACACGCCGGACACACCGGACACACTAGACACAGACGCGCGGGAGTTCCGCAACCAGTTCCTGGTGCTCCACGTGGTTGCGGAGCACTGCTCGGGCGACGCGCTCGAGGCGGTGTCGAAGTCGTTGCACCGCCCGCGCAGCAAGGTCAAGGTGGGGCGTCCCGGCGAGGAGCCGCAGAAGACCAACCTCCTCGAGGTGTGTTTCGAGATGGTCAACGAGGTCCTCGGCGGCGCACAGCTGCAGGTCAGCCGCGGCGGCACCGCCTACGTGAAGGGGGATCGTCGGCGCCCGCTGGCAACGCGCCCGTACACCACGATCACGGCGATCCCGGCCTGCGACGAGCCCGAGTTGCCCCGCCGCATGCGCAGCTCTCTCCGCGAGGGCTTAGGCACCTGGACGCGCCACGACGCGTGGGCGTGGTTTTTGGCCACACGCGCGGATGACTACAGCCCGGAGCTCACGGCGATGGATCAGGTCTCGCTGGACGCGTCGCGGGTGCAGCTGTTTCAGGATTGGACGGTGCATTCTGATGAGAACGGGCTGGCGGTGGTGCGCCGCTCGCCGATTGAGAATCGCAACAACAACTTCTGGATGCTCACCGGCACCCGCCTCGTCGACCTGGCCATCCTGGTCCGCCGGGCGGACAACTACCTGTCCGTGATGGCGAAGCAGATGCGTCGCATGTCCTTCGGCTCCGAGGAGTTGGAAGCGGTCCGCCGGAAGCCGGAGTGGGACGACGAGGACGTGGAGTTGGCGTCGAAAATCTTGCGCTCCAGCTTGCGCGACTTCGAGGACATTCAGACGGAGTTTGTCATCTTCCGTGATTACCTCTGGTACGAGTCGGTGAGCGGCCGGCCTGTGGATACGGCCGTGCTGCATCACATGCTCAAGGAGACCGGTACGCGCGACGATTTCCACGAGGTCGCGTCCGAGCTGGAGCTGCGCAAGGACATTTACAAGACGCAGGGCGATGCGATCCGCGTGGCGCTGGATAACGTGAAGCGCAGGCGCGCGGAGCAGGCGCAGGATCGCCGCGAGCAGTTCAACATCAACCTCGCGATCGTCGGTACCGCCCTGGCCATCCCGGGCCTGATCGATCTGTGGCCGCGCGACGATTCCTCGTACGGCGCCTTCGTCATCTCGATGATTCTGGTGCTCATCATCACCGCATTCCTGCTCAGCCCGAAGCTGCGCGGCGTCTTCCGCCCAAACCAGAACTCAAAGTATAACTCACACGCAAACCATAAAGCAGCAGCTCACGGCGATAAACACCAATCCTGAATGCGACTTTGAGTTATGGTTCGGGGCATGACCCGCGCCAGCTAGCTTGAGCCTGCTAGCTTGAGCCCGAAGTTGGCCAGTGTGGGAGTGCGTACCGCTGATTCTTCGCGTTCCAGTACTTCTCGGTAAACGTAATCTCACCAATTTCGGCCATTCGTTTGAGCGCCGGAGTCATTTGGCCATAGCTCATGCCAGTCTGCTCACCAATCTCCCGCTTGGTCAGTGGGTGACCCGCATTCTCCAGGACGTGCTGAATGAGTTGGATCTTCTCTTCCAGGCGGAGATATTTCCGATTTGGAACGTCAGGGTCCGAATCTTCCCGCCGCGTGGTGGCGCTGCCGTCCGCGTGGTTGCGTGCAAGGTCGTCTTCCGCGTCGTGCCGGAAGGAATATACGGTGCCTCCGGCTTGTCCTCGAGTAGTGGCGAGGCCGTACTCCACGAGCTGTTGTAGCTCTGTCCGCGCCCGAGTCGAGTCCATGGGGAACTCCTCGCGGTACGTTGCGTTGGTGAGCTCTTCGCCGTTGCGCATCCGTATCAGCGCGTGGCGTTGCGCAGTGGAGAACCTCTCCCCGCCTGGTAGGCGCGATGCCCACGCGACGTCATCTTCGGAGAGCATCGTTGAGGATGTCAAGATCGCCTGGAAATCGATGACGCGGTCCTTGAAGTAGGGGGCGGGCAGGAAGGCGTCGTGAAGCGCCTCACGTACAGCGGGAATACCTGTTGCGCTTGCCTCAATGACGCGGTTGCCCCTCGACGTCTTCACCGCGGTGCACATGCGGTACAAAACGGGGTTTCTGGCGCGGGGGCCGGTGTTGCCCAACTCGCGCTCGGTCAGCCCCCACAGCCCACCAGGGTTCACCACGATGAGTTTGTCCTGCTGCTTCACCACCTGGGTGTACGCGAGCAAGCTGGCGGGGGAGAGGTCGCGGTGGACGAGCGCGTTGGCAACGATCTCGCGGATGGCCAAGATGGGTATCTCCGGAACGTCTTTGCCGTGGCCGTCCGAGAACGTGATACTGGTTTGCAGGTGATCGGTCACCCAATCCACTACTGCGTCCAGCAGATCAGGGACGGGACCCGTGAACTCTTCCTTATCGCGCATGCGGACCGATTTGGGGTCGGACGGATTGCGTGTGACATGCGCTTTCACCGTGAGCGGCAAGAATTGCTGTGGGTGGATGCCCAGTGCGTAGACCGCTGCAACGGTTGGCTCACCCGTTTCCGGCGCGACGACATTGGTTTTGATGAGCTGCTCTTGCCTCGGCAAACGGGCGAGTCGCTTCGATTGGGAGAGTTCTCGTTCCAGATACTGTTCGAGAAGTTCTGGGTCCAGGTCACGTTCAACGCTTGCACCTTCGACCGGGGCGCGGTCGTGCTTGGGCACGCCCCGCTGCGAGACGAGGAAGAGTTCTTCGTTTGAGTCAAGCTCGTAATCGCCGTCGCCGCTACGGATGTAGGCCGGGCCCCCTCTACCGACTCGAAATGGCTTCCGGTCCGACGGTTGGGGCGGCACGACGCACTGGAGTACCGTTTTGCCTTCGATAGTCGCGGTTTCTATCGCTCCGAGTTGGAGGGGAGGCACGATTTTTTGCCGTGCCTTGTTTGCCAATTGGCTCTCCATGGTTTTGGGGTCAGCAATGCCGGTCACCGGGAAGGTGCCACCGTCCTCGGCCACGCCAAGCAGGATCACCCCGCCCTCCGGCATGTTCCCGAAAGCGGAGAGTGTCTCAGTAATGCTCTCTGGAAGACCGCCGGAGGCATCCTTGGCTTCGATCCGGTAGGTATCGTTGCCAATGTCTCGCAGCTTTTCGACGTATTCGCGAACGGTATTCTGACTCACCTTGCAAAGTATAACTCAAACCCGAACTCAAAGTATAACTCAAACGAAAACCATAAAGCAGCAGCTCACGGCGATAAAGGCCAATCCTGAATGCGATTTTGAGTTATGGTTTGAGTGCGATTGTTGGAAATCGAACTCAGAGTTCGCGCCCGCTTATCGACGCCCCGTCGCCCCACCCCAACACCACCCACACAGCACACCCCTCACAGCCAACTACCATGATCGGCATGACTCCCGCCGACGCCAGCACCGCAGCCAGCGCCACCTCAACCCCCGTCTACGCCCCCGGCCTCACGGTCCGGGTCCGCGACGAGCTGTGGCTGATCACCAAGGTCACGCAGGCGGTGGACGGCTTCCTGCTCACGGTGCGCGGCCTGTCGGACTTCGTGCGCGACTCCACCGCCAGCTTCTACACCGCCATCGACCACGTGGAGGTGGTGGACCCGGCGCGGGTCCGCGTCGTCCCAGACGACTCCCCCGGCTACCGCACGTCGCGCTTGTGGCTGGAGACCACGCTGCGCCAGACCCCGGTCCCGCTGTACCAAGACGAGCTGTCGGTGGCGGAGGACATGCTCATGGACCCGCTGGACTACCAGCTCTCGGCGGTGAAGAAGGCGCTGTCGGATGAGAACCTGCGTCCCCGCATCCTCATCGCGGACGCCGTCGGCCTGGGCAAGACGCTGGAAATCGGCATGATCCTGGCGGAGTTGATCCGGCGCGGCCGCGGCGAGCGCATCCTGGTGGTCACGCCGAAGCACATCATGGAGCAGTTCCAGCAGGAGATGTGGACGCGCTTTGCCATCCCGCTGGTGCGCCTGGATTCCGCGGGTATCCAGCAGATCAAGCAGAAGCTGCCGGGCAGCCGCAACCCGTTCACGTACTTCTCCCGCGTGATCGTCTCGCTGGACACGCTCAAGGCAGAAAAGCATCTGATCAACCTGGAGAAGGTGCGCTGGGACGTGGTGGTGATGGATGAGATCCACAACGCCACCAACGCCGGGACGAACAACAATAAGCTGGCCAAGACGCTCGCCCCCACCACGGAGTCGTTGCTGCTCGCCTCCGCAACCCCGCACAACGGCGACCCGGAGTCCTTCAAGGAGATCCTGCGCTTGCTGGACCCCACGGCGGTGCGGCCCAACGGGGAGATTGACAAAAACGCCGTGGACCGCCTGGTCATCCGTCGCCACCGCCACAGCGAGGAGGTGGCCAGCGTGGTGGGCCCGAAGTGGGCGGAGCGCGCGGAGCCGCGCAACATCCCGGTGGAGGCCTCGGCGGAGGAGAACGCGGTGGCGCGTGAGCTGCAGGACGCGTGGCTCAACACACGTAACACCAAGGACCACCTCTTCCCCTGGACCCTGGTCAAGGCATTCCTCTCCTCGCCGGCCGCGCTCGAGGAGACGATCACCACCCGGCTCAGGCGCACCACGGACGCCAACGAGCGCGAGGCCCTCGAGCGCCTCCGAGCGCTCAACGCCAAGGTCACGCGCCAGAACTCCAACAAGTACGCCGCCCTGGTCAACTACCTGCAGGAGATCGGCGTGGGCAAGCGCTCCCCCACGCGCGCGGTCATCTTCTCAGAGCGCGTCGCCACCCTGCACTGGCTCAAGGAGCACCTGTCCAAGGACCTCAACCTGGGCAAGGACGCCATCGCGGTCATGCACGGCAGCCTGTCGGACCAGGAGCAGATGCGCCTGGTGGACGAGTTCAAGCGGACGGATTCTCCCCTGCGCGTCCTGGTGACGGGTGACGTGGCGTCGGAAGGCGTGAACCTGCACACGCTGTGCCATGACCTGGTGCACTATGACATCCCGTGGTCGCTGATCCGCATCCAGCAGCGCAACGGCCGCGTCGACCGCTACGGGCAAACCCACCCGCCGCAGATCACGGCGTTGCTGCTGGATACGGAGGACGCGAGCGTCGGTGAGCTGCACGTGCTGCGCCGCCTCATCGACCGCGAGCACGAGGCCCACGCGGTGCTGGGCGACGTCGCCTCGCTCATGGGCAAGCACACGGTCCGCGGCGAGGAGGACGTGATCCGCAAGGTGCTGCAGGGCAGCGCGGGCTTCGACGATGTGGTCAAGCGCGCCGAGACCGTTGCCGAGGAGGAACCGCAGGATGAGCAGTCGCTTATCGACGCCCTCCTCGCCCGCCTCAACCGCACCACCCCACCCGCGGCACCACCGGAACCCACTGGCACCGGCGCGCCGACCTCCACGGGGGCGACGAGCCTGTACCCCTCGGAGATCGCGTACCTGCAGGACGCGCTGAACGCCGCCTTCCACAACGCCCCGGAGAAGCCGCTGACTAACAAGGGCGTGGCGTTCGCCCAACACCCCAACGGCGTGGCGGAGCTCGCGCCCCCGGAGGACCTGCGCCGCCGCTTGGACGTGCTGCCGCAGGACTACCTGGCGCAGCGGCGCGTGCGCGAATCCTTCCAGCTGGCCACCACGCGCGAGTTGGGCAACGACCTCCTGCGCCGCGCCCGCACCGGCGACGACGGCTCCACTTGGCCCCGCGCCCACTTCCTCGGGCCGCTGCACCCGGTGACGGACTGGGCCGCGGACCGCGCGCTCGCCTCCCTGTCCGGCGGGCAGATCCCCGCCATCCGCGCCGCTGCAGGCACGCTCGACTTCCCCACCGTCCTGCTCATGGCCACGCTGACCAACAAGCGCGGCCAGGTGGTCTCGCGCGCCTTCGTCACCGTGGCCAACGGGATCCTGCCCCAAACCATCCTCAACCCGGTGGACTGGCTGCACGGCGTGGGGCTCACCGCCGACGCGATCAACACCGGCGACCTGGAGTTGCCGGAGAACGCGCAGCAGCTCATCGCGGACTCGGTGACCGTGGCCCGCGGCCAGCTCACCCCGATGATGCAGGCGGCGCGCACGCAGGCCCAGGAGCGCATTGACTACTGGATACAGCGCGCGGAGAACTGGGAGCACTCCAAGTACGACACCCAGACGGCCCTGAGCTCGCGCATCGTGCGCCGCTCCCAGCACCTCCTGCAGCAGGAGAAGCAGCTCATCGCCTCGCTCGCACCGGACCGCGAACTCATCCGCCCCCTCGTCCTGGTCCTGCCAGCCCTGCCCAACACCCAGTAACCACACACCGCGTAAGGAGACCCCGATGGCGTCCTACGACTCACTCATCAACGTTGATGAATGGATCAGCGACCACTTCTTCACCACCGATGAGAAGGGCGAGTCCTTCACCAAGTCGGTCAAGGCGCGCGTGAAGGAGTGGAAGGACCTGGAAAAGGAGACGGGCAGCCTCTCGCCTGCCGAGCGCTTCAAGAAGGCCCGCGGCGAGCTCCAGAACGCCTACGCCACCGCCGACCAGGACGCCGCCCAGCACACGCTGCGCCGCGCGCTCGGCTACGGCGCCCCCACCACCCGCACCTTCGAGCGCGCCAACCACACCGTGGCGTACCAGGGCTGGGCGGGTGCCGACGACACGCTGATCGTGCTCAACGCCGACCCGATCGAGAACTTAGAGGACATCACCTCCACCACCGTCGTTGGCGGCATCACGCGCAAGGACCGCGAGCCAGAGCCCCTCCCGGTGGCCAAGCTGGTCGGCGAGCTCTTCCTCACCGATAACGCCCCGGAGTTCATCGTCGTCCTCGCCGGCCCCTGGGTGGTGCTCGCCCACCGCGAGACCTGGGCGTTGGGCCGCTACCTGGGCGTCAACGTGCAGTTGGTGGTGGAGCGCAACGAGGTAAAGCAGGGCGGCGAGCTGCAGCGCACGGCCGTGATCCTGGCGCGCGAGAACCTGGAGCGCGCCGCCGACGGCACCACGTGGTGGGCCGAGGTTCTCGAAGCAGCGCGCAACCACGCCGTCAAGGTCTCCGAGGACCTTCGCGACGCCGTGCGCGAATCCATCGAGCTCATCGGCAACGACGTCCTTGAACGCCGCAAGGATCAGGGCCTCCCGCTCGAGGACGTCGACGGCAACGAGCTGGCCCGCCAGTCCCTGCGCTACCTGTACCGCATCCTCTTCCTCCTGTTCGCCGAGGCGTCGCCAGAACTGCAGATCCTGCCCACCGGCGCCGCGGAGTACGTCGACGGCTACGGCCTGGACCGCCTGCGCGACTACGCGCTCACTCCCCCGCTTACCGAGCAAGCCCGGCGCGGCACCCACCTCTATGATTCGCTGCAGGTCCTCTTCGACCAGGTCAACCACGGCCACCACCCGGAGCAGACGGAGAACGCGGACGAGGACGCTCAGAACGAGGGCCTGACCTTCCGCAACCTGGAGGCGGACCTCTTCAAACCGGAGGCGACCTCCCTGCTCAGCGGCACGAAGCTGTCCAACGAGGCGCTCACCCAGGTCCTGCAGCGCCTCCTGCTGTCTAAGGAGAAGGCAGGAAAAGACCGCGGCTTCATCTCCTATGCCACCCTCGGCGTGACCGAGCTCGGCCAGGTGTACGAGGGCCTCATGTCCTACCACGGCTTCATCGCCCAGGAAGACCTCTACGAGGTCGCGCCGGGCGGCAACGCCTCCAAGGGCTCCTGGGTCCTCCCCGTCGGTAGGGCAAGCTCGGTGCCGGAGGACAGCTTCGTCATGGAGATGCGCGAGCAGCCGGAGGGCGGCTACGCCCCAGCGCGCCGCGAGCACAAGCGTGGCTCCTTCGTATTCCGCCAGTCCAGCCGCGACCGCGAGCGCTCCGCTTCCTTCTACACCCCGGAGGTGCTCACCCAGTTCACCGTCGGCCAGGCCCTCGAGGTCCTCGAGGAGGAAGGCCGCATCCAGACGGCCGAGGACATCCTGGCTCTCACTATCTGCGAGCCCGCCATGGGCTCCGGTGCCTTCGCCGTGGAAGCCGTACGCCAGCTCGCGGAGCGCTACCTCAAGCTGCGCGAAGCCGAACTCGGCGAGCAGGTGCCACCCGAGGACCGCACCCGCGAACTGCAGAAGGTCAAGGCCCACATCGCCCTGCACCAGGTCTACGGCGTGGACCTCAACCCCACCGCGGTGGAGCTCGCGGAGATCTCCCTGTGGCTCGACACTATGACCGGCGAGCTCACCGCCCCCTGGTTCGGCCTGCACCTGCGCCGCGGCAACTCGCTCATCGGCGCCCTGCGCTCAACGTATGACCCCTCCCAGCTGAAGAAGAAGGCGTGGCTCACCGCCGTGCCGCGCCGGGAGTCCGTGGCCAACCTCGCGCAGGCTATCGACGCCGGCCACCGCGACCCCCGCGCCGCCGGCCGCATCCACCACTTCCTGCTGCCCTCCCAGACCTGGGGCGCGGCCCACGCCGCGAAGGACTTGAAGAAGCTCGCCGGCCCGGAGCAAAAGGCCCTTGCCGCTTGGCGACGCAGCGTGCTCACCGACCCCCGCGGCCCCCAAAAGAAGCAACTCACCCGCCTGGCCGCCCGCGTGGAGACCCTGTGGGCCTTCGCCCTGACCCGTATGAAGATCGCGGAGCAGCAGATCCGCCGCGACATCCCCCTGTGGGGCCGCGAGCACACGCCCACCTCGCGCAACGTCACCCGCGCAGAAATCGAACGCGACCTGCTGAATAATGAGCAGGGTGCTTACCGACGCCTACGCCTCGCCCTCGATGCGTGGAACGCACTGACCTTCTGGCCGCTTACCGAGATCCAGGTCGACGCCGAAGGCGAGGTCCACACAGCCCTGCCCTCCTTCGACGAGTACCTCGAAACCCTGGAGGACCTCCTCGGCATTGAGGCCCAAGCCCGCGACGAGGCGCAGACCATCATCGCCAACGCGGACACCTGGGAAGAGCTGAACCACCACGAGGACATGAACCTGAGCCTGTCCGGCGCCAAGCCCCTGGACAAGGTCCTGGAGCTCCACCCGTGGCTGCACACCGTGCGCCAGGTTGCCGAGGACCAGGGCTTTTTGCACTGGGACCTGGACTTCGCCGCCGTCTTTGCCCGCGGTGGCTTCGACCTACAGGTGGGTAACCCGCCGTGGGTGCGGCCCCGCGGTGACATGGATGGTCTCTACTCCGAGGTCGACCCGTGGTTCTCGCTGGCACACAAACCGACGCAGGCAGAGAAGCGGGAGCGTCGCGAGCAATGGAACGACAACGACCGTGCCCGCGAGATCGCGTTCAGCGGAACGGGTGACACAGTTTCGACCGCCGCCGTGCTTGGCGACGTTGCCATGTACCCGCACCTGGCCAACCAACAGCCGGATCTGTACCGAGCCTTCATGGAGCGTACGTGGGCCAACATGAGCAACAACGGCGTCGTTTCGCTTATACACCCGGAGTCACACTTCACGGAAAAGGGTGCTGTTGCGCTCCGCCACGACGCGTATCTGCGCCTGCGCCGGCACTGGCAGTTCATCAATGCCCTCATGCTCTTCGATATTGATGATCATGTTGTATACGGGGTACATCTCTATGGACCCGAACAAGACCGCCCTAAGTTCTTGCAGGCCGGCCGCATGTACCACCCGCAAACTGCTGCGGATTCCGTCCATCACAACGGCGAGGGTGACCTCCCAGGTATCAAGGATCCTGACTACAACTGGGACCTTCGCCCCCACCGCGATCGTATCCAAAAGGTCGATATGTCGGTCCTCGAGACGTGGCACTCGATCCTCGAGGGCGATGATGTCGCGATTACCGACACTCGCATGGTCTACACCGTCAACACCGAGGCTGCAGCAGTCCTAGCGAAGCTCGCCGATAAGCCACGTATTGGTTCTCTCGGACTCAAGTTCTCTTCTGGCTGGCACGAGACTTCCGACAAGAAGAAGGGGTATTTCGACGTCGATTGGGCCCACCCTAAGTCCTGGGACGACGTGATCCTCCAGGGGCCACACCTCGGCGTCTCGACGCCGATGATCAAGCAGCCGAACCCGACGCTGAAGCACAACCAGGACTGGTCCGAAATTGACCTTGAGGCGATGCCCGCGGACTTCATCCCAGCGACGGCGTATCAGCCAGATCGCGAAACCAAGCCTACGTACGACACTGATTACACATCGTGGGAGGTCGATGGTGAACGCGTTCCATCGAGAAATTGTTATCGGGTCGGTTGGCGAGCAATGGCGGCAACTACTGGGTTTAGAACTCTCTACCCAGTGGTAATACCTCCTGGAGCTGCGCATGTGCATGGCATTCATAGCGGCGGTGCGCCCTCTAATGTAACTAACGCAATACTTGTTGGAGCATCTTTGTCCTCGCTCCTCGTAGATTTTCAGTTGCGGGCTACAGGTCTTGCGAATCTTTATGGGCCCACGATTGACTCATTACCGTTGCCGGAGTTCGGGGAGTTAGAGAAACTGCTTGTGCAGAGATTTCTTGAGCTCAACTGCCTCACTGAGGCCTATGCACCACTTTGGGAAGAGAGCACGGGTCAAACCTGGACCTACGACACCCCATTGCGGAATGCCTGGGATCGGCAGCTCGCGCAAATTGAGATTGACGCGATTGTGGCACTTTCACTCGGCGTCACCGCCGATGAACTCTGCATGATCTATCGCACGCAGTTCCCCGTTATGCGTCGCTACGACGAGGAGGATCGTTTTGACGCGAACGGACGATTCGTTCCTAAGGAGATCCTCAAAGCCGATGCGAGGTTGAAGGATGGCCAGGAACTTTCGGAAACAGATCGCACGTGGGTACACCCGCAATCCGATGTGACGTACGTGTTGGAGTACCCATTTAGTCAGCTAGACAGGGAAGCTTCCTTGAAGGAAGCCTATGAGCGGTTAGGTCAACACGGTTCCTAGCTACAAACGACTTTCGCTGCTCTCACAGGCCGCGATCGTGAAGCTGGGAAGACTCAAGGAGCGTTGAGTTTTGCGAAGGAGAGAGGGAGGACGGAGCGTGCTGGATCTAGGCGAGTTAAAAGCGGGGTCGAGCCTTTTAAGCACTAATAAGGCTCTAGCGGAAATCTTCAAGGCGACAAATGGGCTTTCTTTACATGAGCTAGTGGGACCAGTAGCGGAAATTGCCGAAAGCGCCGTGCAAGAGTGGATGTCTCCAGTTGTCGGCATCCCTTTGCCGTCTGCTCTAACCCTCGCTGAAGCGAATAAAGTTGGTGCAACCTATCAATCAACTCTTTCGTCGATACAAGCCCTTTCTAAGTCGGTGCTTGATGCGCAAGATGCTTCATTCAGCTACGCGAGAAATCTGGTTGAAGATCAGTGGAAGGTGGTGGAAAGGCTACAAGCAGACCACTTTCACGCGTATGAAAAGCTTGTCGAAGATCTACAGCGACAGATAACTTCGCTCCTGCAACCGTCGATTGACCAGGGGGTTTTCAATGCGGCGCATAGAGCGCTGCTGCCACCGAATCTCCGGAACCTTGCCGGCCGAATCACACCTGATGAGGTGGTGTGCTTTGTGGAGGGTGGTTCGATTCCCATCTGTGAGGTACCGAGCGAAGAAATAGCTATCAAGATTATTGCCGCAGAAACCGTAAAAGACCAGCGAGCACTACTGAACAGATACTCTCGGAGAATTCTGGACGACTGTGAGACTGCAATTCGAGTTGTGGTTGCGCCGAGAATCGAAAAGCTTCGTCCTTTTGTCGATGAGGCGTTGGAGGTGGCCCGGCAAGGCCATGAGAAAGCTGCACAAGCCCTATTTACGACGATTCTCGATTCGCTTGTCTCTTTTCGTTTTGAGGGAGACGAGAGGAAAGTCATAAAAAACAGGAAAGCTGAGGATGAAATCCCGGAAGTCATCGACCGAATGACTTTGCGTGAGTCCCTCGTTTGGTTACCGGTGTGGAATGCTCATGCGGCATACTGGCCTGATCGAAATGACCCAGTCCCGTATCAATACTCTCGGCATGCTTCCGTGCACCATGTTTCGAAACGGCAATACAACCAGCGAAACTGCATTCAATCAGCGATGCTTGTTTGCAGTGTCTTCGCCTCCCAGGCTCAGAAATAACGTGAGGTGCTATGGCGAAATTTTTTGAACACGCCACATCGCCTCTTGGTCAACGAACACCGGCCACAGTGTCATCACAAGACAGCGTTTCATAGAACACGAGTTCTGCAATGCGGTGAAGGGAATGACGCCCATGTGAGATAATCACCTCAATACGGCCCACCCCGCCCTAGAAAGGTGACACGATGCCCCACGACGGCAACAGCTCGAAGCCGAACCCCAACTTGGATTGGTTCGGGAAAATACAAAGCGACATCGCAAACAGTGCTGCAGGCCTTGCAGGCTCCAAAGCCCTCGCGCAACAAATAGCAAATATCAACGCATCCATGAAACTGGGTACGAGTCCCTACATTGACTTCAAAAACAGTGGAGTCATGCAAGCCCTCAGCCAGGTACAAACATCCGCCAACGCAGCATCCGCCTTTCTGAGAATGCGCGATGACCAAACATTCAAAGCTGTCGAAGCAATACGACGTGGCATGAATATGGGATTCGAATCTTCAGTATTGAAAGAGATGACTGGGCTGCAAACTTCAATGGCTGACTTCGCGAAAATCGGCAATCCTTTGCCGGATATTTCCGCTTTTGCTGGAACTGGCGAAGTCATCCCACCAAAGAACATGCTCGCGGGACTTAACTTTTCAGCCGTAACCCAAGGCATTGCTGCAACGCAGGCATTAAGTGGACAAGCACTGGTTGTGCGAGGGCTCACCGAGCTCATCAATCAAGCGACCAAGGACCTGACTGCTCCTGAACAGTTGCTGAAGCAGATGCAGGGGCTGGGATTCTCACCAGGGGCGCAGATTGCTCTGAAAGGGTATCCGGCAGCTTTTCCCGACTTTGAGGAGTACTCCGCAGCATCAAAAATTGTCGGTGAACACTACCGCACGCAGAGTATTGACAGCGTTCTGCGCGGCTTTGAACGGCTTGAAAACGAACTCAATCTCGATGTCCCCGTGGAAACCCCTGATGATATCGACGACTTAGTTGGGGACGCGCAGGCTGTTGAATACGTTGAGAATCAAATCACCGAAAACGGTGCTCTTAAGCCTTCGATTTCACAAGCTCTGTTCGGTTTCAATCTCAACGAACTCCCCCTCACGCAATCCGGCAGTCTGGTCGCTTTCGGTGGATCAGTTATCGCGTATATGGATCAAGTCCTAGGGTTATTGCTTGCGGAAAACGTCACTGCCGCGCGCTTCTTCACTGTTGCTATTATTTATTTCATCCCCGTTTATGGCGCAGCAATGGTTGGAGATGGAGAGTTGGGCGAGGGTAAGGATTTGCCTGCTGCGTAGTTGCTTTTGACGATATCCGGGGGCCTGATCCAGTGCGACGACGTCAACGTATTCATGAAGAACCTCAAGTAAGTAAGGAAGAACAATGTCTGAAGTGAACAATACTCAAGCTGCCGCCCGAGGATCCGGCCGCGAAGGGTTCCGGTAACGCCGCTACCGCTACGTTCCAGAACCACATCTACAAGTCGGATACGTCCAAGGAGCGCGCCAACGAGATTTACACCGATCTGCTCAAGACGATTGCTGATGTCGCGCACAAGCACCAGGTGACCTATGACGAGTACCGCTTGCTCAAGGACTGGATGATCAAGGTCGGCGAGTACGGCGAGTGGCCGCTGTGGCTCGACGCGTTCGTTGAGCACGAGATCGAGGAGATCAACTACAACCGCCACGACTACACCGGCACCACTGGCTCGTTTGAGGGCCCGTACTACGTCTCGGATGCACCGGAACTGCCGTGGAAGACCACCATGCCGATGCGTGAGTCGGACAAGGAGTCTGAGCAGCTGATCTTCAAGGGCCAGGTCATCGACATCGACGGCAACGGCCTCGGTGGTGCGACCGTTGAGCTGTGGCACGTGGATGAGGAGGGCTACTACTCCCAGTACGCACCGGTGATTCCGGAGTGGGACCTGTGCGGCACCATCGTAACCAACGAGAACGGCGAGTACGAGATCACCACCGTAAAGCCTGCTCCGTACATGATTCCGCATGACGGCCCGACCGGCTAGTTCATCGCGTCCTACGGTGGTCACCCATGGCGTCCGGCTGCGCGTGAAGCAGCCTGGTTTCCGTGAGATCACCACCCAGCTGTACTTCCGTGGCGGCGACTACGTGGAAAACGATGAGGCGACTGCGGTGAAGCCGGAGCTGATTCTTGATCCGACCCCGGGCGAGTCCGGTCTGGACGAGGGCACCTACAACTTCGCACGGGACAAGAGCTAGTACGTCGACTTGAGCCGCGACATATGGGGAAAGACCCGTGTGCCGCGGTTTTGCCGTGCGTAGATCGATCTGAGTGTGTGCGATTGTCGGGAACTGGATTGTGGGAGTGACCCTGCGATAATGGGCAGAACCCTTCCGATCCAGAGGAGTGAGTATGAGCCAAGAAGCAGTCCTGGGGTTTGACGTCGGTACCTCGAGCTCGAAGGCGGTGCTCGTAGCGTCGGACGGCACCGTCCTGGCCAGCGAGACCTGCGAGCACGCGGTGTCGCGCACCCCGGACGGGATCGTGTCCATGGACGCGCGCATCTGGTTCAAGGAGTTCGGCTCCCTGGCCGCGAAGCTGCTGGGCAGCGTCGATGTGCACCTCGCCGGCATCGGGGTCTCCGGCATGGGCCCGTGCGTCGCGCTCACGGATTCCAGCGATGTCCCGGTTGCGGAGGCCGCGCTCTACGGCGTCGACGCGCGCGCGAGGACGGACATCCAGGAGCTGACCCAGCGGTTCGGCGCCGACTCGCTGCTTGAGGCCCGCGACTCGTGCCTGACCACCCAGGCGGCCGGCCCCAAGTTCGCGTGGTTCTACCGCCATTTCCCGCAGCTGCGGGAGCGGGAGTCGCTGTTCTATATGCCGGCGAGCTACGTCGTTAAGCAACTGACCGGCGAATACGTGCTTGACCGCCAGTCTGCCAGCCAGTGCACCCCGCTGTATGACCCGCAAACCCGCGAGTGGGACAAGGCGGTGTGGGCCGAAATCGCGCCGAACACGCTCCCGCCGACACTGCTGTGGAGTAGCGAGATCGCCGGCACCACCCGCGCCGACCTGGGAATTCCCGGCATCGAGGCCGGGGTGCCGGTCATCGCAGGGACTATCGACGCCTGGGCCGAGCAGGAATCAGTCGGCGCAGTCAACGCCGACGAACTGTTCCTGATGTACGGCACCACGCTCTTCCTCGTGGGCAACGCGGACCACCGCGTCCGCCACGCGTCTATGTGGGGGACGACGGGCACGCGCCCGGGCATCTACAACATGGCCGGGGGCCTGGCCACCTCCGGCTCGCTCACGGACTGGATGCGCCAGCTCACCGGCGAGACGGACTACAGCGTGCTGACCAAGGAGGCGGCGGCCGTGCCCGCGGGCTCAGAAGGCCTGCTGGTCCTGCCCTACTTCGAGGGCGAGCGCACGCCCATCCAGGACCCGGACGCGCGCGGCGTCATCGCGGGCCTGCGGCTGCACCACACCCGCGGGCACCTGTACCGCGCGGCGCTCGAGGGAACAGCGCTGGCGGTGCGCCACAACATCGAGGTGATGGAGCAGTCCGGCCTGCGCATTGACCGCATCGCCTGCGCCGGCGGCGGGCTCACCGCGGACCTGTGGCCGCAAATTGTCACCGACGTGACGGGGCGAGTGCAGACGCGCCGGAAGTACCACATTGGGGCGTCGCTAGGCGATGCCTTCATGGTCGCCCAAACCATCGGGATGGCGGACAGCATCGATGCGTGGAACCCGGTGAGCAAGGAGTTCGTGCCGTCCGCGGACTTCGACTTCGATGCGCTGTACCAGGACTACAAAAAGCTATACCCGAGCACGGCAGGCATCATGCACAACCTGGCGGCTCGGGGGTAGGGGCGAAGCCGGTTTAGCAGCCAGCCTCAAAGTCGGTAATGACCTGGACCTTCTTGGCGGACGGGGAATTGACGTCAAAGACGTAGCCGATCCACTCGCCCACCAGACGCTTCGCCAACTCAATACCCACAACGCGCTGCCCCATGCACAGCACCTGCGCGTTGTTGGACAGGATGGAGCGCTCCACGGAGAAGGAGTCGTGCGCGGTGACCGCACGGATTCCCTTGACCTTGTTGGCGGAGATTGCCACGCCAAGGCCGGTTCCGCAGATGAGCACCGCGCGGTCAGCATCGCCCTTCGCAATCCGCTCGCCGGCCTCGATAGCTACGGACGGGTACGGCGTGTGCTCGTCTTCGTTCACTCCGATGTCCGTCACAGACTCGACGCGCTCATCAGCCTCGAGGAGCTTCCTGATCTCCTCCTTGTACTGCAATCCAGCGTCGTCGCATCCGACGATCATGCGCAGCTTTTCTGTCATCGTTCGCTCCTATCAGTTTGCTTCTTGGGTGAATTCTTCAGCAAGACGCTGCGCGATCATGGAGAATGAGATCGCACCTGCGTCGGGGTGTCCAACGGACTTTTCGGCAAGGGGCGCGGCGCGGCCCTTGCGCGGCACCAGATCAGAGGTCGCCTCCGCGGCCTTCACCGCGACATCCGCAGCATCGCTGAATGACGATCCAGCGGCAAGCGCATCGCGGAACGGGATGAGTGCGTCAAGCAGCGTCTTGTCACCGACCTGCGCCCCGCCAAGCTGCTGGACCGTGTCTGCAAACGCGGCGACTCCTTCTGTCACGGTGGAGGTACCGGCGGCGGCCTCCAAACCAGCGCCCCACAGGACGCCAGACGTGCCTCCGGCTTCGAGAGCCCACGCAGCACCGGCGGTACGGAGCTGGTCCGACGAGGAAGGGGTGAAGCCGGCTTTTGCCACCAGCTTGTCCACCGCGTTCTGTGCCGCGGAAGTGCCGCGCACCATGCCGCGGCCGTGGTCGCCGTCACCGGCGATGGCGTCGATCTTGCCCAGGTGAGACTCCTGATCCTTCATCAGCTGGGCGACGATGCCGATGCCGCGCCGTACCTGCTCGGCCACCGCGACAGCATCGCCCTCCGGTTCGGTGAGCTCCACCTCAGCCTCATTGGTCGCGGTACTGACGGCAGTCGGATCGAGCGTCTTCAGCGGTGCGTGGCTCTTGCGGTAACCGCAGGCGTATGCCTCCGCGTGCCACGCTGCTTCAAGCTCATCGTCGAGCCACATGAGCGTCAGCGAGATTCCACCCATGTCCAGGCTGGTCACAAGCTCGCCCACCTCCGGCTCGACGATGGAAAAACCCGCGGCGCGAAGCTTGGCCGCGACCTTGCCGTACGTGAGGAACAACTCTTCGTACTTCGTCGCGCCCAACCCGTTGAGGATCACCGCGACGCGGTCAGACGCAGCGTCGCTCGGCTCAGCGTCGAGGACGTGGCTGACCAGCAGATCAGCGATCTCCTCAGCGTCTCCGATCGTTTCGTCCTTGATTCCCGGCTCGCCGTGAATGCCTAGACCGACTCCCATTTTTCCCTGTGGGACGTCGAAAAGCGGTTCAGTGGCGCCAGGCATCGTGCACCCGGAGAACGCCACACCCATCGTTCGGGTCATGTCGTTGGCGTGGCGGCCAATTCGCTCTACCTCGTCGAGGGACTTGCCGGCCGCGGCAGCTGCACTCATGGCCTTGAAAACAGTGAAGTCACCGGCGATACCGCGTCGGTCTTCGGGCGTGGAGGCAGAGGCGACGTCATCAGTGACAACGACAATGCGGGTATCAATCCCCTCTGCGTTGAGACGCTTGGCCGCGATGCCAAAGTTCATGTTGTCGCCTGCGTAATTGCCAAACGTAAGGATGACGCCCTTGCCTTGGTTCGCAGCCTTTGCCACGGAATAAACGTGCGCAGCAGACGGTGAGGTAAAGATGTTTCCCACCACAGCGCCGGATGCAAACCCCGGCCCAACTAGGCCTGCGAAGGCCGGGTAGTGGCCAGAGCCACCGCCCACGACCACCGCGACTTGAGGTTCCTTCGGCGGATGCGTGACAACTCCGCCAGTGACGCGCGTGAGCCGGTCTGAATACAGGTCAACAAACCCGTCGAGTTGGTCCTCCGAGAACTCGGCAGGGTCCAGGAAAAGCTTGGTCATTGGAACCTACTTCTGCGGCAGAATGGACACCTTCACCGATGCCCCGCTGGAGTCGCCGACCAGATCAAGCGCGTCCTGGAACTGTTCCAGGCCGAATTGGTCGGTGCAGATGTCGTCGAGTGGCAGCGTGCCAGACTCGATGAGCTTGATCGCGGCGGGCCAGGTGTGGGGGCCGAGGTGCGCGCCGTAGACGTCGAGCTCCTTGTCATCAGAGATGATCGACCAGTCCACGGAGGTCTCGGAGCCAAAGACGGAGTACTCCACAAAGCGGCCCAGCTTGCGCAGCATCTCCAGGCCCTGCACCACACCGGACGGGTGGCCGGTGGCCTCGATGTAGACATCGGCGCCGTAGCCGTCGGTAAGCTCCTTGACCTTCGCAACAGCGTCCTCGTTACGGATGTTGATGGTCAGGTCCGCACCGCAACGCTTCGCCAGCTCAAGCTTCTTGTCGTCCATATCCAGGGCGATGATGCGCAGCGGGTTCTTCTGGCGGGCACCTGCGATGACGCCGAGGCCAATCGGGCCTGCACCAGCGATGACCAGGGTGTCCTCGAACTGGAGCTGCGCGCGCTCAACAGCGTGCAGCGCGCACGAAAGCGGCTCTGTGAAGGCGGCGTGATGGGCCGGGATCTCATTGGAGATCTTATGCACGAGGCCTCGGGTTGGGATCAGCATGTATTCAGCCATGCCGCCGTCGAAGTTGCGGAAGCCGAACATGTCGTGGGGACCGCACATCCAGTACTCGCCACGGTTGCAGTAGCGGCACTCGCCACACGGAACGATCTGCTCGACGACCACGCGGTCACCAACCTCGACACCGTGGAAGTTCAGCCCCGACTCGGAGCCCTTGACCACAGTGCCGGTGATCTCGTGGCCAGAGATGACGTTTTCCTGGGCCCACTGCTCGCGTCCATCTCCGCCCCAGAACTTGGCGGCGCCGTGGTAGCACTTCAGATCCGATGCGCAGACGCCCACGGCCTCGACCTGAATCAGAATGTCGTCTTCCCCGAGGGTAGGCACCGGGCGGGTTTCCAACCGGTAGTCCTCCGGGCCGTGGCAGACCACGGCGCGCATTTCAGAAGGTAGGTTCATTGCGAGGCCTCTCATTTGAGATGAAAAAGTGTTGCAGATAACACACTATGACCTGCTTGAACGCATGTCAAGCACTTTTGTGCGTGCGCTTTCGCTGTGTCCGAAGACCCCATAGAATCCCAGGCATGGAAGACGCAGATGAGGGCAAACTCTATGAGGCGGCACGGCTCTACTACGAGGTTGGATTGGGGCAATCCCAGGTCGCGGCTGCATTAGGTGTCTCTCGCCCAACCGTGTCGCGCTTGCTGTCACGCGCCCGTGAAGCCGGAATTGTGCAGATCCGGGTGGTGCGTCCCAGCGCGACGACCATGACTCCACTGGCGCGCGAGCTGGCGGATGCGCTTGGGCTGCGTTGCGTCTACCTGGCTCCAGGTTCGCAGTCTCCCGCGTTTGATTACGGCATGGAGCCTGCGGTGCAGACTGCGCTGAAAGAGATGAACCTACGTCCGGGCGATTCCGTCGTGGTTGCGTCAGGAATGGCAACAGCGGGGATAGCAAACATGCAATGTAGCGGCCTGGATTACACCAAACTCGTCCCCGCGGTGGGAGGGGCCCACGAACCCGAGGTGTGGTACCAGACCAACGAAACGGTGCGACGCCTCGCCTTGAATTCCAACGCGGAATACACGGCGCTCTTCGCGGAGGCGATCCCGTCTGCGCCGGTGTTTGAAGCGCTGCAAAAAGACGAGTCTTTCCTGAATGTCCGAGCACAGTGGGAGCGAGCGCGTGGAGCCATCGTTGGCATTGGTTCCCGCACGACGGGCCGCGTGTCCATCTCTCAGGCCATTCCGAAGGATGCGCTCCCCTCGGCCGTCGGGGACGTGTGCCTCCACTTCTTTGATTCCCAGGGGCGCGAACTGAGCTTCCCAAACTCGGAACGCACGGTGCACATTTCGCGCGAGCAATTGATGGCCATCCCGGAGACACTGGGCTGCGCAGTCGGCCCCAAGAAAGTGGAAAGCATCATCGTGGCCGCCCGAGCGGGCTTCTTTAAAAAGCTAGTGACCGACGTGGCCACCGCAGAGTTGATCCTTCGCAGGATGTAGCGGTAACCAGTCGGCCACTATCGTGTGCAGGACTTCGCCCGGCTAGGCGGCATCGACTAGAGCGGCGTCCTTGCGCTTCAATTCTTTCCGGTACTCGGGGTCGTCCTGTCGCGTGCGCAGGCGTCCCACCAAGATGAAGGCGACGGCGTACAGTGCCACGAAAGCCCAGACAACGGCTGTGTTTTGTGCGTAGCTGCCGAGGTTGAACCAGCCGGTCACGTTGAGTACCACGGCGACTACAAGCGAACCAAGGAAGGTCGCGCCACCGGCGGCGGTAGTGTACATCGCCATGGCGCCGCCCTCCTGGCCAGGCGCGTTCGCGGCGACGATTGCTCCCATCGGGACAAACCCCGCCAAGAAGATGCCGTACGCGGTACCGGCAATGACGGCAAGGACGTAGCCGGAGGTGGAGCCGGGCTCAACCCAGTGCGGAACGTACCACCAGGCCAGGAGTGCAATGGACGAGGCCAAGATGCCAAAGTAGCGGACCGTGGACACCCAACCGTGCTTATCTCCAATAGCGCCGAACACTGCGTTGAACAGGATATTGCCGGCGTAGACGATCACCGTCATCATCAGCCAGCGGGATTGGCCCCATCCGAGCTCATCGGAGATCACGGCGGGGAGGATGATGAACATGCCGAACTGCGGTGCCGTGTTGATCATGCGGACAAGGAAGCCGTCGCGGACCTTGCTGTTGGACACTAGCAGCTGCAGGCCAGACATGAGTACCTCGGAATTGGACATGGCAGGCTCTGCGAGTCGGCGCAATCCTGTCTGGTCCCGGCACCCGAACCACGCGAGGGCTGTGCCGACGGCAGCGAGCGCGATGGACATGTAGAGGGCAGCAGTCTCACCGACAAAGCCACCCCCAAAGGCCGGAATAACACCGAAGGCGACCAGCGAGCCGAGCGTGGGGAGCCCGCCCGTGAACATGACGTAAAACCAGCCAATCGCCGTGCCCAGCTTTGATGGTCGGGCAAGGTGGTTGATCCAGACGAGGAACGCGAAGGCGAACAGGGGGAACCCGAAGCCGCGGATGAAGTACGTCAGGCCGACCAAGTGGAGGTTGCCGGTGCTGATAGCAAAAATGAATGCGAATTGGAAGACGATGAACACTGCCGCTCCGGCGAGCATGACTCGCTTCGGGCCGAAGAGGTCGGCCAGCGCACCGGACAAGTAACTCGCGACGAGAACGGTCAAGGAGTAGCCGGTGATAACCCAGGAGACCGTGGCTTCAGAGGTGTTCAGACCGGCGACGAGGTGGGGTGTGAGGAAGTTGGATTCCACACCCACCGCCGTCATGAAGAGTAGGACAGCTGGGAAGCCCCACTTAATTGGATCTGGAATGCCGGCCAGGTCCCATTTAGTGACTGGCCTCTCTTCGTGTTGTGTGGCTTCCACTGTCACTCCTTTGCAATGCATGTGATGCACGTAACTATGGGGTGGAAGTATAGGGCAGTCGGAAGTTCATGCACAAGCGTTTGTGACATTCGTTCACGCTTGGGGGTAGTCGGCAGGCCCGGAGGATACCGCCGACCTCATCCTCCGGCGCCTCTAGGACTCCTGGCCGAACTCGTCGAAGTGCTCGGTGGCGTCGCGAAGCGCTTCGTACTGCGCAACGGCCTGCTCGGAGTAGGTCCCCTCGTAGGTCTGTGCATCATGCACGCCCCATTGCGGCGGCTCCGCCTCGTCCGAGAGCGCCCACGCTGCCTGGCGGGCCGCGCCGAGCGCGACGAACTCGGACGCCTTGGGCACCACCACCGGGGCACCGAAGATGGTCGGGGCGATCTTTTGCACCGCCTCGCTCTTCGCGCCGCCGCCGATGAGCAGGACGCGCTCCGTGGTCACGCCGGTGGCGCGCTGCAGCGCCTCGATCGCGTCGCGCATGGAGCACAGCAGGCCCTCCACCACGGCGCGCGCGATGTCCTCGCGGCTGGTGGTTGTGGTGATGCCGTAGAACTGGCCCTTCGCGTTGGGCCGGTTCGGGGTGCGCTCGCCATCCAGGTACGGCAGGAGCGTCACACCGTGCGCGCCGGGCGTGCCTGCCAGCGCCAGCTCCGCCAGCTGTTGGTGGTCCACGCCCAGCATGGTCGCGGCGAAGTCCAGCACCTTCGCGCCGTTGAGGGTGCAGGCCAGCGGCAGGTAGTTGCCGGTGGCGTCGCAAAAGCCCGTCACGCCGCCGGTCTTGTCGTGCACGCTCTTGGTGGAGACCGCGCTGGCCACCCCTGAGGTGCCGATGGACACGCACACGTCGCCGGGCTCCAGGCTCATCCCCAGCGCGGCTGCCATGTTGTCGCCGGTGCCGGCCGCGACCTTGGCGCCGCTCGCGGTGGTGCCCACGATCTCGCTCGGCTCCGCAATCCGCGGCAGCGCCACCTGGGAGCCGAGGTACCGCTCCGCCAGCTCGGGGAGGAAGACGCGGTCGCGGGTGGAGTAGTAGCCGGTGCCGGAGGCGTCGCCGTGGTCCGTCGTCAAGCACTCGCGCCCGCCCAAATGCCAGGTGAGGTAGTCGTGCGGCAGGCAGACCGAGGCCGTGCGCTGGGCGTTGTCCGGCTCGTGGTCGCGCATCCAGCGCAGCTTCGTGCCGGTGAAGGATGCGACCAGCACGCTGCCCACCTTCTCGGCGGAGGCCCGGGGTCCGCCGAGCTCGTCGATAAGCGTGCGTGCCTGCGGCGCCGACGAGGTGTCGTTCCACAACATGGCCTTGCGCACCACCTGGTTGTCGCGGTCGAGCGCGACCATGCCGTGCTGCTGGCCGCCCACGGCCACGGCGTCGGCGCGCTCGAGCAGGCCCGCGGTGGCCTCGCGCATCGCGTCCAGCCAGGCGGTCGGATCCACCTGCGTGCCCGTGGGGTGGGCGGCGCGGCGCTGGTCGATGACCTCGCCCGAGGCGGCATCCACAAGCAGCGCCTTCGTCGACTGGGTGGACGAATCAATTCCGAGTACAAATGACATAGTGGCTCCTAGCTTGCGGTTGTGGTGGCGCGCGCGGGCTCGTCGGTGCGCACGACGTGGATCGTGGCGCCGGACTCCTCCAGGACGCGGTTGTGTTGGTCGGTGGTGTGTTGGTCAATGACGATGTCGTCGAAGGCAGAGAGCTTTGCGACGAAGTGCATCCCCTCCACCGCGAACTTGGAAGAATCCACCACGAGGACCTTGCGCTGGCCCAACCCGATGAGCGCCGTCTTGGTCACCGCGGCGTCCTCGTCCGGGTGGCAGAGCGCGTCGCCGTTGATGGCGGTGGTGGAGACAAAGGACATCGACGCGGTCAGCGTGTCCATCGCCCGGCACGTGGAGGCGCCGAGGAAGGAGTCGGTGGCGGCGACGTAGCGCCCGCCCAGCCCGGTGAGCACCAGGCCCTCCTGCGGGCGGGCGGTGGTGGCGATGTGGCTGAGCACCGACAACGAGTGGGTGATCAGGCCGGCCGGGTGGGCGTCCAGCGCCGCGTCGACCATCGCGCCGACGGTGGTCGAGTCGTCGAGGGCGATGACCATGCCGGGCTCAATGAGCGCCGCGGCCCGGGTGGCCAGCGCCTGCTTGACCTGCGTGTTGGTGGCGCGGCGGATGGCCACGTCGCGTTCGCGGAACTCGCCGTGTTTCAGGCGCGCGCCGCCGCGGAAGAGCTCCACCTTGCCCACCGAGGCCAGGGCCCGGAGGTCGCGGTGGACCGTCATCGAGCTCACGCCCAGCGTGTCGGCGAGGTCAACCGTCTTTGTGTCGCCCCGCAGGCGGAGCTCGTCCATTAGCGCCGCCTGGCGGAGTGTTTGTTGGCTCATGTGCGTACTTTCGTCCTGGGGTGGGTCCGCAGCTGCCACAAAATCTAACATTGGCGTGTTACGCAATGTTGCTTTCGGTGTGGCAATACCCCTGTGCGGGGGCGGATATTTACAAAATATTTCACAGGATGTTGCATTAAATGTGAAAGCGGTGCTACCTGTTGATCTAGGTCACACACATCCGCAGTCATGTGATCTACACCATTCACATTCTTACTGCAGGCTGGAGCAAATCTTGCAAACACAAGCAACACGGCCCAAAGACTGGGCCGATCGGCTTGGCTTCCCCCGACCGCTGCTGTGGGGCTTTGTTGGCCTCACCATCTTCATGATCGGCGACGGGGTAGAAACCAACATCCTGGAACCGTTCCTCTCCGGCGAGCACGGCTTCAACGTCTCCCTCGTGGGCACCCTGGTCACCGTGTACGGCGTGAGCGTGGCCATCGCCGCGTTCTCCGCCGCCGCCCTGTCGGACCTGTGGGGGCCGCGCAAGGTGATGATCATCGGCGCCGCCATCTGGGTAGTGCTGGAGGTGCTACTGCTTACCGTCGCACTGCCGATGAACAGCAAGTTCCTCATCTTCGCGCTGTATGGACTGCGCGGGTTCGGCTACCCGCTCTTCGCCTACGCCTTCCTGGTGTGGATCACCGCCGTCTCCGCGCCGGAGCACCGCGGCGCGGGCACCGGCTGGTTCTACGTCGGCTTCTCCGCGGGCCTGCCCACGCTGGGCGCGCTCGTGGCCACCGTCTCCATCGGCGTCTTCCACCTCTCCTTCTATCAGACGCTGTGGATTTCGCTGGCTCTCGTCGTTATTGGCGCGCTCATCGCGCTGCTGGGCGTGAAGGAAGCGCGCGGCCGCAAGCCGCTGGTGGAGAACCCGGACGACATCCGCGACACGCTTGGCGAGTCCTTCCGTCTCCTCGCCCGCGACAAGCGCGCCATCTACGTCGCCGTCATCCGCACCATCAACTCCATCCCCACCTACGCCATGGCGGTGTTCTTCCCGGCGTACTTCTCCGAGCGGCTGGACTGGCCGCTTGAGTGGTTCCTCATCATGACCACGGTGATCTACCTGGTCAACCTGCCGTTCAACCCGCTGTTTGGCATCGTCGGCGACAAGATCGGCTGGTCCAAGACCGTCGTCTGGGCCGGCGCCATCTCCTGCTGCATCGCGCTCGCGCTGGTGTACTTCGTCCCGATGCTCTCCGTGGACGCGGGCCTGCCCGACGGCGTCGGCTTCGCCCTCTCGCTGGTCGCGGCCTGCCTCCTCGGCGTGGCCCTGGCCGGGTTCGTCCCGCTCTCCCCCATCGCCGTCTCGCTCAACCCGGAGCGCCCCGGTGCCGCCATGGCCGCCTACAACTTGGGCGTCGGCGGGGCGGTCGCGGCCGGCCCGCTGCTGGTGGCCGTGTTCTACCCGCTCGTGGGCGCCACCGGCCTGATCCTCATCTTCTGCGCCCTGTTCCTCCTCGCCGCCTGGATGGGCACCCAGCTCAAGGGCACGCAGCCCGGTTTCGACGGCGTCCCCCACACCACCTCACTTGCTTAAGGAAGCACCATGACCATCCACCTCTCCAACGACACCCTGCAGCAGATCGCTGAAAGCACCGACGTCGCCGTCCCCACCTACGACCGCTCCGCCGTCACCCCCGGCATCGTCCACTTCGGCGTCGGCGGCTTCCACCGCGCCCACCAGGCTCTCTACCTGGACAAGCTCCTCTCCCAGGGCCTGAACACCGACTGGGGCATCGTCGGCATGGGCGTCATGCCTGGCGATTCCCGCATGCGCGACGCCCTGAAGTCCCAGGACTGCCTCTACACCGTCACCGAGAAGGCGCCGGACGGCTCGGAGCACGCGCGCGTGGTCGGCTCCATCATTGATTACGTCTTTGCGCCGGACGACCCGCAGGTGGCCGTCGATAAGCTTGCGGATGAGCAGATCAAGATCGTCTCGCTCACGGTCACCGAGGGCGGCTACAACTTCGACCACGTCCGCGGCGAGTTTGACCTGCACAACCCGCACATCGCGGCCGACATCGAGGCGCTGCAGGCAGGCGACTTCGCCTCCCTGACCACCTTCTACGGCCTGATCACCGCGGCGATACTCACCCGCAAGGAGCGCGGCACCCGCCCGTTCACCATCATGTCCTGCGACAACATCCAGGGCAACGGCCACATGGCGCAGCGCATGTTCCACGCCTTCGCCACCGCCGTCTCCCCGGGGCTCGCCGAGTGGATCGAGGACAACGTGACCTTCCCCAACTCCATGGTGGACCGCATCACCCCGGAGACGACGGACGGCGACCGCGCCGACATCACCCAGAAGTTCAGCTACGTCGACGAGTGGCCCGTGGTGTGCGAGGACTTTACCCAGTGGGTGCTGGAGGACAATTTCGTCGCCGGCCGCCCCGACTACGGCAAGGTGGGCGTTGAGCTTGTCCAAGATGTCGTGCCCTACGAGCTGATGAAGCTCCGCCTCCTCAACGCCTCCCACCAGGGCCTGTGCTACTTCGGCCACCTCGCCGGCCACGAGTTTGTCCACGATGTGATGGCGGACAAGCGCTTCCGCGACTTCCTGCTTGCCTACATGGAGCGCGAGGGCACCCCGTCGCTGCGGCCGCTGCCGGGCGTGGACCTGGACGCCTACCGCCACCAGCTCATCGCCCGCTTCGGCAACGCCGCGGTGAAGGACACCGTCGCGCGCCTGTGCGCGGAGTCCTCGGACCGTATCCCGAAGTGGCTGCTCCCGGTCGTGCGCGAGAACCTGGAATCCGGCGCGGCTCCCGTGACGCTGTCGGCCGCGATCGTTGCGTCCTGGGCCCGCTACGCCGAGGGTGTGGACGAGCAGGGCAACCCGATCAAGGTGGTCGACCGCATGGCGGATCGCCTGCAGGAAACCGCGCAGGGCACCCGCGAGGATGTCCTCGCCTTCCTGCGCGACCGCGAGGTCTTCGGCGACCTTGTCGACGACGAGCGTTTCACCGAGCCCTACGCCCGCGTGTTGAAGTCGCTCCACGAGGTTGGCGCTGAGGCGACGCTGGATGCGTTGCTGGCTGAGTTGGATTAGGCAGGGAATTTTGGGGGTTGGGGCCCTTGGGGCTTCGGGCCTTTGGGGCCTTGGGGAGTGACAGATTTCCCCGGGCCCTCGCTTGAGCCCTGGGAACCCCCAGGTGGGAGGGTCTAGTAGTTCCCTGTTGTCTGCAAGAATCGAAGCGTTGTCCAAGAATCTAGCGTAAGATGTAGCCATTAATCTAGTTGGAATTTGAAGTTGACGCCTGCATTTTGAGGACATGAGGTGGTTTAAGAGTGCCGATTACACACACACCACTGCGCTATCCGGGTGGAAAATCGCAGGTATATGAACAGATCGCTTCGATTCTCCGCGTTAACGAAATGTCGGATCGGACATATGTAGAGCCTTTCGCTGGTGGTGCGGGATTGGCACTCAAGTTTCTCTTCGAAGGAGATGTGCCTTCGATTATTTTGAATGATGTTGATCCCGCCATTGCGAATTTTTGGCGAACGGTACTTGCAGAGCCTGGTTACCTTTGTGATCGCCTATTTGATACGCCCGTCGACATGGAATCATGGGTTATGCAACGTGCTATCTATGAAGACGAGTCTAAGCAATGGACTCCAGAGCATGCGTTCGCAACCTTATTCCTTAACCGTACAAACCGCGCAGGAATTTTGCGTGGCGGGCCAGTTGGGGGGAAGTCGCAAAGTGGTGTGACGAAACTTGATGCGCGTCTGACGCCCACAACAATTGACAATCTGTGTAAAAAAATCGAAAAAATCTATCAACATCGTGAGCAAATCCAGGTATTTTCTGATGATGCCGGCATCTTGCTGGAGAAATTAAGGTTGGTATCGGATCAGCATTTTGTTTACGCTGACCCTCCGTACATTGGCAAAGGCTCCGCCCTTTACCACAATAGTTTCTCCCAAAAAGACCATTGTGTCTTTAGCAGGCAGATTGTAGACAGCGGATGCGCGTTTATCGTCTCTTACGACGAACACCCATTGGCCCGAGAAATCTATCGTGAATTGCGCATGCGCTACCTGACACTTCGCTACTCCTTGAACAGTAGGCAAAGCAAGAGGGAGTACCTCTTTTTTTCAAAAGATTTAAGAATTCCATCGGAATTGGAGAAAGCATGACTGAGACCTCGAATAGTGAAAACGCTAGTTCTGAACAAGCAACTCCAAATTCTAAAGAACCCTGGTCCGGACACGTTGAGTCAATAAAAATAGTTTCATACAGAAGCTTCACGGACATCGAGATCCCTTTTTCTCCCGGACTAAACATCATTAGTGGAGCTAACGGCATCGGGAAAAGCAGCATTTTATATTTGCTTAGCAATGCTTTTCAACGGCCAGTGGGTAGTCTGCCCTGGATGGAGGAGGTAGCACGGAATAAGCTATTGTCGGGATTCTCGAAAGTACTTAATCTTAAAGTCGAACAACTGATCCGAGACTCAAAATATAGCGACCCCTCGCTAGGTACTGTCGGCACGCTTTTTACTGTCCGTTATGAAGGCGGAAGGAGTTTGGATTTCAGAAGGCACAACTCCAAACAGGACGCGCGACATCGCCTTATTCCCTACTACAGTCAATCTAAGCCGTGGGGCCTTCCGTCGGTGCCTGCGATCTACTTAGGGCTTTCGAGGCTGTCAGCGCCAGGGGAAATTGATGATCAAATTAGGTTCAAGAAACGGCATGTTCTATCTGACGAGTCGATGGAAGAACTTAAGAAAGCGTACAGCCGTATTGCGAGACTAAAATTGCTGCAAACTGAGACGGGTTCGTGGGATGGGGGAAAGCTAGCAGGTAGTTTTGACACCACGACGGATGGTGTTGATTCAAACACAGTTTCAGCAGGCCAAGATAATGTATTCGTAATACTATATGCGTTTCAAGCTCTGAAAGAGTACGCGACGAAAACCGAGAAAAGTCCATCAGTTCTGTTAATTGATGAATTTGACGCAACATTGCATCCGGCGATGCAAATAGATCTCATGAGCAAGCTTCGTAAAGAGTCCAAAGATTGGAATATCAGAGTCTTCTTTACGTCACACAGCTTTAACGTGTTAGAGGAAGGCTTGCGTCATAAAGATAATATTCTGTACTTTAGGTCGCTTGCGAATGGAAGCGCAGAGTTGGAACAAGAGCCGTCGATGGCTAGTTTTAGAATGGATTTAAGTACTTTAACTAGAGAAGCTCTCCTAAGTAACAACGAGATTTTTGTACTGATGGAGGATGCTGAGGCGCGGACTGTATTCAATGAACTCGTTAGAATTCTGTCGCAGGTTGATCCAGGATTCACTCAAATTGCCGCCAAGTTGAGATTGGTGGAAGTTAACATGGGGGCATCTATTCTGAAGCAGTTGTTTGCTGTGAGAGACCTCTGGGCTGAAACGCCCGCCTTCGGTGTGCTTGACGGAGACCAAAGCAACTCAGCCAATAAATCAAATAAATTGATATTTCTTCCTGGGGGGGATTCGCCGGAGAAGTTTCTTGTAGAATACGGGAAAAAGATTAAGGAAGATGAGCGAAGCTTCTGGGATAGCCGTCAAATGCGTCACGAGGGCTATTCCTATAGCGTGTTTGAAAAAGTGGTTCTCGACTACCTATCGGATAATTTAAATAAACCCAAAGGTCGTGCGAAGCGTGAGGTCTATAAGCAGGTTTGGAAGAGATTTGAAAGTGGGTTTACTCGGCTAGCACGCGCTTGGGTTTCCGATTTGAGGAATCGGAAGGAAGTAATTGAGTTTTATAAGCAACTTGAAGTAATGCTGAAGAAGAATAATTCATTGATTGGTCTGGCTAGTGAAACGTGGGAATTTGACGAGTCATTGCTTGTCAACCTGCCGAATGAAGGATGTTGAGTCTGATTTAGAGTTGGCTGCAACCCAGATAGCGAAGATTGAGCATGTCAGTGATGAATTGCAGAGAACATCTTCATTGAATTGTCTAATCAAAGGTGTTCTGGCTTGGGTTTTTCGCGCTAGCGGACACAGGACAGGCACTCGAGCCACAATTGCAGGCGAGCGATTGGATTGCTCGATCTTGTAATTATTCAACGAATTCCTGTTCCCCATTAATGCACGGTCTTTAGTTGGCCAATACAGTAGGAAGACGTGTCTACTCTTCTTCCCGTCCACGCGTCCGCGCACGTCCTTGAGGGCGTCACTGAGTACCTCACCACGACGTTCTCGCTGGCCAACCCGGATACTGCGAAGGCGCTGAGGTCGTTTCTGGACGACACCGAGACCGGCATGTTCCGCGGCCCCTACGTGCGCACCCGCCTGCCGTATGCGCGCGCCACGCAGTGGGAGGGGCTGCTGGGGTGGCTCCCCGCCTGGTTTACTCCCTATCACCACCAGGCAGAAGCTTTTCAGCGCCTGCGCAGCCGCACCCAGGCGGGCGAGCGTCGCCCAGAGCCCACCCTGGTGATCACGGGCACGGGCTCGGGTAAGACGGAGGCCTTCCTCTACCCCATCCTCGCGCACGCGAAGCGGATGCGGGAGAAGGGCCAGCGCGGCGTCAAAGCGCTGTTGCTCTACCCCATGAATGCGCTGGCCAACGACCAGGCCAGCCGCCTGGCCGCCCTCCTCACCTCGGAGGCGGGGCTGGAGGGCGTGGACGCCGGCATCTACGTCGGCGACCAGAACACGGGCGTGACCAAGGTGACGGAGGACTCGCTGATCACGGACCGCGACACCCTGCGCAAGAACCCGCCGGACATCCTGCTCACCAACTACAAGATGCTGGATGAGCTGCTCCTGCGCCCCGCCGACCGCGACATCTGGCGTGCGAGCGCCACCTCCCTGCAGTACCTGGTGCTCGATGAGTTCCACACCTACGACGGCGCGCAGGGCACCGACGTCGCGCTCCTCCTGCGCCGCCTGGGGCTCATGCTGAAGTCGCACCAGCCGGACGGGTTCCTGGGCGAGTACGCGGACAACCCGCTGGGCCGGGTCACGCCGGTGGCCACGTCGGCCACGCTGGGCGGCGAGGGCGATACGGGCCGCATCCTGGAGTTCGCGCGCACCATCTTCGGCGAGCCCTTCCCCGCCGACGCGCTGATCGGAGAAACCGCGCTGACCTTCGACCAGTGGCAGGCGGAGATGGCGGGGACGTATGGGGGGAATGAGGGGGCGTCGATAGGCGAAATGCCCAGCGTAGACGCCATCCGTGAGGTGCTGGGCGCGATCGCGGGGGACGCGACGGGGCGCGAGCACGCCGAGGTGGTGCTGGACGTGTTTCGCAGGCGCGTGTGGGGCTGCGGCGAGGCGCTCGAGGCGACGATCGCCGCGTACGCGCAACACCCGCTGACCAGGGCGATCATCGAGGCAGCGGCGCAGGCGCGGCCGATGGTGGCGCGCGCGGGCGAGGCGACCGCCCTGCCGGAGGCGGTGCTGGGGCAGGCAGTGGTGCGCCAGCTCAGGGGCGACGAGGCCGCCGAGTTTGTCACGCACCTGCTCACGGCGGTGGCGCACCTGCGCGCGCTCGCGGGCGAGAAGTACGGGTTTGAGGGCAAGCGACTGCCGGGTGTGGATACGCACCTGTGGGTGCGCGAGGTATCGCGCATCGACCGCGCCGTGACCCCCACCGCGGACGGCAAGGAGTTCCGCTGGTACGACGACGGCGTGGTCGGCGAGGGCGCCGACGTCACCGCCGAAGCCACGGACGAGCAAGCCCCCGCCGTGTGGCTGCCCGCCTGCTACTGCCGTGCCTGCGGGCGCGCCGGGTGGATGACCAGCCTGGAGCCGGGCACCGAGGCGCCGATCCTGGACCCGGCGGAGATCCGCACGCAGTCCATCGAGCACATCGAGCGCCAGCGCCCCCTGATCACCGCCATCAACGAGCTGCGCCAGGCCACCACCGACGGTGTGGACTTCACCGCCACCCGCGACCCCGAGGGCAAGCGCACCCCCATGTGGCTGCACACGGAGACCCGCGCGCTGTCCACCGCCGCCCCCAGCGCGGAGGAGCTCTTGCGCGGCACCTCCGTGCCCGTGCTCACCTACTCGGGCCAAGACGCCGCCGACTACGCCAAGGACCAGGTCTGCCCGTCGTGCGGCGAGCCGGACACCATCCGCTTCATCGGTTCGCGCGTGGCCACGCTGCTGTCCGTGGGGCTGTCCAACCTCTTCGGCATGGGCGAGCTGGATCAGGACGAGAAGAAGACGCTCGTCTTCGCCGACTCCGTGCAGGACGCCGCCCACCGCGCCGGCTTTGTCCAGTCCCGTTCCCACGCGTTCGCGCTGCGCACCTTCACCTACGCGGTCGTGGGCGATGAGACGGTGAGCCTCGCCGAGATGCCGCAGCGCATTATCGACGCCGCCGTGTACCACTCCCCCGACAACGACCCCGCCCGCGCACGCTACGAGCTCCTGCCCCCGGAGCTGGCCGACACGGTGAACTACCGCCCGTTCTGGGACTTCAGCGCGGATGCCCAGGCCCGCCGCAGCGCCACCCGTGAGGCGAAGCAGCGCCTCGCCTTCGACGTCGCCCTGGAGTTCGGCCAGCGCGCTGACCTGGCCCGCTCGCTGACGCTCACCGGCGCGCTGAACGTGGGCGTGGACATCCCGGACGCCGTGCTTGCCTCCGCCGCCCGCGAGGCCGTATCTCACGCCGCCGAGCAGTCCACCATCAGCGGCGACGCCGACGTGCAGCTGCGCTGGGCGCGCGGCCTGGTCGAGCAGGTCCGCGAGCGCGGCGGGATCAACCACCCGTGGCTGAAGTCCTACCTGCGCGACGACGGCAACAGCTGGCACCTGCACAACCGGCTGGCCAAGTCCAAGGGCGTGCCCGCCTTCCCCCGCGGCGGTGCGCCCGAGTTCCCGCGTGTGGGCGAATCCTTAAACGACAAGGACCGCGGCATTACTCCCCTGTCCAGCCCGCGCGGCCGCTACGCCCGCTGGACCTCCACCATGCTGGGGCTGTCCCCCCACGATGCCGCAGCCGTCCTCCGCGACTTCTTCAAGGCCCTGGCCAGCAGGAATGCGGTCACACCCGTGCAGACCAAGACCGGCGGGACCATCTACGCGCTCGAGCCGGAGCAGGTCGTGGTCTCCAGTGAGGCCGCACCGAAGCTGTTGCGGTGTGGGATCTGCCACGCGCAGTTGGGCGTCGATAAGCATGCGCGAAACCTTATGCAAGACCAGCCCTGCGCAACCCCCGGCTGCTCCGGCACCTACGAGGAACTGCCCGTCGAACCCAACTACTACTGGAGCCTCTACACCTCCGCCCAACCGCGCACCGTCGTGGCCAAGGAGCACACGAGCCTGGTCCCGCCCGAGGAACGGCTCGCGCTCGAACACGCCTTCCGCGGCGGCGCGAACCCCGCCGCCGACGCCCCAAACGTGCTGGTAGCCACCCCAACCTTGGAGATGGGTATTGACATCGGCGACCTGTCCACCGTCATGCTCGCCTCGCTGCCCACCACCGTGGCCAACTACGTGCAGCGCGTCGGGCGCGCCGGGCGACTGACCGGCAACTCGCTCGTCCTCGCCTTCGTCCAAGGCCGCGGGCCCACTCTGTCCAAGCTCAACGAGCCGCTCAGCGTGATCGCCGGCGCCGTCGCCCCGCCCGCCGCCTTCCTCTCCGCCACCGAGATCCTGCACCGCCAGCTCGCCGCCTACCTCATCGACGCCACCGACCTGGAGTCCCTCGGCGTCGACCCCACCGACGCGAAGTCGGTCTTCGGCTACGCCGATCGGCCCCTGGTCTCCGTGTTGCAGGAGGTCATCGCCGCGGGCGTGGAAGACAAGGTGGACCAGTTCCTGGACTCGCTGTCTGGCGAGGAGCTCGACCCGGAGCTGTTGGAACGCGTCCGCGCCTGGGCTACCGGACAAGGCCCAGAGACGCTTACCGCGGCGCTGACCGCCGCGCGCGAGCAGTGGAACGCCGAGGTACGAGTGCTGCAAGATCGCGCCGCCGCGCTGCGCGACGTGGAGGCCGAGCTGAAGAAGCGCGATGCCAACGCCGCCGCATCTCTGGACACCGAATTTGTCGACGAGGACCTCGAGCGTGAAAAGCGCAGCGTCAGCGCCGCGCTCAAGCGCACCCAGCGCGACCTGCACGAGCTCGCGCTCCGCGAGCGCTGGGTCTCCGCCCTGGAACGCTACGGGCTGCTGCCCAACTTCACGCTTATCGACGACTCCGTAGAACTCGCCGTGGCCATCTCCTACCTCAACCCCACCACCATGGAGTTCATGCCGGAAAGCTTCGAGCTCCAACGCGGCGTGTCCTCTGCGTTGCAAGAACTCGCACCGGGCGCGACCTTCTACGCCCGCGGCATCGCCGCGACCATCGACTCGGTGGAGATGGGCTTCGACGGCCAGAACGTGGAGCAGTGGCGCCTGTGCCCCGCCTGCTCCTACGGTGAGCGCGTCGCCGTCGGCGGGGCGAGCGCTGCCGCTACGGGTGGCGCTGGCGTTGTGGGCGCGTGCCCGCGGTGTGGTGCGGCAGCGTTCGCCGATAAGGGCCAGCTCATGGACGTGATCCAGATGCGCAAGGTGGCCGCCGAGGTGGACCGCAGCAACGCCACCATCGACGCCTCCGCCGAGGAGCGCCGCACCACCTTCTTCCACACCGCCATGTCCTTCGCGGTGCCCGAGCACGCCCCCGACGGCGGGCACTGGTACTTAAGCGGCGGCTTCGGCGCAGAGTACCTGCCGCAGGCGGACCTGAGCTGGTTCAACATGGGCAAGGGGCAGGCGCAACGCCGCATGATCGGTGGACGCGAGGTCGAGGCTCCCCTGTTTACCCTGTGCCGCATCTGCGGCCACGTGGACTCCGCCCGCGGCGAGAACAGCAAGTGGGACCACCGCCCCTGGTGCCCGCAGCGCAAGGAGCGCGACGAGGACACGGTCACCACCGCGCTCGGCCGCTCGCTGCGCACCCAGGGCGTGCTGCTGCACATCCCGCGCACGCTCACCGCCGGCGACAAGGCCACCGTGCCCAGCCTCACCGCGGCACTGCGCCTGGGCTTCAAGGAGGTGCTCGGCGGCGACCCGGAGCACCTCAAGGTGGACACGGTGACGGTGCCCAACCCGGCGGGCGGCGGCGTGATCGAGGCGCTGCTCCTGCACGACAGCGTGCCGGGCGGCACCGGCTACCTCTCCCAGTTCGCGTCCCCGGAGCAGGTCCGCGGCCTGTTCGAGCAGGCGTATCGGCGCGTCGCGGCGTGCGAGTGCCACAGCGACGAGCGCCTCGCCTGCGCGCACTGCCTGCTCCCCTACACCGAGTTCCGCCACAAGGACGTGACCTCGCGCGGCGCGGCCGAGCGCGCCATCCGCGCCATCCTGCGCAACGAGGCCCACCCGGCCGACGGCGCGGACGCGCTCGCGGTGCCGTGGGAGCCGCAGACCACCCCGCCCGCGCCCGACGAGGGTTCCACCCTGGAGTTGCGCTTCCGCGAGGTGCTGCGCGCCGCGCTCGAGGCCCGAAACGTCACAGTGACGGATCGCCCGAACGCCGGGCGCATGGAGCTGGAGATCACGTTCCCCGGCGCCAGCGGCGAGCAGTGGGTGATGAAGGAGCAGGTGAATAAAGGGCACACGGTCCCCGACTTCCTGTTCACCCACCGGCGCCGCGGCGACGTCCGCCCCGTCGCCGTGTACACGGACGGCTACGCCTACCACGCCAGCCAGGCGCACTTCCGCTTCCCGCAGGACATGATCAAGCGCGCCACCCTGCACTACGAGGACGACACGATCCCGTGGAACCTCACCGACGCCGACCTGGACAGATTCGAGCGCGAGGGCGCCGACGCCGCCGCCCCCTGGTGGGTCACCGCGGAGCTGCGACGGACGATCTCGGGCCTGCCCAAGCTGGACAGCGACGCCGTCGACTTCCTCCTCGCCTCCCCCATGGAGCAGCTGCTGCGCTACCTCAAGGCGCCGCGCACCGCCACCTTCCCCGCGCTGGGACGCGGGCTGGCGGAGCTGGTGCTGGGCGCGCCGGGCAGGCAGCAGAGCGTGGTCGATTCCATGGTCCGCGTTGCCTTGCCGAGCGGGGCGTGCCTGGACCTGCGCCCGCTTTCGCCAACCGAGTTCGCGCCCGAGCGCCTGTTCATGGACACCTCCGCGGGCGTGCTGGAGGCCGACGCGTGGAACGAGTACCTGCGCATGGCCAACGTGCTCTGGCTTGCGGGTCAGGGTGTGCGTGTGGAGACGAGTGCGGGGGGCGTCGAGAAGCGAACCCTGCCCGCGGAGCCCGCGCCGCAGGTCGCTGGGGCCTGGGCCGAGGCGATCGAGGAATTCGAGGACGAGGAGGCCGTGGTGGCGGCGCTGCGCACGCTTGCCGCGCAGCACGCGGCGCCGGCGAGCGAGATCGGCGAGGAGCTGGGCAGCCTGCCCACCGCGCTGATCTGGCGCGAGGCGAAGGTGGCGCTGCTGCTGGAGGCGGACCCGTCGTACGCGGAGGCCGAGGCGGACCTCGTGCGCGGCGGGTGGACCATTGTGCATCCGGAGGGGCTGACCCCGGACGCGATTCCGCAGGCACTGCTGGGCAACTAGCATCGGACCAGGACATGAAGGAGTAACAGCATGGTGACCTTCTCGCTGTACGGCGGGTTGAAGCTGGACGGCAGTTTGATGAAGCCCACGATGGACTTCCTGCAGACACTCGCCGCGGACCCGACGAACCCGTCGCTGAACATCAAGACCATTAAGAACTCGGTGGACAAGCGCGTGCGCACCGGGCGCATCAATGACCAGTTCCGCGCCGTGCTCTTTGAGCTTCGCGACGGCGACGTGCACCACTTCGTCCTCGTCCATGTCGACTCGCACGACGAGGGCATTGAGTCCGCGCGTCGCTTCGACCCGGCCCGGCTGGAGCTGCGCGCCAACGCGGTCAACGGCATCACGGAGCTGATTGAACGGACGGCGCCGGATGGTGCGGATGACTCGGACGCCCACGAGCCGGAGGTGTCGGACTCGCAGCGCAAGGCCGAGGAGGCGGCTCGCGAGGCCGAGGAGCTGGCCAAGGCGCAGGCGGGTATCACGCCGGTGGAGCTGAAGCCGGAGGAGGTGCCGCCGCGCACCGAGCTGGAGAAGCACGGGTACACGCCGGCGATGCTGCACGACGAGCTCGGCGTGGACGAGACGATCGCGGAGATGCTCTTCGTGCTCACCCGGGAATCCCAGCTGGTGGCGCTCATGCAGGGCCGCCCGAAGTGGGAGACGGAGGCCGTGGAGGGGCTCGTCGCCGGCTACACGATTGACAACGTCAAGGAGATGCTCAATCTCACCACCGACGCTGCGGGCGAGGCCGCTGACCAGACGGGTTCCGAGGACGCGCGCATCCTCGCCGGCCTCAAGCAGGACGCCGCCCAGCTGGAGTTCGCCTACGTAGACGACGTGGACACCGACTCGCTGCGCGCGGTCATCGAGTCCGGCAGCTTCGACCAGTGGCGCGTGTACATCCACCCGGAGCAGCGCCGCATCGTCGAGGGCGACCACAAGGGTTCGGCCCGCGTTTTCGGAGGCGCCGGCACCGGCAAGACGGTCGTGGCCGTCCACCGCGCGAATCACCTGCTCAAGCGGGGTCAACCCCGCGTGCTGCTCACCACCTTCACCGATGGTTTGGCGGGCGGCCTGCGCCAGCAAATGGCCGCGCTCAACCCCAACTACCCCGCCGCGGAGCCCGGCGAGCCCGGCCTGTGCGTCACCAACATTGACAAGCTGGTCCGCCACGTGATCACCGCCGCCGCGCCCGCCGACGTCGAGGAGGCCACCCGCCGCGTCCTCGGCACCGGCACCTCACGCGTGCGCCCGTACAGCAACGACGAGGCCGCCCGCGTCTGGGGAGGGCTCTTGCTTATCGACGCCACCGTCGCCGATTCCCTCCCCGCCGGCACCACCAACGAGACCTTCCTCCAGCGCGAGTACGAGGGCGTTGTGCTGGCCAACTCCATCACCACCAAGGCGGAGTACCTCAAGGTGGCCCGCACCGGCCGCGGCACGCCGTTGAGTAGGGCTCAACGAAAGGTGGTGTGGACGCTCCTGCAGTCCGCGATGCAGACCCAGGCAGTGGACGGCAAGCTGTTCTGGCCCACCATGTCCGCCGTGGGCGCCGAGCTCCTGCGCATCCAACGCGACCGCTCCGACCGCGCCCTGTTCGACCACGTCGTGGTTGATGAGGCCCAGGACTTCAACGCCGGCCACTGGCGCTTCCTCCGCGCCTGCGTGGACCCGGGCCCCAACGACATCTTCCTCGCCGAGGACTCCCACCAGCGCATCTACGGCCAGCCCCTCGTGCTCAGCCGCTTCGGCATCTCCACGCGCGGCAAGGCGTCGCGCAAGCTCACGCTGAACTACCGCACTACCAAGGAAAACCTGGACTACGCCGTGCGCATCCTCAGCGCGGCGGGGGAGTTCACCGACTCCGCGGGAGAGACCGATGACACCCGCGGCTACCGATCCGCCCGCTCCGGCCCGAACCCCCAGCTCCTGCGCTGCGCCACGCCGGACGAGGAGTTCGACGCAGCGGCAGCCTACATTAACTACTGGCTGGACGCCGACGAGGTCCACGAGCCCCGCATCGGCGTGATGTGCCGCACCCGCGGGCAGCTGAGCCGCATTGTCAGCGGGCTGGCCGACCACGGCATCGACGCCGTGCAGACCAAGGACGCGGCGCACGCGTCGGGGGAGCAGGTGGCCGTGATGACCATGCACGGCGCCAAGGGTATGGAGTTCACGCACGTCATCCTGATGAGCGTGGGCCGCGACATCCTCCCGCAGCCCTTCCGCCTCGCCGGGCTGTCCGACGACGACCGCGCTGCTGCTTTGCAGCAGGAGCGCTCCCTGCTCTACGTCGCCGCCTCGCGCGCCCGCGACGCGCTGGTGATCACGACGGTGGGCGAGCAGTCGGAGCTGCTGCCGGAGGTGTAGGGGAGACCGCCCCTAAACAAGGTCCTGCGGGAACGGAAAGCCGACCGACTACCGAGTTACGCGGGACCTTTGTTCTTTCAGTACATGGATCGATGCTTGTTTGACCCTTTCTTCTTCCTTGTGAAGGTGATAACACCCGCCCGAAGAGCGAGCTACCTCACTGTGGTGTTTAAAGTAATCGTGTTCACAAATGATGAAAGAGGGTGACATATGCAAATTGAGATAGGACTGATCAGCTCGGCAGCGATCACACTGCTTTTGCTGTTGTTTGGCGCTTGGGCGGCGAGAAGCTGGAAGGTATTCAGCATGTTTGCCATTCCGGGGCCCGTGGTTGGGGGTTTTCTCTTTGCCCTTGTGGTGCTTGGGCTGCGGGAGTGGGGATCGGTTGAGCTCACGGTTGACACCACGCTGCAGTCGCCCGCAATGTTGGCGTTCTTCACCACGATTGGTCTGGGAGCATCGCTCAGCCTGATTAAGACTGGCGGGCGTTTTCTCATGGTGTACCTGCTGGCGTGTTGGTCGGTAGCGATTCTCCAGAATCTCGTTGGAATTGGCCTCGCCAAGGTCTTGGGGCTCAACGAGCTTCTGGGCATCATGGCAGGAGCTGTTTCACTCGAAGGTGGCCACGGCGCTGCTGCGGCGTTCGGTCCAACGGCAGAAGAGCTTGGCGCGCAAGGTGCTACCGCTGTCGCTATTGCGGCGGCAACATTTGGGTTGATCGCCGGATCGCTCATTGGCGGCCCCTTGGCAACCTGGCTCATCAAGCGAAACAACCTCGCGGTGGAGACCCACGATATCGGCAACGTCGAAGAGCGCGGAGTAGATAACGACTCAGACATCAGCGAAGGGTCCGTCACCGCGACTGCAGCCGTGATCGGCGTAGTGGTCGTGATCGGTGTCTACCTGGGCGAGCTCTTCGGTGAATGGACCGGGTACTCGCTGCCGGGATACGTCGGTGCCATGCTCATTGCGATTGTCTTGCGCAACGTTAACGACGCCCTTGGTTGGGTGAAGATTCACGGGAAAACCCTCAAGCTGATTTCTGACGTCTCCTTAGGCTACTTCCTCACCCAAGCCATGATGAGTCTCAAGATTTGGGACCTCTACGATCTCGCACTGCCGCTCCTGGTCATCTTGCTTGTACAGGTTGCTGTACTTGCTGCTTTGGTCGTGTTTGTCGTTTTTCGGGTTCTGGGCAGAAACTACGATGCCGCAGTCATTTGCGGAGGCATGATGGGTCACGGTCTTGGCGGCACTCCGAACGCGGTCGCCAACATGGACGCGGTTGGCCGCAAGCACGGATTGCAGTCAAAGGTAGCAATGGTGGTTGTCCCGCTTTCGGGCGCCGTGCTGATTGACATTGTTGCCCTGCCATGGATCGTCTTCTGCCTCAACTGGGTAGCGTAACCACCGGGGATGGGGGGATTCGCTTTGGCTCCATTGCTAGGGAGAGGCGCGGGTTCTCGCCCTGGTTTAGGGTAGGGGAATGCGGATTGAAGAGGGGCCGGTGGCGTCGGCAAGCGAAGTGGAGCGGGAGGCGCTGCTGCCTCGGCACGAGGACGCGGTGGTGCGCACGATGCTGGGGCTGCTGCCCAAGGATGCGGCGGACTGGCAGCTGGTGGGGATCGTGAACAAGGACGGGGACGTGTTCACGTTTGGGAATGACTCGAAGATCGTGGGGCGGGCGTTTGAGGTGGTGGCAACGGCGTACGTGAAGCAGCTTGCCGATGCGCTGGGGTACACCTTCCGCGAAAGCGAGGTGCAGACCCAGTACCCGGATTTCGTGCTGGAGAAGCCGAACGGGCGGCTCATTGCCATTGACATCAAGTCCACGTACCGCAGCGTGAGCAAGCGCGGGGCGACGCGCGCGTTCAGCTTCACCCTGGGCAGTTTCACCAGCTACCTGCGCAACGGGACGAAGAACATCTACCGCACGTACGACGACTACGACGCGCACTACGTGCTGGCGTTCCTGTATTCGCGGACCAACCGCTTCGAGACGACCCGCGTTCCCGTCACCGACATCGACCGCATCCGCCCCGCTTACGAGGACGTCGAGGTGGCGTTCATGGAGAAGTACCGCTTGGCCGGGGACAAGACCGGCAGCGGCAACACCGACAATCTGGCCACGTTCAAGGCGACGTCGATGGAGCCGTTCCAATACGGCGCCGGCCCGTTCGCCCTGCTCGGCCACGACGTGTTCGAGCACTACTGGCGCAACCACCCCAGAAACGCCGACTCCGCCGAGGTCAAACGCGCGAAGTTCAAGAACCTGCCCGCGTACTTCGATTGGCTGGAACGCCAGGACAGCGCCCCGTTCGACCCCGCGCAGCTGCGCGCGTCCTACGCGCAGTACAAGGGCTTCGTGGCCGACCGCGGCTGGACGATTCGGCTGAACTAGAACAGCGTCGCCAGGCTCGCTTCGGCGCTTGCCTTGGCGCTTGTCGACGCCACTTCATTCCCCGGCACCGCGTGGCCGTGGGAAATAACCAGCGCCTCCGTCATCGCCTTGCGGTTCTGCACCGACGCGCCGACGTGGTAGAAGTGCTCGGTGGTGCGCAGCTCGCCTTCCCAGGCGCGCAAATGCGTGTTCTCGCGGTGGATGTTGGAGTGCCACATGCTCAGCGCGTACCCGGCGGGGGAGTCCTGCACCTGGCGGGCCAGCTGGTCGGCGAGGTCCTGGCTCCACGTGCAGAAGTACTCGTCATGCCTATCGATGTACGGCGGATCCAGGTACAGAAAGTCCTGCTCCGTGAGCTGGCCGATGATGTCGGCGAAGTCGGCGTGGCGGAACTCCCACTCAGGGCGCTTGGCCAGGAGCGTTTCCGCCCAGTGGACCTGGTTCACGATCTTGGTAATCAGCGCAGGCTGGAAGCGCTGCGGCTTCCGGCAGAAGGGGACGTTGTACCTGCCCTTAGCGTTGAACCGCATCATGCCGTTGAAGTTGCTGCGCTGCAGGAAGAGGAAGTCGAAGGGGCTGCCGGTCTCGTTGAAGCGGTCGCGGACCTCGTAGTAGTAGGAGTGCTTGTCCGCCGGGGTTGCGGCCAGCTTCGGCGCCTCCTGCTCCAGGTAGTCGCGGACCTTCCAGGCGGTGAGCTCCCCGGATTGGATGCTGCGGTAGAAGTTGACCAGGTGCGGATTGATGTCCACAAACACCGCGCGCTGGGGCGCGAGGTTGAACCCCACGACGCCCGAACCCATAAACGGTTCGTAATAGGTCCCTGCGCCGTTCCACCGAACGTTCGCCGCGATGAAGGGGACAAGTTTGGTCTTGATCCCTTGGATCTTCAGCGGCGGTACGTTCAGGTGACCTATCTGCTGCGGCAGGAGCATGGCGGGGCCTTTCGGGCGAGTGGCGGTTGTGTGGTGAGTGTAGCAACCGCGCCGAACACGCCCGTGCGCTGCGGAAAGGGGGGTCCTGTAGCATGGCATGCACCCGACGGCCGTCACGTTTTCCAAGATGGCGCCGGTGAAACCAGGAGAGTCACAGTGACAACTTCACACGGAATCGAGTCGGCGCGGCAGGCGTCGACAAGCGAAAAGCTCACGAACGAGCACAAGCGCGTCCTCGGCGGCGCGCTGGTGGGCACCACCATCGAATGGTTCGACTTCTTCATCTACGCGCAGGCTGCCGGCCTGATCTTTGCCACGCAGTTTTTCAACCCGGTCGCTGACGCCTCGCCGGGGCTGGCGCAGATTATCGCCTGGGCCTCGCTCGGTATCTCCTTTTTGTTCCGGCCCTTCGGCGCGATCCTCGCTGGCCACCTCGGCGACCGTATCGGGCGCAAACCCGTGCTTGTACTCACGCTCGTCGGCATGGGCCTGGCGACGTTCCTGATGGGGCTTTTGCCGAACTACGAGGCGTGGGGGATTGCCGCGCCGATCCTGCTCGTGGTGCTGCGGATCGTGCAAGGCATGTCCGCGGGCGGCGAGTGGGGCGGTGCAGCGCTCATCGCCGTCGAGCACGCACCCGTGCTGCGGCGCGGCTACTTCGGCGCGTTTCCGCAGCTCGGCGTGCCACTGGGGATGATGCTCGCGACCATCATGATGCTCACACTCACCGCTGCGATGACGCCCGAACAGTTCGAGACCTGGGGTTGGCGCATCCCATTCCTGTCCTCGCTCGCGCTGATCCTGGTTGGCTTCTTCATCCGCCGCTCCGTCGAAGAATCGCCCGTATTCACCGAGATGGAGCAGCTGCGCGAACGCTCCTCCGCACCGCTGAAAGACCTGTTCGCCGGCTACTCCAAGCTGGTCGCGCAGTGCGCGCTCATCTTCGCCGGCAACAACGCCGCCGGCTACCTGCTCATCGCCTTCTTCGTCTCCTACGGGTCGCAGACACTCAGCTTCACGCGCCCCGTAGTGCTGGGGATCATGCTGCTCGGCAGTGGCGCGTGGTTCATCTCCACACTGGTCAGCGGGCAGATTTCCGACGTCATCGGGCGCCGCGCCGTCTTCTTCTGGGGCTACGTCGCGCTCATCCTGTGGTCGCTGCCGCAATGGGTACTCGTCGACTCCGGCGAGATTTTCCTCTTCGCCCTGGCCACCATCGTCCTCGGCATCCTGCTCGGCGTGACCTACGGGCCGCAATCCGCCCTCTACGCCGAAATGTTCCCCGCCTCCGTCCGCCTGTCTGGCCTGAACATCAGCTACGCGCTCGGCTCCATCATCGGCGGCGCGTTCGCTCCGATGATCTCGCAAATGATCCTGGAACGCACCGGCAACGCCATCTACATCGGCGTGTACATCGCGGTGCTGTGCGTGTGCTCGATGCTGGCCGTGGTGGCCGTGCCGAAGGGGATCCAGGGGCGCGCGCTGAGGGAGTAGGTGTTATAGGTCGGCATCTGCCAGAACGTCGCGGACAATCTCCGCCATGTGCTGGGCCTCCTTGCCCGTCCCCTGCTGCACCTGTGTACGGCAGGAGAAGCCGTCGGCAACAACGATACCGTCGTGTTCACGCACTCTCGGGAACAACTCTCTCTCGCCGAGCTCAAACGACATTTCTGCGTGGCCATCTTCATAACCCCAGTTGCCCGCGAGGCCGCAGCAACCGGTTTGAATCTCTTCCATGTCGTATCCCAATGCATCGAGAATGAGCGCTGACTGTTTTGGATCACCTAGCGATTTCTCGTGGCAGTGAACCTGGGTAAGCACGGACCCTGACTGAGGTTTTAGACGCCCCTCTTCGACGAGCTGCTTGATCTTTGGTGCAACAACTTCGGAGAAAGATTTGGTCGCCTTAGCGAGCTCGGCCACACGCGGGTCACGCGTCTGTGAGACTGCGTCATGCTGCAACATCGTCGTACACGAAGGCTCGATCGCCACGACTTCGAGTCCCTGTGAAATGTACGGTTCAAAGACTTTAGCTGAGTGCTCGAGTACCCGTCGCGTCATGTCGAGCTGACCTGTCGAGTGCCACGTGAGTCCGCAGCACACGAATTCATCGGGAACGATTACGTGGAATCCCAAAGATTCCAGCACCTCAATGGCCGCCTGCGCAGGCCCCGTATTGAGCTTCGAGTTGAAAGAATCGGGCCAGAACACGATTGGCTCGCCGGTAGATTTAGGAACGCGTTTCTTGGCCCATTTTTGGAGTGATTCTGGCGCGAAGCTAATCAGGGGACGACTCGAGTCCAGCCCGCCAACTTTAGCCATGATTTTCGCGGTAACAGTGGACTGCATGAGTGCTCCTGCAATGCGCGGCACTACAGGGAGCCGGTGTGCAATCTCGCTGAGAAGGGGAAGCCACCCCATGAGGTAGTGCACGCGGGGCCGTAACTTCCCTGAGTACCGGTTATGAAGGAACTCCGACTTATACGTGGCCATGTCAACGTTGACCGGGCATTCAGACGCGCATGCCTTGCAGGAAAGACATAAATCGAGTGATTCTTCGACGTCAGTAGAGTCGACGGTCTCTCCTCGGAAAAGCTCGGACAGCACGCGGGCGCGACCACGCGTGGAATGCACCTCGTCGTGAGTGATCTGAAAAGAAGGGCACATTGACCCTTCCATGGATCGACAAGCGGAAACGCCTACGCAGCGGTTCACCGCGTTAGTGAAACTTCCGTCATCTTGTAGGAAAAGCTGAGTGGGAGCGATCTCATTTTTTCGTTGCGCGGGTTCCATGCGGAGTCCATCGGTGACCGTGTCAGCCCATACGAGGACACCTGGGTTCATTACACGCTGTGGATCGAAGAGAAGTTTGAACTCTTCAAATACGTTTCGCATTTCGGGACTGTACATTTTGGAAAGCAACGAGGACCTCGCTCTTCCGTCGCCGTGTTCACCAGAAAGCGATCCGCCGTACTTAGTCACCAAATCTGCGGCTTCGTTCATGAATTTCTCGAAGTGGGTAATGCCCTCCTCCGTGTGGAAATCAAAACTGATCCGCACGTGGACGCAGCCTTCACCGAAGTGCCCGAAGGGGATGCCCCGATAGTTGTATTTCGCCATCAGTGCGTAAAGGTCGCGCAGATAATCAGCAAGGTTTTCCGCAGGGACCGCTGAGTCCTCCCAATTCGGCCACGCCTCTCCGCCGTCGGGCAAGCGCGTCACGGTTCCAGCAGAAGCTTCACGGATTCGCCACAGCGCCCTTGCTTCTGCGTGATCACTCACGACGACCGCACCGGTGTGCTCAATCGATGCAGTTAACGATTCTGCCACCGCATTAGCTTCTTCTTGGGTATCGCCAGTAGTTTCGCAGTACAGCCATCCGCCCGCGTTGGGCTGTCCAGGGAGATTATCGCCTGCTCGCTCTTGCCCGTTCTTAGAACGGAGCGCATCGAGCAAATCGCCGCCCATACCTTCGATGGTTGCGACGCCGGGGCGCCGCAGACGGGGCGCTGCAGCCGCGGCGGCGAATACGTCGCTAAAAGATAAGACGGCAAGTGCAGTATGTAGCGGCTTACGGATGAGGCGGACGGTCATGCGCGTGATAACGCCTAGCGTGCCTTCGGACCCTGCGATCGCCTTCGCTACATCAGACCTTAAGTAGTGCAATCCGTACCCGGAAACTTGGCGAGGGAACCGACCGAGTTCTTTCTCGATTAGATCCTCGTGCTTTGCATATAGCGTTTTGATTGCCTCGTCGAGTTCGGGGTCGTCGCACCCGGACTCGGTAAACGTCACTAACTTCCCGCTGGGGAGAGCCAATGTCACGTCAACTAAATTTTCAGCAGCAGTGCCGTAAGCAACGGAGTGTGAACCACACGCATTGTTAGCTACCATGCCGCCGATTGTGCAGCGAGAGTGCGTAGAGGGGTCGGGACCATACGTGAGTCCATATGCCCCAGCCGCATCACGCAATTCATCACAAATGACCCCTGGTTCTACGACCGCCGTTTGCGATTCAGGATCTATGGAAAGAATCCGGTTGAAGTGCCGTGAGGTGTCGATGATAAGCCCGTCGCCAATTGCATTACCGGCGACCGATGAACCCCCACCGCGCCCCACAATTGGCCAACCTCGCTGTTGTGCGTAATCAATTCCCTCGAGGATTTCATCTACGGAGTTGGGCTCAAGCACTGCCGCGGGCACACGGCGGAACAGCGACGCATCGGATGAGTAGGCGGCGCGGGTCGGCATATCGCGACGAAGTTTCTGCAGGAGAGAAGTTTGAGGTTCAGGTACCATTATGTTCCTTATGACGAGAAAAGCGGATGCGGTTGTGGACTACGTTCGAGGTGCAATTCGATCAGGGGCTATGCGACCGGATGAATGGTACAGCGTGGCGCAGCTTGCGTACGAGCTCGACATTTCCCGCTCGCCGGTCCGGGAAGCGCTGCTCAAGTTGCAGGAAGCCGGGCTTATTCGGTTTGCGAAAAACCGTGGCTTTGAGGTTATTGAGACGGGTCCGAACGAAGTCGCAGAAATTTTTGCCATCAGGCTCGGCATCGAACCATCGGCCGCTTACCGCGCGGCACGTTTCCGCACCCCTGAGCAACTGGCGGAGGTGTACCGATTGATGGTGGCAATGCAGGAGTGCGCTGACCGAGGGGACGAAACTACGTTTTTCGTGCACGATCGGGCCCTCCACGTGCAGCTGTACGAAATGAGCGGGTCGAGATACGGGCAAGGTTTTATGGAACGCCTGAGGGATATTACCGGAATTCTGGGGCATACCACCGCTGGCACGTCCAGGACGCTGCATGACATTCTCGATGAACACCGGCCGATAATCGAAGCGGTCATCGGGGGACACTCGGCGGAAGCTGCAGCTGAAATGCGTGACCATTTGACCATTACGGGGAAGCTGCTCACCCGGCAAGCGCTTCGAGCTGAGATTCTCGACAACTTCCAGGCCGTCGATGATGAGTGGTGCGCTAGAAAAGTCGACGAGATCTGGTCGAACCACGTGATTGACTGTTAGCAACCTAGCCCTCGGATTGTTTCCGCTGCTTTTCAGTCTCGCGCTCTTTCTCGGCCTGTTTACGTCGTGCCTCACGTGCTGCAGGTCGGTAGCCGAGGACGAAAGCAGAGAGAGCACACAATGTAGCTGCTCCAAACACCCAAGGAGCGAGCGCATCATTCACTCCGGTCACCATGTCACCACTACCCAGGAGAAGACCTATGCCTTGGAGACTCACAAGTGCGAGCCCTCCAATGAGGAATGCAGCGAGAAACAGGTAGAACAGAACTCGGAAGGTTTTGAATATTGTAGACATTTCTATACTCCTGGGACGTAAACCGGTAGGAAACCCATTCCAACGAGCCATGCAAGCAAAATCATTGGAACAACGAAGTACACAATGAGCGGAACAAACATCTTTGTCGGATTGGCCTCTGCCATTGCCGCGGAGAGGTAGATCGGTGCGCCAACCGGTGGTGACGCGCCTTCGGTTGCGGTGCAGAGTAAGACAGCGACGACTGCGATGGTGGGATCGATGCCGGCAGCGGTAAGTGCTGCTACTGCTGGGGCACCGATTGCAGCAGCAGTAGCTGTTGACGAGAGCGGCGTAGCGACAATTACTGCAAGTACGCCTACCACGAGGAGCATCGCCCACTTCGGCAGATCGAAAGCATCGAGGGTATTGGAGAGTTGATCGCCGACGCCCAATTCCTCCATGATGGACGCTGCTGCGAGAGCGGCGAACAGCGAAATGCCCACAGTCGCGAAGCTCGGAAGGTCCCGAACGAGCTGAGCGCGGAATTGTGCATTATTACGGCGAATGCGCCCGGCGCCCTCGATGAGTGCAATTACGGTGATGAGGATTGGTACCCAAACAATGATTGAAATCGACTTTACGCCTGCTTCACCGACCCCGGTGGAGGTCTTCAGCCAAGATGCGAGAGGGCCAATCGTGAGTAGAACCGGGATGATGATACCGAGAAAGATAGATGGAGAACGCCATCCCTGGCTCCACGCCTCGTTTAACGAGACAATGTTCTCTCGAGGCGTTTTCGGAATGCTGTCTCGTTTGGTCCAGTACCAAACGACCACGAGGCGGTATAACACTGCGTAGGCGCCGGCACACGCAAGAGTGACGTAAACCTGACTTGCCGAGGACGCGGCAGCCGCTGGCATAGCCAAAATAATAAACATTGTTGAATTCGGGGGAAGTGAAACACCGAGTCCCGAATTTCCGGCGACGAGTGTCGCGGCTCGGTTAGACGAGAATCCGGTTTGCTTCATCCAGGGAATAGTGACGGAGCCGACTGTCGCGGAGTTGCCAGCAGTTGAGCCTGCAATAAGACCCATCATTGCCGAGGAAAGGGTGGAGACATATCCCGCACCACCTCGCAGCCGTCCAAAGATTGAGTTCAAAATGGTAATCAAGCGATCAATGAGTCCAGTTGATTGGACGATGATCCCCATAAACACGAACGCCATACCTGCAAAAGTGACTTCGGAGGAAATGGCGCTAGTGATGCCATGCCAGAGAAGCTGGGGTGCCTCTCTTCCGCCGAAAAGCGCGACGCCGAGCAAACCGAGAAGAAGCGCCTCAGCAATGTCGCGTTTTAAAACGACGTTAATCAGCACCGTAATCGCGATGAAGACAAACAGCGCGAGGATGCCCATGCTTCATTCCTTTCAGATAAGAAAAAGTGATGTGAGGCACGTTACCGGTAACATGTTACGGCCGACGGAGATCGCACGAATTAACCCAATGTGGGGGTGGATGTGCGGAAAGTTCATCTTGGAAGATTGGGATTGGTGGGGAGAAGCTGGACCTTAGTGCATTGGGGAAATGGGCAATCTGCGAACGGCTGCAAGGCCTGCACCTATTGTCACACTAAGCGGTAGAAGTGGTGAGGAGACGCAATATAAATGGGCATGTATCGAATCGAGAACGTGTTTATGCTTGGCCGGTATGAGCACGCACGATCGCTTCCGCCACTTCCTTATTTTGGCGGGTGGGTTTATCGGGCCTTTCCTGGGGCAGTCGATCGCAGTAGTGTTGCCAGAATTTGCGGCGGATTTTGGGATCACCTTGCGCCAGGCGTCGTTGACTATGACCGCGTTTATGCTGCCATTCGCAACGATGATGCTGTTTTCCACATACCTTGTCCGCAATGTTGAACCTGCAAAGGTAGTGCGGTGTGCATTTTGCGTGATTGCGACCGCTGCGGTCGTACTGGCGCTCGCGCCGAATTGGTGGACGTTTCTGATCGCGTTTGTTGCCGCCGCTTTAGCAAACGCGTTTACATCTCCGCTCCTGCAAGTGATTCTGAAAGCGATGACGCGCGAGGAAGAGCTGGGTAAAGCGCTCGGGTCATATCAAGCGATGCAGTCTTGCGGGCTATTCTCTGCTCCGTTACTCGCTGGACTGTCTGTGCAGTTCACCAGTTGGCGGGCAATGTATGTCGTGCTGTTCTTCCTCACGCTTACCATCGCCGTGGCAGGGTTGCCGTCTACACCGCCGGCAGGGGAGTCTGCACCACGTGAAGGGCGCCTGCTTAGCTGGACTGCAGTCCGAGCTGCGGTGACGTTACTGGCCATCGGCACTTGTGTGATAGGTCTTGGGTTCCTTCTCGCGTTGTATGTGGGTGAGAAGTTCGGAGCGGATCCCGTGGTACGCGGTGTGGTTGTGATGGCCGGAGGATTTACATCGTTCATTTTCGCTCGGTGGGCCGGGTCATTGACTGATCGTTTTGGTGCACGAATAGTCACATCAGGGGGGCTGATTGTGGCTGCGGTCGCGTTGTTGGCATTGTGCATTGCGCCTTCGATAGTTCTGGCGGCTGCACTTTGGGGTATTGCCGTGCTCGCGGCGCAGGGCACGCAAATTTCCATCAACGTGCTTACGCTGCGTGCGCCGGGCGGGGCGCAGATCCTGTCAACAGTTCAAGCTTTCCGGTTCTACGGTAACGCGCTCACACCGTTGATATTTCTGCCTATCTACGGCGTGGGCGGGGCTTGGGCGTTCGTAGGTGCCGCTGGGGTGTTGTTGGTGCTGGGAGGGATCAGCGCCACAGGGGGTGACAGGGGACTTAGTGGGCGAGGAGCGAACGCTTGAGACAGGCTCCCGGAGAGGAAATTGCCGCACGACCATCGATTTTCCTGGGCTTTTCTTGTGGAGTCGACACTCATGGCAGGTTCAAGAATAGGCAAATGCCACCCCCGAGTTGTGAGGCGAGTGAAACTCGTTCATTGTTATGCGCTAAGTAACAGTGTTAGCGGCGGGGCGTCGAACAGAGAAGGCCTCGTTGATCAACAAGAGAGGAATGGTGGGGGTATGAATGCCTTGGCAAACTTCACCACAAACTGGGTACAGAAATATCTGCCGGATGCGTTCATCCTCGCGATCTTTCTCACCTTCATCGTCATCGCAGCAGCGATCGGGTTCACCGATTCGGGGATCATCGACGTAGTGGGATATTGGGGAGACGGATTCTCTAATCTCTTCGTTTTTGCAATGCAGATGGCATTGGTACTTCTGACCGGTTTTGTGCTTGCACTAAGCCCGTTTGTGGAGATGCTGCTGGGCAAGCTCACCGACATACCAAAGAAGCCGAACCACGCCTATGCGCTTACGGCAGCAATTTCATTTGCGTGCTGCTACCTAAACTGGGGACTCGGGCTCGTGGTCGGCGCACTGGTTGCGCGTGAGATGGGTAAGAAAGTGAAGGGAGTTCATTTTCCACTCGTTGTTGCTGCGGCGTATTCAGCGGAAATCGTACGCGGACCATCCTCGGCTATTCCGGTCGTAATGGCCACACCTGACAACTTTATGTTTGACGAGGTGGGGCTCATTCCGATTACGGACACGCTGTATAGCTGGTGGAATTTGCTGATCACTGCCCTCATTTTTGCCGCGATTATTGGCTTTTACCTGATAATGCGTGTCCCCGAGAATGAGGCTATTGCATTTGTGGACACCGTCGACGAGGAACACGTCCACGAGGAGTTGTCGGATGAACCAACGTTCGCAGAACGTCTGGATAACTCGCGTTTTTTGCTGATGCTGCTCGGTGTGCTGCCGTTGGTGTACTTAATCAACTACTTTGTTGCCGAGGGCTTCAATATCAATCTCAACACAGTAATCCTGCTCTTTCTGACGCTCGCCCTGTTTGCGCACCGAAGCGTGAAGGACTTCCTTAACGCCGTGCAAGAAGCGATCACCTCGACACGTGGGATTATTCTCCAGTTCCCTCTTTACGCCGGTGTTGCGGGCATCATGTCGGATTCGGGGTTGGTAGAGACGTTCTCCAATGCGTTCATTTCTATTGCAAACAGTACAACATTCCCACTGTTGACCTTCTTGTCGGCTGGGCTTGTGAACGTGTTTATTCCTTCCGGTGGCGGGCAGTGGGCAATCCAGGGCCCCGTCATGCTGCAGGCAGCCGAGTCGATGGGTGCAAGCATCCCTCAGACAATCATGGCGTTTGCCTGGGGTGATGCATGGACGAACCAGATTCAACCCTTCTGGGCCCTCCCGCTGCTGGGCGTTGCTGGCCTGAATGCGCGAAGCATCATGGGGTACTGCATTCTGTGGCTTGTCATCACTGGGGTGATCATCTGTACTGGTTTTATGTTGCTGACGCTGTTGTGAAATGTGTTTTCGGGCAGCGAAGCAGGGAATCCCAGAGTGGTGTACCTCATTAGGCCAGCCGCTGCGAGAACCTTAAACTTTGGTGGCTTAACCTTTCGCGTCTGGCAAAACGTGAAACCTTAGGCCCCTAAAGTTTCACGTTTCCCGAAACCTCAAGACTTCACGCGGCAAATTTGCGTCGCAGCGCAGGCGGCGCGCCTAGAGCCCCGCGACATCCTCCGCCAGCATCGCCTGGTCCACCTTGATGCCCACGGCCGCGCCCGCGCCCATCGCCTGCGGCACCTGATCCGGCGAGCTCACCACGTTGCCCGCGGCCCAGAGCCCGCTTATCGACGTCCCACCGTCCTCCACCCGAACCCAGCCGTCAGCCGTGCCGTCGACGGTAGCGCAGCCGGCCTGCTTGAGCAGCGCGTCGTTGGGGAGGAAGTCGGGCCCGGTGAAGCAGGCGTCGAACGCGGTGGCGTCGTCGCCGGCGCGCACGACCACGCCGGTTGCGGAGGCAGCGTCGGGGTCGACGCGGGTGACCGGGGTGTCGCTGATGGTGACGCCGAGGGCGTTGAGGATGCCGCGCTCTGCATCGTCGAGAAGAAGCCCGTTGGGGTAGAAGGTGAGCTGATCCGTCCATTTGGAGAGCAGCTTGGCAATGTTCGTCGTGAAAGGCGGATTTGCGCCGCCGACCAGCGCAACCTTTTGGCCACGGACCTCGTATCCATGGCAGTACGGGCAATGGAAGACGCGCGTGCCCCACATATCCTGCAGGCCGGGCACATCCGGGAGGCGGTCGGTGATGCCGGTTGCGACGAGGACGTGGCGGGAGCGCAGCGACTGGCCCGTGGAGAGGGCGGTGCGCCAACCGCCGTCGGTGAGGGAAAGCGCGTCCGCAGTCGCGCGCACGAGGGAGCCACCGAAGGACGCGAACTCGGCGTGGCCCCTTTCCAGGAGCTCCATCGGCGAAACACCGTCCATGCCGAGAATGCCGTGTGCGTGCTCGCTGAAACGATTACGAGGCTGGCCAGCGTCGACGAGTACTACTTGGCGGTTAGCGCGCGCGAGTGTGATCGCAGCGGCAGTGCCAGCGAAGCCACCGCCGATGACGATGACGTCGGGGTGAGCGTAACTGTTTGGATACGGGTTGGGTCGGTTGTGCGGCATACGGTTCCTCGTGGAGCGTGTTTGATGTGGTGCCTTCGTCACGATAATGATTCGGGATGCCAGCGCAAACGGAGCTAGCTCCATTTGCGCCGACTTCGGCAGTAAAACCCCAGTTCGCGCGAAGCTGGAAACCCCAAATGGAGCTAGCTCTGTTTAGCCCCCGCATGTTATGTCCATAGAGTTTTTGGACAAGGAGTCCAATGACTTTTTGGACAAAACGCAGCTAGCTCGCCCGCTTCCTTACACACCCCGCAGCCGCTCCACCGCGTAGCCGAAAACGATGCGTTCCTGTTCGATGCGCAGGCATCCGCCTGCGGAGTGGCTGCGCAGGTAGTCCAGGGCATCGGCCTCCCCAGAAGTAAGTCGCGTCGGCGTAAAGCGGCTAGGACTCGGCTCTTCGACGGCGAGTGCGTCGTGGTCGCGCGCGGTATCCAGATCCATGAGCACGGACCGCGTATGCGGCAGGTGTGCGCGCACGAGGTCAAGGATGTAGAAGCCGTAGGAGTCTAAGTCTCCCCAGTACAACACCTCTTTTGAAGCAAGCCAAGGCAGCTGCTTCGCCAGCACTTGCGCCAGCAGGCCGCCACCGAAGATCGCGACGATGTCCGGCAGCTCCGGCAGCGCAAGGAACGTCTGGTGGTTTTCCACGAACAACACGCGGCCCCCGGGCAGTGCCTTCAGCTCGGAAAGAGGGCACGACCAGTGCCGCACCCCGCAGAATGACGCGTCCGGGTCCAAGCTCCGCAGCTCCACCAGGACCGGCTTGTCGCGAAATCCCAACTCGCCGACTACGGCAGTCAGTACTGCGCGGTGGGCCTCCACCCACTTAGAATCCACGCCGAAGATCGGGAGCTCGCGGATGTAGTAGGCGGACGGGTCATGCGTGCGCAGCCACCGCACCACGCTGACAAAGCGGGCGACGGTGGCATCATCCCACGCCTCCCACGCAGCGAGCTTGTTTATCAAGGGGCTACGGACGTCGTCGCCAAGTGAGGCGGCAAAGCCGTCGAGCAGCGTGTTGATGCGCAGCCAATGCTTAGCGCGACCGGCAACGCGGGCAGCAGTGGCGGGGCTGTCCAGCACTACGCGCGCCGGGAGTGCGTAGGTGCCCAGGTAGCCGAGCTTCTTCTCCTCCCACTCCGCAGTGATGCGGCTGCGCTTCCATTCCTGGATCCAGGCCTGCACCGCGCGCCCCTCATCAAGCTCGGCGGCACGGCCCGTCGGTGGCAGCAGGTTCACCGTGAGCGGCGAGAAATCGCCGGCAAGCCAGGCCCGGTGGTTGCGGGCATAGAACGTGGCAGCGCGTGTGCGTACCTGGTCACAGGTCTTCATCGAGGGCCTCCTCGATGGTGAGTGTGCTGGTCTGCGAGTGCTTGCGGTCCGGGCACTCCACCATCAGCACGCCGCCGATGTAGTCCTGCACCGTCTGCAAAAGCTTCTCGGGCGTGGCGAGGATCATGTGGAATCCGAACTTTCTGAACGCTCCCATGGCCGCGCGCGTGAATTCGGCGTCGGCGCGGTCGAAGGCTTCATCCAGCACGATGGTGCCAAAGCGGGGGTACATCGCATCCTCAACCTCGACCACGGATTTGTTCGCTTGCGACGGGTTCGCGCCCATCCCCGTGAGCCGGTAGCGCAGCGCGGCGGCGAGGCAGAAGGAGGAGAGCTTCTGGGCCTGGCCGCCGGAGAGTCCTTCGGCAGAGTCGTATACTGCGCCGCGGACGCCGTCGGTGCCGTACTCCACGCCCAGGAACTTCACGTGCTGACGCGTGTCCAGGCGCAGCTTCTGTTCGCGGGCGCTCGTGGTGTCGGAGATCGTGACCGCCTCGATCACCTCGCGGATTGTGTGGAAGCGGCGCTCGCTGTCCTCTAGATCGGCCTCGTTGATCATGCCGTCGAGCGTGGCGTCGATAAGCTCGATGAACTTGCGGGCGATCTGCGGCTGCGCCTCGCGGACCTCAATTTGCAGGTGCGTGCCGGGGTAGAACTCGACCTGCGCCAGGGAATCGTTGATGGTTTGGATGGACTTGCGCGTATTGCTGGCGGCCTCGCGGATGAGGCGGCGGAGGCGGCCGAAGTGCGTGCGCGTCTGTTCTTGGAGGAGGTCCTTGAACTCCTGCTCGAAGCTCGGCAGGTTCTCCGTTTCAAGGCGGTCCAGCTCGGACAAGAACGCCTGCTGGTAGCTCTTGTCCGCCTGCAGGTCGCCCTTGCGGCTCTCCCACTTGTGCAGGTAGCGGTGCATTGCGTCGAGCATCCGGCTCTCGCACTTGAGGTCGCGGCGGTTGAGTTCGTCGAGCTCGGCGGTGATGGCCTTGCGCAGCTGCTCGTGCACGCGGTCGATATTCTTCTCGTCGATGGTGCCGGCACGCTTGGACAGCCTGCCGTGGACCTCCTCCGGTGGGGCTCCGCGCTCGAGGCGCGCCTGAGCCTCGGCAAGCGCCTGTTCCGCCTGCTCGAGCTTTTGGCGCAGCCCGCCGCGCTGTTCAATCAGCCCGTTGAGGTGGCCTTGGGCCTGGCCCAGTCGCTTCTCGCGGACTTTGAATTGCTTCTTCAATTCGGCGACCTCCGCGTTGCCGTCGGTGAGCCGGTCCACCAGCTCCTGCGACTCTGCGAGCAGGCGGGCCGCGGTCGCGGTGTCGATCTCGCTGAAATCTGTTGTCTCTTGGAGACGCTCCACCGTGGAAATCTGGTCGCGGGCCGTCTTCATACGGCGCTTTGCGGTATCGCGCGCCTGCTCCGCCTGCGCTAGCTCCTTGCCCACGCGTTGCAGCTCTACGTGCAGTGCGTCGATCTTGTCGTCCAGATTGCCCCACAACACCCACGTGCTCGTGTCGTCGATGCGCCGGCGGTCGTCCTTCACGTGGTCCGCTTCGCTGTGCTTGACCTGGCCATTGCGGGTTACCGCGCGACGGGCGCGCCGGAACTCATCCAGGGACTCGCAGCACTGGTGGTCGAACCGGCGGGCGAGCTGCGACTGCACCCAGTTGTAAAAGCGCCCGTCGGCCACGTCGATCTTCGTGCCGAGCGTGCCGTGTTGAAAGCTCCGGGGCGCCGCGAACTCCTGCTCCGGTGTGATGCGGGTGTACTGCAGCTTTGCGCCAAGGTGCGTGGCATCAATAGCTGTCGAGACTGCGCGGTAGTGCTCTTCGGGTACCAAGAGTGTGCGGGCGAACCCGCCCATGACGCGCTCGGCCGCGCCCTGCCAGGCGCCTTCGCCTTGACTGACAGAGATGAGGTCGGCCACAAACGGCAGGTCTTTCTCGCGGATGCCGGCCGCGTCGGCGATTATGGCGCGAGCTCGCAGCAGTCGAGAATCCATCGCTGAACTGTACTTGTGCAGCGTTTGCAGCTCGGTCTTGAAGGCTGTCTGGGTCTCCTGCAGCTTGCCCACGAGCTGGATCGCGGTGGTAGCTTTGGCGTCTTCTGCGTCGTGCTGCGCGCACAGGTTGTGCAGGTCCTTTCCCAGCTGGTGTGAAATGCGCGCAAATTCCTCCGCTGAGCCAGGTGGCGTGAGTTGGAGCACCCGCAGCCGGGAGGCGAAGGCTTCCGCGGCCTTGTTGACCTGGTCGAGGCGTGTGCGGCGGCTGTCGCGGGTCATTTCGGCCTTGGCCAGGCCGGTGTCCTGTTTGCCGTCGATAAGCTGGCGCAGCTCCTCGCGCTCGCTGCGAAGCGTCTCTACTTCAGCCTCGCCGGCCGTGATCGCGCCGCCCAGCGCTTCGAGGTCGTTGCGGTGCCGCTCGCAGGCGCGCTCGGCGAATTGCGCCTTCCAGCCGAAGACGAAGGGGTCGAGCCACGCCTGTTCCTCGGCCACAACCGCGGTGGCACGGGCGATCTCCTCGCGAGCATGCGCGGCTTCGCGGACGGGAACGAGGTGCTCGATCTGCTCACGCGCGTTTACCACTGCGGTGTAGGCGCCGTGCAGCGCGGTGAAGTTCTCGGCCGCCTGTTTGGCCACGGCAAACGTGTCGGGCTCCGGAAGCATGAAGGTGCGCATGAGGTGGTTGAGATCCCCCAGCGTCTTCGCTGATTGCGTGCGGTGCAGGAGCTCGAGCGCGCCACTGTCGGCGATGCCCAGCGCTCGCTGCAGCGCGGCGATGAACTGCGGGTGCTTGCGCCCCACGTTCAGCGCATCGCCGTAGTCCTGCTTCGCCTGCGTGATCGGCAGGTTCTTCACCGCAAGCGTTTCAAACTCCGTGAGATCCGCATCGCGCGGCAGTAGCAGATACAGGTCCGTGATGTCCTGGTCAGCGTGCGCGTTGGCGGCGAGGAACATGAGCCTGCAGGCGGTGATCGTCTCGCCCGTGCCGTTTTCGTAGCGAAGGAGCACACCGCTCCACGTCGCGCCGTTCCGGAGGTACGAGCGGGTCAGCTCATCCAAGTCCTCGGAGTGTTCACGGCGCCACGCCCCGCGGCAGTACGTGATCATGGTGCGCCCGGAACGCTTTTGGTTGTCCGCAGCGGCGTTGAACGAGCGCTTGCTCGGCGGGACCAGGATGGCGGAGATGGCGTCGATGAGCGTGGACTTGCCGGAGCCGGAGGGGCCGGTGATGAGGTAGCCTTCGCGGGCAATGTCGACGCTGTGCAGGCCGTTGAAGGTGCCCCAGTTGTAGACCTGGACACGGGAGAGGCGGAATTGGCCGGGGATGGTGGTCATGGCTGCTGCTCCAGAAAGGTGCGGAAGGATTCGGTGATTGCGGCGATCTCCTCGCCGGAGAAGACGATGCGCAGGACGGGGGAGACCTCGAACCGGCCTTCGGTCGGGGTGTCGATGACTATTGAGTTCCGCTTCATCTTGTTCCACGACGCCGTGAACTGCTTGCGTGGATTCGACTTATCGGTTGTGGATTTCCCCTGGTAGGGCACCGTGGCCTCGAAGACCTCGTCTTCGTTGACAATCGTGCGCTCGGTGGGGCTGGTGGAGACGAGCTCGCGCCGCAGGTGCAGAATTATGACCGTATCCATGAAGGTCAGCGAGGTCTTGCGCAGCATCGCGCGCTTGTCGGGGACGTCCACCTCCCACGCCTTGGTGTAGGCCACGCCCGCGTCATCGTCCACGATGAGCGTGAGGAAGAGGTTGTCCAGCTGCTGCGCGAGCACTTCGCGAGACCCGGACACGGTCTGAAACACCTCCGGCGTCTTGATGCTGGACACGTACGGGCCGCGGATGAGCTCCGCGAGCGCCCTGCGCTGCGGGCCGGTGAGCGTGCCGGTGTCGCCGTCGTAGAGTTTGTTGTCCATTTATGGCCGTCCAATCGTGGTGTCGAATTCAAACCGTTCGTATCGCGCGCGCAGCCTCGTACCGTCCGCGCGCGTCCAATGCAGCAGCTCGGTGCCGTCCCTTCGCTCGCCGTGCCTGCGCGCAAGTTTGATCAGCCCCACCACGCTCGCAAGCCCCTGGGTCGCAGGGTGCGCGGAGAGCACATCGCTTATCGACGCCCTGCCGTCCCGCTCCACCACGTCGTTCACCGCCCCGCGCAGCTCCTCCCAGTCGATCTCGTTCTCCCGGATGCGCTGGCGCATCGCCTCCATATCGATCGACCCCTGCTCATTGATCTCCATGCCGCGGTCGATCTTGTACTCCATCGGGTCGTGCAGCTTCCAGCTGGACAGTGACGTCGGCTGCATCGTTGTTAACTCCAACTCAACACCGACCGGGCTGTGGGTGCCGATGCCCTCCTGCGCGAGCTGCAGCGCCATCTGCTGCGCGGCGTTGATCGACTTGATCAGTGCCTGCTGGGACTCGGCTTCACGGGATTGCACAAAGCGTCGTAAAGAGCGCGAAAGGTTGGTCATGGAATCGTGGACTTGGCCCGACGACACGTCCAGCGTGTCCACGAATTGGCCCAGCTCAGCGCGCTCCATCGGCGAGAGCTTGCGCACGAAGTCGCGCGACAGGACGGTACTCACGGTGGCGTCGAGCTGCTTCGACTGCTCCGGATCCAAGAAGACCTCGTAGAAGCCGCTAAACGCTTTGCCAGCCTCGGACTGCGTGATGAGGTCCACGCCACGGAACACGTTTTCCAGCACGTCGCGCGCGTGAAGCTTCTCCTCGACGATGGACTCACGAAGCTCCCGGTCCACGTCCTCGATCTCCTCGCGCACCCGCGAAAAATCGGTGGGAAGGTCGCTGACCAGCGACAGGATCTCTCGCGCCTTCTCCACCGCTTCCTCGTCCGAGATGGAGACAACGCCGTTCATACGAACCTGGTCGATCCGGTGTTGGATCGCATCGCGCTGCGCCTCCAACCTGCGGATCGCGTTCGCCTCGTCTTCGTCGGTTTCGGCGGCGAGGTCGCGCAAGCCAGTAATGAGGGTGCTCAGCCGCGACTTTGTCACCGACCGCTGCGGATTGGTGAGCTGCTGCACGTAATCGATCGCCACGTGGGCGTCGGTGGACAACTCGTACAGTTCCTCGCGGGTGCCCTGCGGGCTGCGGCGCACCAAGTACCCATCCTTGACCCAGTCATTGATGTAGGCCACACCGGTCTTCGGCAGCTCCATGTCGGTCTGCTCCCGGATGTCCACCAGCATGGCGTCGACGGCGAGCGCGAAATCGGAGCCGGCGACCTGGCGATTATCCCCTTCAAACACCGACCGCAAGATGGCCAGGACGGCGGGGGCATTCTTCGCGCGAAGTATCACCCAGGCCGGGTTCGAGGTGGATAGCCTGAGCTGCTCAAGCGTCGTGGCAACCACTGAGATGCTGTTCATGCCTTCAACTTAGCAACGGCACCGGACATGACCTGCGGTTTTCTCGAACGGGTGGGCGGTTGGCCTCGATGGAGCTAGCTCCATCTACAACAGCGCCGACCGGAAAACCCCAGGTCGCGGCCTGGCGGTTGGCCTACATGGAGCTAGCTCCGTTTGCACCAGCGCCGCCTCTGTCGCCTGGCCTGGTGAAACGCCCACGAAACGCCCACAAAACGCTCACGAAACGCCAGCCAAGCCAGCCAAGCCAGCCAACTACCCGCCCATCCCAGACTTCCACGCCGCGAGCGTCGTGTGCAGCGGGCGCGGCGCGAAGTTCACCGTGTACGCCCCCGGCTCCGCCTCCGCCTTGAAGCACAGCACCCCGCTGTTGGTTTGCCCGTGCTCAAACGTCAAGTTCAAGTGGTTGAAACCGGGCGCGTAGCTGGGCTCCACGGTCTTCCCGCTCGGCATGGTGAGCACGAAGTCGCTCTTGGAAATCCACAGCTCGTCATTGGTCATGTTGAGGAATGACACGTCGTGGCAGAGGATGTTGTCCTCGCCGTATTTCCCCATGTCGCGCACCGGCCCGACGCCGATGCGCATGCCCCCGACATTCGCCACCTCGCCGGCCTCGAGTGGCGTGAGCTCGAAGGCGCTTTTCGACGGAGCCTCCATCCCCCTCGGACTCACCGGAACCGGATCCTGCACCCCGGAATTTGGGTCGTAGTCGTCCGGGCGGTACATGGCGGGCTCCTCGCCCGCCTCCTTGGCTTGCGAGATCCGCTCATCCACCGCCCCGAAATTCGGGAACTCAGCCTCTGCCGTCGGCGACTGTTCCCGACCTTGCGTAGTCTCCGCCCCGCTGGGACCATCGGTCATCGAGGTGTAGATCAACCCGATCGCCCCGGCCACCGCCAGCGCCAACACGATGACGACCCACCAGTTCTTGAACTCAAACAGCGTTCTTTCCTCCGGGTCGGAAGGGACGTCGTCGCGCCAGTGCTGCCCCGACCCGAACTCGCCAGGCCCGAACACACCGGACCCGTCGGCCCCGGGCTGGTTCGAACTCGGTTGGTACGAGTAGTGCTTGTACGGATTCGGGTTCTTGCTGCTCATGTGCTGGTCCTTTCGGGAGGGCCGGCGAGGCCGCGCCGGGCGCGGCAACGCTTCGAACACCCCTCACAGTACCGGCCGGCGCGCCCCTGCACACGCCCCGCGACAGCTGCCACGTTTCCCGAATCCACCCCCAAGCCCCGCCCCGTACCTCGACGCCCCGCCACCCAAACGGCGCTAGCTCCTTTTGCACGTCGTGCACCTGCAAAACCCCAGGTCGCGACCCAGCCGCCGACCCAAACGGAGCTAGCTCCGTTTGCAGCCAGCCCCACCACCTACACGCCCCCCGATATTCCACGTCCCGAGCCGGTAAAATTGCCCACAACACCCCGAACAACAACCAGAACAACACCCCAGAAACCACCCCAGAAACCACCCCAGGAGACACGATGAACCAGGATCTCCCCGTCAACCGCCCGGAAGTGTTCGGCGACGCCGACTCCAACGACGACGCCGACCGCGCAACGCGCATCGATACCGTGAATGCCGTGGAACCGCAGCCGGGCGGCGCGCGCCCAGCGGTCAAGCGCATGTTGCAGGGCGACGGCGCGAACCTCATCGTGTTCAACTTCTGCCGTGGGCAGGCGCTTCCGGACCACAAGGCGGCGCACCCGATCACGGTGCAGTGCGTCAGCGGCTCGCTCGAGTTCGAGTGCGGCGGTGAGCGCTTCCCGCTGCAGCCGGGCGAGGTCGTTCACCTGCGCGCCTACGTGCCGCACGCGGTGTATTGCACAGACAGCGCCCCGGAGGAGGGCAACGTGCTCCTGCTCAACATGATCACCGGAGAACGCCACTGAGCCAAACGCCACTAAGTTACAGGTGCACGACTTCCACGTCGTCCCACGCCTCCGCGAGGTACTCGGCGGCGACGAGCCGGTGGCAGGTGCTGGGGTCGGCTTCGGAGCAGAGGAGTACGGCGTCGTTAAACAGCGACTGGTCCAGCGACGAGACCTCGCCGTCGTCGTATTCCGCGCGGAGCTTGCGCGCGAACTCGTCGAACTCGATCTCGTCGTGCCGGTAGGCGTGCATGAGGTCGGCGCTGGGCGCGAGGGAGAGCTCGTGCGTGTACGGCATGTCCAGGATGACCTTGAGGAAGTAGCGCAGGTCGTCCTTCTTAGTAAAGCCGGCGAGTTGGTTCGTGTTGGAGCGACGGATGTCCACCACGCGCCGGGCGCCGGATTCGCGGAGGATGTCGAAGAACTCCTCGGCGCTTTTGTGCGAGAACCCCAATGTGTACAGGCGCATTAGATGATGAACCCTTGCCAGCGGGCGGCCTGCAGCGATTCGTCGAGAAGCTCGCGCTTGGGTGTCAGTTGCTTGACCACCTGGTTGATGTAGCTGTCCACGCGCTGGTTTGCGTTGCGAAGGTCGTAGTACGTGGTCATTTCCTGGTCGTAGTCGGCGAGTGCCTCGGACCAGTTGGTGCGGTGCTGGTAGCCGTTTTCCATGACGCGGAATTCCGGCGCCATGCGCGGCTTGAGCTGCGGGTTCTGCCCCGGCCAGCCGAGCGTGAGGCCGACGACGGGGAACGTATAGCGCGGCAGCTTCAGCGTCTCGATCACCGCGGCCGTGTCGTTGTGGATGTTGCCCAGGTAGTTCGCGCCTAGCCCGAGCGATTCGGCGGCGTTGACCACGTTCTGCGCCATCAGGCACGCGTCAGTGAAGCCCTCCACGAACACCTTCGTCTTGCCCGCGCCGGTCGGGTCGTAGCCCTGTTCGCGCAAGATGGCGGCGTTTCGCGCGGAATCCACGATGAACAGCAGATACACCGGCGCCCGCTTGACGTACTCCTGATTACCGATCTCCGCCAGCCGCCCCCGCAGCTCCGGATCCGTCACCCGGATTACGCTGGCGTGCTGCATCCCGCGCGAGCTCGCCGTGCGCATGGCCACGCGGTACAGCGTCTCCAGCGTCTCGTCGCTGACGGGCTGGTCGGTGAACTCGCGGATCGTGCGGTGCGTCAGCTGCGCGCGCACCGCCGGAGGCGCGTCAATAGAGAGGTCTTCGGGCTTAGGCGCGAGTGCATCAGTCATGCAGCCCACGCTACCGTAGGGCCCATCGCTTATCGACGCCGCGTTGTCCCCACCTCACCTCCTCCCAAAATTCCGGCGCTGAACCCGCGGTCGCTGGGATGACTCATGCTACTGACCTTAACGAATGGCCGTCCCACAGAGGGGCGGCGAACGTTTCTAGCAAGGGCGAAGTGCCGCAGCATGGAACCTCAATGAAAGGCCGTCCCGTAAAGGACGGCGACTGGGGCTGAAAAACAGCACCAGTGAACAGGGTAAATCTAGCGCTTTGCGAGCGTGACGACAATCCTACAAGACGTTGCGCTATAAAAGTCATCCACTATTGAGTTCACGATGCTGATCAGGCGATTCACTGAGCGAGTGCAAACCGGGTTTTGCGTGACACCGGCGCGCTCGAAACTATGTCGCCGATTTTGCTAGAGAATCAATGCGTCATTGTCTGTGACCTCCCGTGATTTTCCAAGATACCCAAACTTTGTTTCGTTCAGTTCCGCTACTCGACCTAGATCGCAGAAAAGAATGGAGTCTTCGCCTGGATCGATAATCGTGTTCAGGCGGGACTTCACTTGTAGAAGTCTGGCGGGTGAGATGTCCACGACAAAAACGCTGTACTGCACCCGGTCTCCGAATTCCGACAGTGCATCTGCGATGCGTGTGCGTCGACGATCATTGATGATGTCATAACAGATAAGCGTTCGACGTGTATCGTCCCGGCTCATCGCACCTTCACACCTTCGTAGGATGGTTGGGAGCCCGTGATTACGCCGAGTACCATCCTGGCCCAGCTCTCTGCTTCCACCCCGTATCTGTTTCAGAAAACTCACCAACCTGAGACCAACTATGTGGGTATTCCTGCGGTTGTTTCCCAAACCAGAAATTTCTATCCCGCCGCTCACCTGCCTCCCGAGGTCATCGCCGGTAACGAGCTCTATGTGGCGGATGACCCGGAGGGACTCTGATTTCATCCTCAATGTTCATGACGTGGCAAAGATCAGTGGGAGGGCATCTTAAATCTGACCTCAGTTTCTCCAACACCCTCGTCTGGAACACGTTCTCCGTGCCGGAATTGGTTGATTCGACTCGCGAGCGGATTACTGATGTCGGCAAGCAAGTTCTTGAAGCCCGGGCGCTGTACCCGGAACGTTCACTGGCCGATCGCTACAACCCACTGGCTATGTCCCCGGAGTTGATTAAGGCCATGAGGATCTGGATCGCGGGGTCGACAGGGCGATGGGAGCTAAGGGGAGGATCGCCACCGAGCGTCAGCGCCGGGATATTCTCTTTGCTAATTACACCCGTATGGCTTAAACCCATTCTATTTGGGAAGAGCGTCAATAAATTTAGGGATTATAAAAGCCCCGGGTGCTTACTGAAGTAGAGGCACATCGGGGCGTTCAGTTAAAGGATAGCATGAAAATATGAGCAACGAAATTAGAAATGAAACTCATGGAGTTTTGGCTGGTTTTCCGCAACCTCGTTTAGAACCGTTTCTTAGGGCCGCTGAGGGTGACGAAGCGAAGGCTCTTGATCTGTACGTGTGGAATACCCAAATGGCGGGGGCTGCACTAGAGCAGATTTCACACCTTGAGATCCTACTTCGCCATGCCATCGACACTCAGCTATCAAAGAGAGTGCGTGAGGATACAAGAAAAATTCCTTAGTTTCTCTTACCCCCATTTTACTCCACACAATCGCAAGCAATCGACAAGGTTCGAGAAAGGCTTCGTTCCGAAGGAAAAGAAACTCGAGATCAAATTGTTGCTGGATTGTCTTTCGGTTTCTGGTCCGGTTGGATGGGGGCAAAGCATGAAAAGTTATGGCGTGAGACTCTGCACAACGCTTTTCCTGGGGCAGGGCTCCGCAAAGATGTCACCGTATTAGCTGAACAGATTCGTAAATTCCGCAATCGCGTTGCCCATCATGATTCTCTCTTAAATATCGATGTCGGTTTTGAAATGCGGGCAGTATTCAGTCTTGCCGAGATGATAAACAAAGATGCCGCGGACTGGATGAGAACGGTGGACCGGACGCGCGACATGGGTATTAAAAAACCAATATCCCCGTTGGATACCGTTGTTGTCCCCTCTGCACAGGCAAAACTTGATGACGGTCCGCTTAACGCGTACATATGCCAGCCTGGGCGCTTTTTCAAGAAGTAGGCCACATGGCTTTCTATGAGGGGCGAGAAATTGGGGTTGATGTGCCATGTATCAAGGCCCGTTATGACAATGTCCTTTGGAATGAGACAGAAGCGGATCGCCTTAAGCTAAGTGAGAAAAAGGAAGACAAAAAATTGGGCAAGGTGATGGCTTCTAGTCTCGAAAAGGGGTGGTCACCGGGTAAGTACCAAGTATTTCTCCTGTCTCGGGCTGGTGATCCCGATCATGTAGCCCTCGAGAAACCCCTCCAGAATGACCGCGCGGGAAAAGGGTCTGCCTTTGTAAATAAGCAAAGGTACACCAGTGTTCACCGGTTGCGTCACGCTGAAAACGTTTGGGATCTCTAAGCACATCCGTTTGTATTTTTAGGGCACACGCCAGCGGCACATGTCGGCCTCGCGCTCTTCTCGGTGTCTCAGTGGATACTCTCGAATTCAACGAGACGAAGTCCAGCAGGGTTTAGAGATAGGGGGACGGGGCGATGGTGACCTACACCGGGCAGCGCGTGGGGTACATGCGCGTGAGTTCTACAGACCAGAACCTCGACAGGCAAAGCCTCGCGATAGGCGGCTGCGACAAGATCTTCTCCGATAAAGCCTCCGGCAAGGGCGTAGACGGCCGCCAGGGGCTTCGAGAGGCCTTGAACTACCTCCGGGAGGGCGACCTGTTCGTTGTGGCCTCTATGGACCGTTTAGCGCGTTCCCTGCGTGATCTGGAGTCCATCGTCACGCGACTAACCGATGATGGCGTCACACTCCACTTCGTGAAAGAGGACCTCGTCTTTCGCCCGAACTCCGAGGACCCCTACGCGCGCTTCCAGCTCCACCTGATCGGTGCCGTGGCAGAACTCGAGCGCTCATTAATTCGCGAACGCCAGCGCGAAGGGATCGAAGCAGCAAAAGCTCGAGGCGTCTACACCGGGCGAGCGCGCGTCCTCACCGACGAACAAGCCCGCGAGGCCAAGGCCCTCGCCAAACAAGGCATGACCAAGAAAGCCCTCGCCCAGAAGTACGGGATCGGCCGCTCACCCCTCTACCGATACCTCGCGCAAACCGAAGAGACGGAACACCCCTCAGATACGCACCACGCTTAGTTACCGACGGAGGCGAGCGAGCGCACCGCTACCCCCCATCATTTCCCGCTGATTACCACTTACACGCCGAAGCGGGGGCGATTTTTTAAGTGGTCGGCAACTTAGCCTAATCAGATGTTTCCCCTCAGGGGCCTCTAGGCGGCACTCCTGATGCCACCCCCGCATCCCTCCACCCGCTCACTGGCACCCGCTAGCTGTACGGACCGGAGACGTTGATCGATGGGACCGGCATCAGCCGACCATGTGCAGGGCGATTGATTCCTTGACCTGTTCGATGAACGCCCGAGTCGCCGACCAGTATGTGGCCGGCACTGAGCTGCGTCAGCCATCGCGGTGCGACGACCACTCCGCTGCCGTCCAGTTCAGTGGTGGTCGAGGCGGCGTCGACGCTGACCTCGCCCCGCTGCGGCCATGAGATCCCAGCGCCGCGCTGACCTTGTGGCATAGAGAAGGACCACCCTCGACAGAAGCGGCGCCGAGGGTGGCGGGCGCGACCTTACGCTGTGAACCGGTGCACAACCAGAGCCATCGAGTGACCCCCAAGGTCAGGTGGCGCCCCCTCGATGGCGGCGCGGCACCCGGAGCCTAGGAGCCAAGCTGGCCAGCGTCCGGCGAACCGCGAATTCGCCCCGCGACAAGGCCGCGCCGGATGGCCGCCCTCGGACCGCGACGCTGTGGCTGGCGAGGGAGCGGACCAGGGTCAGACCGAGGAGAGCGCCCTTGCCTTGATCTGGTCGAACTCCTGCTGGGTAATCGCTCCCGAGTCGAGAAGGGCCTTCGCCGAGGCGATCTCATCGGTCGGGCTCGATCCGGCGGAGCCGCCGGCGACGGACTTGATGTACTCATCCTGCCGCTGCTGGAGCTCCTGGTGCGCCTCGACCGCGCGGTCGGTCATCCCCCGACCTCGAACAAGCAGGTACGCGAGCATTCCGATGAACGGCAGCACGACGATGAACACCACCCACAGCGTCTTCGCGAAGCCGCCGAGGTCCTTGCTGCGGAAGAGATCTCCGAAGATCCACCACAGGGACATGAACCATGCGAAGAAGATGAAGAACTCGAACATGGCGAGTAGGAATGAGCCGTTGTCGTCGAACATTTGCTGACTGCCTCCTGACTGGATGGACGCTGGCCGAGCGGTCCACGCGGACCCCAGCGCACGACGGTTAGGAACAAGGACGTGCCCGGGCCGTCGCCGAACCATGTTAGCAGCTCTTCCTCACCAAGCGTGGTAGCCGGGTTGCGACGCGCTGACCGGGTTGGGCTGGTGAAGACGGGCCTGGGACTCCACGATTCGTAGCGACCAAGCAACGGATCGAGAGGAGTCCCAGGTGAGTGTTGAGGCTACCGTCCTGCCCGCTGCGATGCTCGGCATCTCGGGGTTGGTGGTGCTTGCCGCCGGTGAGTACGGCGGTGAGCTGGAGCTGTTGGTGGAGACCTCCGAGTCGGTGACCGGGTGCCCGCGGTGCGGGGTGGTCGCGGTGGCCCACGGCCGGCGTGAGCATCTGGTGCGTGACATCCCCTCGGCGGGGCGGCCGGTGCTGCTGGTGTGGCGCAAGCGGCTGTGGCGGTGCGCCGAACCGGCGTGCCCGCAACGTACCCGGTCTGAAGCGTCCTGGGTTTAGTTCCTACCTCTGCTAAGGAAGGATTGGCACTCTAGTGGCTGCGGGTTGGATGAGCTTTCTTCCTGGTTGGGGCTGAACGCTGCAGCATCCCTCCTTGGTTTGAGTGCCCTGCATGTTCGTTTACTTGGCCGTGACGGAAAGGTGAAGCTGCGGTCCGCTCCTGATGGGATTGAAGTGGAGACCGCCTCTGTTCTTTCCAGGCTTTCGGACGCGATACGGAGCCGGGAGGTCTTTGCGCGTCACGCCGCCCATCCTGATGAGCTTGTTGCGTCGTCAGTTGCATCGCTATCTGCGTAACGTTATTACGCATGGTTCTTCCAGCACGGCTCACTATCTACTGCGCGACACACTCTGTGCTGCGGGGAAATCGAAGTGCGAAACCGCCGGCGTGGTTTAGGCCGGGTAGCATGCACCATCTCGTTGCAGAACAAATAACGCAGTAGCACGTTCGCACCGTGTCCGCCGCCATCGCCCAAGGTAGTCCAGTTTTTGCGCTCTGCGGAACGGTGTTCGTGCCGCGTCAAGATCACAAGAAACTTGCCGCGTGTCCTCGGTGCATGCGCATTCAGGGTCTACTAGAACAATCCGAATCGAAATAATGAAGGTAAAAATGCACATCTACTTCTCCTCCGTCTACGGTTCCACGAAGCAGTATGCCGAGGAGCTCGCGCGTCGCCTCAGCACGACCGCGCAGGAGATACTCAACCACGCTGAAGTGCCCGACACGGCAGCAGAGGGCCCCATCATCGTCCTGGCCCCAGCGCACGGCCCGATGAACGCGGCAGCCAAGTTCGTAAAGTCGCTCCCGGAAACAACGATCCAGGCCCGCCCCACCTGTGTGGTCGTGGTCGGCATGACGCTAGACCATGTAGTCCGAGAGGCAGACCCCACGGCGGAACTGCTCGGCGACCGGGCGGACCAGGTACAGCGTTTCTACCTCCCGGGCCGACTGAATTACTCGGAGCTCACCACTGCGCACCTGGGCGTGATGCGCGGGATCATTGGCGCGCTCAAGTTGAAGCCGCGGAAGTCGGAAAACGAGCGCTCGATGATCGAGATGTATAAGAAGGACACCGATCGCGTCGACCTCTCGCGCCTCGACGAGATCGTGGCGTGGGCGGAAGTAGCCAAAGGCGCACAAAACAATTAAAAAATATATCGAAACAATTTGTCTACCAGTCAAAACGTCATAAACAAACCCCAAAACCCGTCCTATCTCTTTCCGATATCTTTTCCGGTTCAAAAATCGCGCCAAAAAGAATTCCCTGGGGAAATTCGTTGCGGGACCACGAGCGTCGGTCGTCGATAAGCAATAGTCCCTGACCGCGCCGGGCCTACTACACTGCTTAACTATGACTGACGCGACCCCGCACCGCTATTCCGCAGAGCTGGCCAACGACATTGAGCAGAAATGGCAGTCGTACTGGCGCGAGCACGGCACGTTTAACGCCCCCAACCCGGTCGGCGACCTGGCCACCGGCGAGGAGCTCCCGAAGGAGAAGCTCAACGTCCAGGACATGTTCCCGTACCCCTCGGGCGCGGGCCTACACGTGGGCCACCCGCTGGGCTACATCGCGACGGACGTGTACGCGCGCTACAACCGCATGCTGGGCAAGAACGTCCTGCACACCCTGGGGTACGACGCGTTCGGTCTGCCTGCGGAGCAGTACGCCATCCAGACGGGTACGCATCCGCGCACGACCACGGAGAAGAACATCGACAACATGACCCGCCAGCTCGACCAGCTGGGTCTGGGGCACGACAAGCGCCGCTCCGTGGCCACGACGGACCCGGAGTTTTACAAGTGGACGCAGTGGATCTTCCTGCAGATCTACAACGCCTGGTTCGACGAGGAGCAGCAGAAGGCGCGCCCGATCGAGGACCTGGTGCGCGACCTCATGACCGGCGCGCGCACGACCAAGGACGGCCGCAACTTCCGCGACCTCACCACGGCGGAGAAGCACAAGGCTATCGACGAATTCCGTCTCGTCTACCTCGACGACTCGATGGTCAACTGGTGCCCCGGCCTGGGTACCGTGCTGGCCAACGAGGAGGTCACGGCGGAGGGCCGCTCGGAGCGCGGCAACTTCCCGGTCTTCCGCAAGCGCCTGCGCCAGTGGATGATGCGCATTACTGCCTACTCGGACCGCCTGCTCGAAGACCTTGACCTGCTGGACTGGCCGGACAAGGTGAAGAGCATGCAGCGCAACTGGATCGGCCGTTCGCGCGGCGCGGAGGTCAACTTCGACTCCGCCGCAGGCGACATCACCGTTTTCACCACCCGCCCGGACACGCTGTTCGGCGCCTCCTTCGTCGTGCTCGCTCCGGAGCACGAGCTTGTGAGCGCCCTCGTGGCCGACACCTACCCAGAAAACACCGACGAGCGCTGGACCAACGGCCAGGCCACCCCGCGCGAGGCCGTGGACGCCTACAAGCGCTCCATCGCCGCCAAGTCCGACGTGGAGCGCCAGGAGAACAAGGAGAAGACCGGCGTCTTCCTGGGTACCTACGCCACCAACCCGGTCAGCGGCGAGCAGGTCCCCATCTTCATCGCGGACTACGTGCTCACCGGCTACGGCACGGGCGCGGTCATGGCGGTGCCGGCGCACGACGACCGCGACTACGAGTTCGCCAGCGCCTTCGGCCTGCCCATCGTCCCCGTGATCGAGGGCGACGTTGCCGAGGCCGCGTTCACCGGCGATGCAACGCACATCAACTCCGCCAACGCCGATGGTCTTGACCTGAACGGGCTGGGGAAGGCCGAGGCGATTGAAGAGGCGCTGCGGTGGATCGTCGAGAAGCAAAAGGGCGCCGAGAAGATCCAGTACAAGCTGCGCGACTGGCTGTTCGCCCGCCAGCGCTACTGGGGCGAGCCCTTCCCGATTGTGTACGACGAGCACGGGCAGGCGCACTCCATCCCGGAGGACCAGCTGCCGGTCGAGCTTCCGGACGTGGAGGACTACAAGCCGGTCTCCTATGAGCCGGACGACGCGGACTCCGAGCCCTCGCCGCCGCTGGCCAAAGCGAAGGACTGGGTCGAGGTGCGCATGGACCTCGGCGACGGGGAGAAGACCTACTGGCGCGACACCAACGTCATGCCGCAGTGGGCCGGTTCCTCCTGGTACCAGCTGCGCTACATCGACCCGACCAACGAGAACGCCTTCTGCGACCTGGAGAACGAGCGCTACTGGACCGGCCCGCGCGGCGAGAACGACCCGGGCGGCGTGGACCTGTACGTCGGCGGCGTCGAGCACGCGGTGCTGCACCTGCTCTACGCCCGCTTCTGGCACAAGGTGCTCTTTGACCTGGGCTTTGTCAGCTCCAGGGAGCCGTACCGTCGCCTGTTTAACCAAGGCTACATCCAGGCCTACGCCTACACGGACGCCCGCGGCGTGTACGTCCCGGCCGCCGAGGTGGAGGAGAAGGACGGCCGATTTTTCTTCGACGGAGTCGAAGTCAACCGTGAGTACGGCAAGATGGGCAAGTCGCTGAAGAACGCGGTCGCCCCGGACGACATCGCCACCGACTTCGGCGCGGACACCCTGCGCGTCTACGAGATGTCGATGGGCCCGCTGGACACCTCCCGCCCGTGGGCGACGAAGGACGTCGTTGGCGCGCACCGCTTCCTGCAGCGCCTGTGGCGCCTGGTGGTCAGCGAGGAGACTGGCGAGGCCAACGTCACCGACGCCGAACTTTCCGAGAACGACGCGAAGCAGCTCCACCGCACCATCGCGGGCGTGCGCGACGACTACGAGCACCTGCGCGACAACACCGTGGTGGCCAAGCTCATTGAGTACGTCAACTACCTCACCAAGGCGTACCCGCAGCAGGCCCCGCGCGCCGCGGTGACCCCGCTGGTGCAGATGGTTGCGCCGGTCGCCCCGCACATTGCCGAGGAGCTGTGGGCCAAGCTCGGCCACGCCGACACGATCACGTTCGAGCCCTTCCCAACCTTCGACGAGTCGCTGCTCACCGATGACACGGTGGAGATTCCCGTGCAGATCAACGGCAAGGTCAAGGCTCGCATCAACGTCGCCGCCGACGCTTCCAAGGAGGACATGGAACAGGCAGCGCTTGACGACGCCCGCGTGACCGAACTCACCAGCGGCAAGCAGATCGTCAAGACGATCGTGGTGCCGGGCCGCATGGTCAACCTGGTGGTGAAGTAGGGAAGTCCTGTCCGTCCCCTGCCGAGGCGCGCGTTATCGGTGGGGCGGCTGTTATTATCGGCCGCATGACTACACCGAACAATGGAAACACCCCGGGCGACAATAGCCCGAGCGGGGACTCCCCGTACGGCTACGAGCCGTACCCCGACAACCCGGCGGGGAGCCACCCGGAGAACACTGGCTCCTCCGCGTGGAACCCGGACAGCGCCGGCTCCGCCGGCACCACCGGTTCCGGTCAGTCCGACTTCGGCCAGAACAGCGCTGACGCCTACGGCGCGAACGGCTACGGTTCCAACGAGTACGGCTCCAACAGCTACGGCGCCAGCGGCTCCAACACGTACGGCCAGGGCGGCTTCGGCCCGAACGGGTACGAACAGTTCGATGTGAACGCCGCGGCTGGTGCCGCCGGCGCGACCGCGCTGCGCTACCACGGCCAGGAGCTCACCGACGGCACCTACGGCGACGGCGCGACCCCGCACCCGATCAATGACCCGGCCAACAACGGCTGGACGCACACCAAGGGCAACGGCAAGCTGAACATTACCGACGCGTTCTCCTGGGCCTTTAAGACCACGTTCTCCAACTGGAAGGTCTGGATCGTCCTCGGCCTCATTGCGTGTGCGTGGCAGTGGCTCACGATGATCGTCCCGACCGGCGTACTCGGCATTGTCCCGTTGTTTGTGTACCCGGTGTTCTTCTCTGCCGCGCTGCAGCAGACGCTGGCCCGCTCGTTCGGGTGGGGCGACATCAAGACTCCCGCGTACGGGAAGACCCTGGGTGTTCTGGCGGTCTTTTTTGCAGTTGTTACCGTCGGCATGTTTGTGTTCCTCACCATTGGCATGGTTGCCGGCTTCAGCAGCGTGGACCTCAACGCATTGCCAGAGAACCCGACAAGCCCGGAGGACTTCGAGGCGCTGCTTCCCCTGCTCGGCCCGCTCCTCGGCTCCATGGGCCTGCTCATGCTCATCGCATGGTTCGTATCTCCGTTCCTCATGATGACCGTGTGGTACGCCTCTGAGAACAACGGCTCCTTCGGTCAGGCGTTTAGCAAGGGCTTTGCCGACGGCAAGCGAAACTACCTGCCGCTGCTGGGGCTGGCTGTGCTTGCTGGCCTGCTCAGCTTCGTGGGCTACGTCCTTGCGTTCCTCGGCATGATCATTGCCACCCCGGTCGTGCTCCTCGCGCAGGCGCACGCGTACCGCCAGATCTCCGGCGGCCCGGTCCCGGTGGAGGACGAGTTCCCGGCGCAACTCTAAGCGTTTAACCCCGCACCGCCCCGCGCAGCCCACCGGCTGCGTGGGGCGTTCGCTATGTATCACTCACATTGCATTGTGATACAACGCTCACTTTCTGGTCGCGCAATGGTCCGCACCTTGTTACGCTCCGAACCATGACGAGACCGGAATCCCCGTACGGCCCCGATAACAACCCCGATAACAACCCAGCGTTCCACGGCTACGACCAGTACCCCGCGACCGGTTCGAACGCACCGCAGCCCAGCATCCTCTCCCATTCCGTGAACGCCATGAAGTTCCACGGCAAGCGGCTTATCGACGACACCTTTGGCGACGGCCGCACCGCGCACCCCATCAACGCCCCTGAGCGCAACGGGTGGATCCACATGAAGGGCACCGGCAAGCTCAATATCGGCGAGGCGCTCACCTGGGGTGTGAACACCACGTTTTCCCGCTGGAAGTTCTGGATTCCGTGCGGGCTCGGGCTGCTGTTGGCCTTGTTGGTTGGCCTGATCCCGTTCGTCGGGGGGCTAGTCGTAGCCGCCTTGTACCCGCTCTGCATCTCCTTGGGGCTGAAGCAGACGCTGGTGTACAAGAACGAGACATCGGAGCAGGGCACATCGACCTTCTGGGTGACACTCGGCATGTATGTGCTGACCGGGATCATGTCGCTTGGCGCCCTCGCGCTGATCGTCGCCATTGCTGAGTTGCTGCGCCTGGCCACTGGCAATCCTGCGCCTCCTCTACCTGCGGGGTACCCGGTTGTGGAACCGGAGTTGACCCCCTTTGACTACGTCGCCTTCTTCTTGTTCTTGGCCACCCTGCCGTTCTTCTGTCTGCAGGTCTGGTACGCGGCGGACAACGGCGCCGATTTCGGCGGCTGCATCGTCAGGGGGTTTAAGGCGGCGCAGCGCAACTACCTGCCGTTGCTGGGGCTCATCGTTGTCTCGTTCCTCATCTTCGTCCTCGGCGGGGTAGCGGTGGGCGTCGGCCTCATCGTCGCGGTGCCCGTCATCATCCTCACCTGGGCGCATGCCTACCGGCAGATCTCGGGTGGCCCGGTGCCGTCGAAAAGCACGCTCTCTGTACGCTAACGGTGCGCTAACGGTAAAGGGCTGAGGTCACGGATTGGTATCGGCCCCAAACATTTCCCCCAATCGCTGCTAGTCTCAGGCGCATGAGCACCCCGAATGGTGGGCAGAGTCCGTACGCGGAGCACAGCAACCCGCCGCCGATGCAGCCCGCGGGCGGGCTGCGCCTCCTGCCCGCCTACGCGTGGGCGGTGCGCGCCTGGGTAACCAACCTGATCATCTGGGGTCCGCTGAGCCTCATCTGCTTCATCGGGTTGTCAACGCGGTTTTGGCAAACGTTCGCTCTCCTGGCGGTGCCGGTGTTGATTTCGCTCGCGATGCAGCAAACCACGGTGCGGCGACTCAAGCTCGATGAGATCAGCCTGCCCGGCTTTGCCAACCTCCTGGTCCTCGCGTTCCTCTTCGGGCTCTTTGTCGGCGGCTTCGCCATCACCTTGTTCTTCGTGTTCCTTGGCGCGTCGATGTGGAGGTTCGACCCGAGCGGGCATACGCCGGAACAGCCCTGGTACGAGGCCGGCACGACATACGTCTTGCTCGGTGGCGTACTCATCTTCACCGCGGCGACAGCCTTCGTCGCGTTCGTCCCGTTCGCCGCGGCGGACGGCCGCACCAGCTTCGGCTCCGCGGTCACACTGGGCCTACGCGCGTCGGTGCGAAACTGGTTCAAGGTATTTATCGCGGTCGCCGCCCCCTACGCCTTGATGATCGTGGCGGTGTGGAATGATCTCACCATGTTCCCCGGCTCCAGGTACCTCACCTGCGGCGTCGCCGCGCTCGTCTTCCCGCTCCTGTTCCTCGCCCTCGCACACGGGTACCGCCAGGTCACCGAGGGCTTCCCGCTTATCGACGCCACCGCCAACCCCCATGACCGCTAACCCCAAAACCATCAACGCCCGCGCCGCCTTCGAGTGGTCGATCCGCACCGTGCTGAACAACTGGGCGATATGGGTGCCGCTCACGCTCGTCGCCTTCCTCGCGTGGGTCGTCCTGTGGGTCCTGCTGCAGTTTTATGGCCACCTGATCGTGTTCATGCTGGCGTCGGCCCTGTTTGCCATCGTCGCCCTGCAGCAGACGCAGCACCCCCGGCTGCGCCTGACCGAGCTGGAGTTCCCCCGCGCCTTCCAGACACTCGGCGCGACGGCGGTGGTGGAGCTCATCGGCTTCCTGAGCTTCGCCCTCTGGCTGGGTATTGCAGCCCCCTCCTTCGCCGCGCTGGTGGACCCGTACGGTGAGCGACCACCCACCCCGCTCTACGCCGACCCGGCCGCCTGGTTCATCCTCGGCGGATTCGTGGCCTTTGTTGTGCTCGCGCCCCTGTGCAGCTTCCTGCCCCTCGCCGCCGCTGACGGCTACGGCCTGCTGGCCGCGACGAAGCGCGCCGCCGCGAACTGGCTGCGCCTCATGGCCGTCGAGGCCCTGTCGCTGCTCACCCTGCTCGCCGGTGCGGTCTGCATCGGCGTCGGTTTGCTGGTGGCGGTGCCGATCGTCGTGTGTGCGCTCGCCCACGCGTACTGCCAGGCCGTGGGCCGCACAGTGGAGGAGCCCACAGAGCCGTCAGCACCGACAGAGCCCACGGAACCAACAGAACCCGAAAAACCCACACCAGCCCCCGGCGAAAACCCGTACGCCCAGGCCAGCAACACGTACATCGACCCGCAGGCCTGGCCTACCGAGCCCGGCACCGGGCGGGTCCGAGTGGGCCGCGCGTTCTCCTGGGCGTGGGCCGCGTTCACCGGAAACTGGGCCACGTGCGTGCAGCTGACGTTCGCGTTCCTCGTCATCAGTGTCGTGGCTGGCAACCCGCTGCTTTTCATCGTTGCGCTGTTCCTCTTCCCCGCCGTGTGGTTTGTCGTGGTGGTCCCGTTTGCCGTGTCGGCGGCGCTGCGGCAGACGGACCGCGTGACGTTCTCTCTCGGGGAAGTGAAGCCCCTGCACTTCGCGCAGACTGTGGTGGCCGGGCTGTTCGCCGCCGCGATCTCGTGGCCAGTGCCCTCCGCCGTGCGCCGGGCGCTTCACCAGACGTTGCCGTGGGACGTGCCGGAGGGGACGCCGATGGGTCCCATCATGCTGGGCATCGGTTTGCTGTGCTACCTTGCCGTATCGCCGCTGTGGGCGCTCATGCCGTTCTTCGCGGCGGACGGCAGCGGGATCGGCCAGGCGATCGGCCGCGGGTTCCGGCGCGGCGTGCGCAACTATTTCCCGCTGCTCGCCCTTGCGCTGGCGTGCACGGTCCTCAACATTCTCGGCGCCGCGGTTCTTGGCCTGGGCCTTTTGGTGACGATCCCGCTCTCACTGCTGGCGTACGCCCACGCGTACCGGGAGGCGTCGCGGGGACCGGTTCCCGTCGATAAGCGCAGCACATACCGCGGCAGAAATTAATAGGGGAAGTACCCGTGCAAACCCTGGGAACTTTGGTAGCGTGCGGTGTATGCAGGAGGAACATTCACGCGCGGGCACGGTCCGCATCCGCCCGGCGCTGACGTGGGGGTGGGCGGCGGCGACGTCCAACTGGCGGCTCTGGGTCCCATGTACCGCCGTCGCGCTGCTCATCACGGCGGCCAGCCTCGCGCTGTGCTACTACGTCACGCCGCTGGTCGTCGCGGCGCTCGTGATCCCCTTTGCCACGGTCACGGCGCTGCGCCAGACCCGCGAGCGCGCCCCTCGCCTGCGGAAGATGACCACCCTCTTGTACAAAGAGACGCTGCTCACCGCGCTCCTCGTCGTCTTCGTGTTCGTCGCCTGCTTCACGCTCTGGTCCACGGCCGTGGCGTTCTTCGGCGGGGCGGACGGCTTCTTCCCGTCTGGCGCCTTGTGGCTGGGCTGCGGCGCGATCGTCCTGCTCAACGTGCTCGCGCCGTGGCTGACGCAGATCATCTACTACTCTGCAAGCGGCATGACCATGTGGGACGCCACCCGGCCCGGCGTCGTCGCGGGCTCGCGCAACTATGCCCCGCTGCTGGGGCTGGCGGTGCTGCTCACGCTCCTCAACGCCGCGGGCGCGCTGCTCGCCGGCGTCGGCCTGCTGGTCACGCTGCCGGTGGCGCTGCTCGCGTTCGCGCACGCGTACCTGCAGGCCTCGGGCGGACAGGTCCCCAGCAACCACGCAGCCAACCCCCAGTAGCAGGGCAATGCGGGGCGCTAGGGTTGCCCAGGTGAAAATCTCGCCCGCCCTGTACACGCTGAGCCTCACGGTCGCGGCCGCCTTCGTGCTCGCCTTCACGGTGGGCAAGGCCTACATCTCCGTCCCCGGCCTGTGGGACGCCGCCGCGCACCAGATCCAGCAGATCCGCCTCGACCCCTTCGTCTCCTTCCGGCACTACCGCGTGTGGTGGGGCCCCTGGTTCAACCTCTTTGGCAATCTCGCCCTCTTTGTCCCCGTGGGCTATCTCGCCTATCGACGCTCCGTCGCCGCCACCACCTGCTTCTGCTTCCTCGCCAGCCTCACCGTCGAGTCCCTGCAATTCCTCCTCGCGGCGGGCTACAGCGACATGGACGACCTCATCTTCAACACCACCGGCGGCCTCATCGGCGCTGCCGCCGCCTCCCTGCACAAGTCGCCCACCGCGATGTGGCTGTTCAATGCCTGCGCCGTGGTCATCCTCGTGCCGTACCTTTCGCTCGGCGCGAACCAGCTGGCCGCGTTCATCGCCTAGGGTAGGGGGCATGAGTCAGGACACGCAGCGCGGTTGGTTTACGCGCCGGGTCTTCCCGGACGGCACCGAGCCGGACCCCCGCTTCACGCTTGCTAACGAGCGCACCTTCCTCGCCTGGACCCGCACCGCCCTCGCGTTTCTGGCCGGGGGCATCGCGCTCGAGGCCTTCGACCTGCCGGGGATTGACCCCGCCACGCGCTCCATCATCGCCGCCGTGATCGTGGTCATCGCGATGGCGATCTCGCTGGGCGCGGCGGTGCGCTGGGCGCGCCTCGAGCGCGCCCTGCGGCACGGCCGCCCCCTCCCGGCCCCGGCGATCGTGCCCGTCCTCGGCGTGGGCATCTTCCTCGCCGCCGTCGTCGTCCTGGTCAGCCTGACCTGATGGGGCAGCAGACGCGGCCGATCCCGCTCGCGGACCCCGGGCTGCAGGCCGAGCGCACCTCTTTGAGCTGGGGGCGCACCGCCCTGGCCATGCTCGTCTGCGCATCCGTGCTGCTGCGCTGGTCCAGCGCCTACCCGGGCGTCATTTTCACCGTCATCGTCCTGCTTACGGTGATGGGCACGGCGACGATGCTGCTGCAGCGCCGCGCGTACCGGCGCGAGGCGATCCACCTGGCCAACGAGCGCTCGGCGCCGAACACGGTGGGCGTCGCGGCAACCACGCTGGCCATGTGCGTGCTCGGCGGGTTGGGGCTTTACGTGGTGCTGGCGGCTGCGTGAGCGTCGATTAGCGAGCCCCCGGGTCAATCACCGCGAGCAACTCCTCCGTGATCACGTTGACGTCGCCCATCGCGTAGATCCCGCCCAGCACCATGAGGGTGTCCAGCGTGTGCTCCGCCATCGGTGAGGCCCCGGACGAGTCGGTGCTGCGCAGCACCTCGACGGTCTGCCGCCACACGAACGGGGAGAAGTAGTCGGCGAACAGCGCGTGGATCGTCGCCTCGTGGCCGGCCAGTGACGGATTGTTGAGAAACCGCTCGCCGGCCGCGGTGCGCACCAGGTTGGAGCCCTCCTGGGCCACGAGGCCGAGCTCCTCGAGCAGCACGCGACCCAGCTGGACCGCCTCCCACGTGTCTTCTCGCGGCTGGGTGGGGTAGACCGGCAGCCCCAGCATGCGCACGAGCTCGCGCACCACGGCGACCTTGAGGTTGCCGCGCACCGTGAGCGGTGCCTCCGGCCCGAGCACCTCCAGGTACTGCGCGAGCACCGGCGAGAATCCCTTCGGGGCGTGCATGTCCGCAGAGCGCGGGCCGGGGACCTCGGCGCGTTCCACGCCGAACGCCTCCATCGCCGCGTCGACGCCGCCCATCTCGGCGATCGTGCGATCAAAAAACTCCGAGAACGCCTCCACGAGCACCGGGTTGTCCTGCGCGTTCGGGTCCGTCTCCAGGATTTCCTGCAGGTCCGGGCGGTCGTCGAGGAACTTGTGGATCAGCTCGCGCATTGGCGTCGGCTCCGGCTCCTCCCCGAAGCCCGCCGCGAACCCCTGCTCGAAGGCGTCATCAAAGGAGTCGCCATCGAACGGCCCACCGGGGAGCCCACCCAGGTTGGTGCCCAGCTCCTCGCTGACAAAGCCCATGCGGGTGGCCACCGCCACGGGGTCGACCACGCTGAGCCGGTCCAGCATCCGCTCCGGCGTCATCACCGGCAGGTAGCTGAGCAGCAGGGGCGTGACCTCCATGTTCGGCGGCAGCCCGGCGGCCAGGTTCCGCGCCTCCTCGTGGAAGCGCGTCATCATCTCCGGCCCGTTTGCGGTCTCCACCACGTCCGGCCCCTGCGCGTGGATGAGCAGGGGAGTGGGCCCCTCCAGCTGCGACTCGCCGAGCCGCCTGACGTGCACGTTCCAGTTGGCGGCCGGGTCGTAGACGTACAGCATCGGCGGCATCTCGCCCACGGTCATGGAGGTCATGGACCGCTCCCCGGCGCCCGGGTTCTCGGCGTAGACCTCGTTGTCGGCGGAGTGCTCCCCCTCCTGGTGAATAAACAAGTGACCGGCCACCCCCGAAAACCCGAGTGATGCGTCGATAATCTGCGCCAATCGGCTCAGATCAATGTGTGGTTCCACGTTGACACACCGGCTGATCTCGGGCTGGGACCCCTCCACGGTGAACAGCATTGTGATGATCATGCTCTTCACCTTACGTGGGCCGGGCCACCCTTACCCGCTAATGGCCGCACCGCCACGACACGAAGCGCGCCGCGCACAACCCCCAGTGCAGCACCAGCAGCGCGGGGAGCATCGTCGCCACCGCGTTCATCCAGTCGATGCCCCACGCCTGCGCGAGCGTGTAGCCGCCCATCCCGATCGCGCCCGTGGGGAAGGTGGAGGCCCACCACGCCGGCGAGTAGTCCACCCACCGGGCCACGGCGGGGTAGAAGTGCCACATGGCAAACAGCATCATTGGCACCGCCAGCGCCACCAGCGCACTGCCCACGAGGATCTCCGCGCGGGCGCCGAAGAGCAGGGCGATTGCCGACGTCGACTGCCCCACCACCCCAAGCGGAATCCACGTTGTCGCCGCGCTCGGACCGCTGATGTCTGCCTCCCCGCGCAGCGCAGCCACGTACACGCGGGCAAAGACCGGGTAGGCGGCGAGCACCGACATAGCCATGAAGACAATGCCCAGCACGGCGTAGCTCCGACTGCCCGTCAGCGCGCTGATTGTCCCCGCCGTATTGGACGCCATGATGGGCCCGACCAGGGGCAGCCCCCACGCAAAGTTGGGCACCCCGGAGAACCTGCGCAGCTGGTTGAAGTAGGCCACCACGCACAGCGGCGCGCCCACCCAAAACCCGAGCAAGATGCACCACTCGGCGCCGGTCAGCTTGGTCCACGCGGTGCCCAACGCCATCGTGCCGATGAACCACATCGCCCACGGAGCCATGAGGTCCTGGCGGAAGCGGGGGCTGCGGTAGACCAGGAAACCGCCCAGCAGCACCAGGAAAATCAGTGCGCCGAGCACCGCGAACACCCAGGCCACGGCCGGGTAGCCGCTGGTGACCATGAGCGTGGCCATCAGCGAGGTGCCCATCACGCTGCCGCCCCACGCGGGGCCGGGCGGCGGGAGCGTGCCGCGCACTTACTCGGACGGACGGGCTGCGCCAGCGCGGTCCGCCGGGTTGCCGCCGAGGAGCACCGCGTACGCGCGCTCCTGCGAGGTGTTCGCCACCGCGTGGGTGGACGCGCCCGCCTGCGTGCGGCCGCAGGACCCGGCCGGGACCGGGGTGTTGTCGTGCTCGATGCCGCCCGAGCAAGCGACGACGCCGTACTCCAACGCCTCGTCGCAGGTGAAGGCGACCTCCGCGCCGGGCTCGAGCGCGAGCACCACCGCGACCAGCGAGTCCGGGGTGGGCAGGGGGGAGGTCTGGCCGAACAGCGAGCCGGCCACGACGCGCGCCTCCCCGGAGACGCGCGTGGTCACGGAGCGCAGCGTGAACGGCTCCGGGGTAAACGGCTCGGCGCCCCCAGCTGCCCCCGCAAATTGCAGGGCCAGCTCGCCGTAGCGCAGCTCGCCGTCGGAGAGTTCGGCGGAGGCGGCGGCACCCAGCGCCTCGGGCGCCTGCGGTACCTCGATGGAGCGCCACGCGCCGACTACGTTGCTCATCTCAGTGCTCATACAGGTATGGTACCTGCGTGCAAAAACTTTCACCCGGGCTGCTTGTCGCCCTCGCGTTCTTCTCCTCTGTCGCCCCCTTCGGCATTGATATGTACCTGCCGGGCATGCCGTCGCTGGCCAGCGAGCTCGGCGCGTCGCCCGCGGTGGCGCAGCTGACCATCACCGGGTTCATGCTGGGCATGGCGGTGGGCAACCTCCTGTTCGGCGCGATCTCGGACGGCACGGGCCGCAAGCCCCAGATCGTCGGCGCGGCGTCCGTCTTTCTCGCCGCCTCCGTCCTGTGCGCGGTGTCCCCGAGCATCTGGCCGCTCGTCGCCGCCCGCTTCGTGCAGGGCCTGGCCGCCGGCTCGCTCGAGGCGGTCTCGCGCGCCGTGGTCGCGGACGTGTCCAAGGGCCGCCAGGCCGCCCGCGCCCTGTCGGGCCTCATGGCGCTGACCGGCTTTGTCCCCGCGATCGCCCCGGTCCTCGGCGGCGCGCTCCTGCCGGTCGTCGGCTGGCGAGGCCTCTTCTGGGTCCTCACCGCTATCAACATCGTCCAGGCCATCATGGCGTTCCGCATGCCGGAAACTCTGCCCGCCGAGGGACGCTCCCCCGGCACCCTGCGCAGCCTCTTCCCCCGCATGTGGCAGTGCCTGCGCCGCCCCGCCTTCGTCGGCTTCATGCTCGCCGGCGGCCTCGGCTTCGGCGCCCTCTTCGCCTACATCTCCGCGTCCCCGCTGGTCCTCCAGTCGCAGCTCGGCCTGGGCGCCACCACCTACGCGCTCATCTTCGGCGGCATGGCCCTGCTCATCCCGGTGTCCAACACGATGAACATGCGCATGCTCAAGCGCTACCACCCCCGCACGCTGCTCATCGGGGCATTGCTTATCGACGCCATCGCCGCCCTCATCCTTCTCACCTTCGCCTTCACCACGCCCTCCCTGTGGGCACTTCCCTTCCTGGCGGTCCTCTCGTTCATGGGCGGGTTCGTCATGGCCAACGCCTCCGCCCTGGCGATCGAGGAGGTCCGAGACATCGGTGCCGGCGCCGGCTCGGGCGCCCTCGGCTTCTTCCAGTTCCTCGTCGCCGGCGCGGTGCCCCCGCTCGTCGCGCTGGGCACGAACCACATGAGCTCCATGGGCCTGGGCACCCTCATCTGCGCCGGCCTGGCGCTCGCCGCGGTGCTGCTGCTCACCACCACCCACGAGCTCAGCGAGGACGCCGCCTAAATAATCCGCCGCTCGCGGGCCTTCTCTACAGCCGCGGTCCGGTTGTCCACGCCCAGCTTGGAGTAGATGTGGATGAGGTGGGTCTTCACCGTCGCCTCCGAGATGAACAGGCTGGCCGCCATCTGCTTGTTGGAGGCGCCGGTCTGCAGGGCTTTCAGGATCTCGATCTCGCGGGCCGACAGCGCCTCCTCCGGGCGCATCACGCGCTCCGCCAGCACGCCCGCCACCTGCGCGGAAAGGACCCGCTCGCGCCTGGCGGCCTTGAGCACGGCGTCGTGAAGCTCCTGCTCGGGCGCGTCCTTGAGCAGGTAGCCGAGCGCGCCCGCCTCCACGGCGGCGACCACGTCGGCCTGCGTGTCGTAGGTGGTGAGGATGAGCACGGGCGGGCCGCCCGCGGCGACGGCGCGCCGGGTGACCTCGATGCCGTCCACGTTGGGCATCTGGATGTCGGAGACGATGACGTCCACGCCGTCGGGGACCTCGGCGGTGCCGTCCGCGCCCTCGGCGACGACCTCGATGTCGCCGAAGGAGTCGAGGACGGCGCGGAGTCCGGCGCGGACGACCGGGTGGTCGTCGATAAGCATGACCCTGATCATGGTGCCTCCTTGCGTTGGACCGGGAGCGTTGCCGCGAGCACGTTGCCCTCCACCGAGAGCTCACCGCCGGCCTCCTCCACGCGGGCGCGCAGGCCGCGCAGGCCGAAGCCCTCCTTGCCGGACATGCCGCGGCCGTTATCAAAGACGTCGACGGTAACGGTGTCGCCCAGCTTATCCACCGTCACGACGGCTTTCGAGGCGTGCGCGTGGCGCACCACGTTGCTTAAGCCCTCGCGGACCACGCGCTCGACCACCTCCGCCGCAGGGCCGACCACGTCCACCACGTTGACCTGCACCTCCAGCGGCTCGCCGAGGGCGCGCTGCCGGTCCTGCGCGGACTGCGCCAGCGCCCGGACCTGCTCCGGCAGGGTGCGGCGCGGCGGCTCGGCCCCGCCGCCCTCCGCGTTCACGGCCACGAACCGGCGCGCCTCCGCGAGGTTGTCCGCCGCCACCTCGCGGATGGTGGTGAGGGTGGCGCGCGCGGTGGCGTCGTCAAGCTGCTTGTCCAGCGCCCTGCCCAGCAGCACGATGGAGCTCAACCCCTGCGCCATCGTGTCGTGCACCTCGCGCGAGAGGCGGGCGCGCTCCTCCGCCGCGCCGCGGTTGCGCTCCGAGACCTCGAGTTCGAGCGCGAGCGCCTTGTAGTGCTGCGCCTCGGCGCGAAGCATGTTGTAGATCTGCACGGTGACCACCGCGACCACCGTGCCGATGGTCGGGCCGATCAGCCCGCCCAACCCGGAGGCGGGCACCGTCACGCTGAGCGTGAGCGCCAGCATCGCGGTGGCCACGACCAGGCTCGCGGCGGTGGGCAGGAGGATGGCGGCGAGGATGACCAGCGGGAACTCCAGCCACACGTACGCTTCGGAGCGCAGCGCCAGCGCCACCCACAGCGCCGCGATGATGGCGAGCCACGCCCACGACGCGCGCGCCGAGTACTCCGTGCCGCGGTTGTGCGCCACGGTGCCCGCCAGATAGACGGCGGCGAAGAGGAGCGCGAGCGGCGTGAAGTCGCCCAGCATGCCCACGAGCAGGAGGACCGCGACCAGCAGGTGCAGGCTGACGCGGAGGACGGCGAGGATTCGGCTGGTGGTTTGCACGCGCACAAGCCTAATCAACCGATCGGTTGACTCAAGGTTCCACCGCTCGCCCGATGTGGAACGGTGCAGGTCAGGTAGATAATTGGGGCATGTTCGTTGGATTGAGAGAAATTGGAAACGCCAAGGGTCGCTTTGGCCTGATCATTGGCGTCGTGGGGCTGATCACTCTCCTCGTCGTCATGCTCACCGGTCTGACGGCTGGCCTTGGCAAGCAGAATACGTCGGCGCTTGAGGCGCTCAACCCGCACTCGGTCGTGTTCAAGGATATGGAGGAGCCCTCCTACACCACGTCCCGCGTGGGCCCGGAGGACGCGCAGGCCGGCGATGTCCCGCTGGGCACCGGCCAGACCCTGCTGTCCCGCGCGGACGGCACCGAGGAGTCCGTGGCCATCCTGGGCCTGCCGGAGGGCACGAGGCTGCCCAACGGCGAGGTGGTGGGCACCGACGCCGTCGCCTCCGAGTCCCTGGGCCTGACCCCGGGCGAGGAGCTCACCGTGGGCGGCGCGCCCGTGACCGTGGGCAGCACCACAGAGGACCTGGAGTACTCGCACTCCCCGGTCCTGTGGGTGCCCACCAGGGATTGGCAGGCCGCCATGCACACCGATGCCGAGGGAACGGTCCTCCTTGCCAGCGACGACCGCGGCATGAAGCTGTCCGACTCTTTCAACGCCCTGCCGGCCTACGGCTCCGAGCGTGGCTCCCTGCTCATGATCCAGGGCTTCCTGTACGCCATCGCGGCGCTGGTCATCGTCGCCTTCCTCACCGTGTGGACGATGCAGCGCACCCGCGACCTGGCCATCCTCAAGGCGATCGGCGCGTCGAACGGCTACCTGCGCAAGGACGCGCTCGGCCAGTCCGCCATCATCCTGGCGGTCGGCGTCATCCTCGGCGCCGCCATCGCCACCGGTTTTGGTGCGCTCGTCGGCGGCACGGTCCCGTTCACGCTCTCCGCGCTGTCCACGGTCGGCCCGCCGCTGCTCATCTGGGTCCTCGGCCTCGCCGGCGCCCTGTTTGCCACCCGCTCCATCACCAACGTCGAACCACAACTTGCACTCGGAGGTATCGCCTAAATGCTCACCATGGACAACGTCACCGTCACCTTCCAGGACGGCCAGGAGCGCCTCACCGCCCTGGACAACATCTCCTTCAGCGCCACCCCGGGCCACCTCACCTTCATCGTCGGCGAGTCCGGCTCGGGCAAGTCCACCCTGCTCTCCGCGGCCGCGGGCCTGCTCACGCCCGACTCGGGCACAGTGCTTATCGACGACACGCCCGTGGACACCCGCGTCCGCCTCGAAAAAATCGGCATGATTTTCCAGCAGGCCAACCTGATCGGCGCCCTCAACGTCCGCGACCAGCTCCTGGTCACCGACCACATCCGCGGCGTCAAGCCGCGCAAGGAGCGCGCCGACGAGCTGCTCGCCACCGTGGGCCTGGAGGGCCTGGGCGACCGCAAGATGCAGCAGCTGTCCGGCGGTCAGCGCCAGCGCGTCGGCATCGCCCGCGCGCTCATGGGCGAGCCGTCGCTGATCCTGGCCGACGAGCCGACCGCGGCGCTGGACTCGGAGCGTTCGCACGAGATCGTCGCCCTGCTGCGCAACCTGGTGCAGGACCGCAACATCGCCTGCGGCTTTGTCACCCACGACACGGAGCTCATCTCCTCGTCCGACGAGGTCGTCCGCGTGGCGGACGGGCAGGTTACCGCAGCTTCGGTCGCGAGAGCAGCGTAAGCACGCCGAACCCGCAGGCGGCGAGCAGCAGCGTGATGAGGAGGGTGCCGGAGAGGTAGCCCGCGTCCACTGCCGCCGCGCCGAGCGCGGAGCCGGAGGCGATGCCGACCTGGAACGTCACCACGTAGATGGAGCTGGCCAGGTCCTGGTTGCGCTTGCCGGCGAACAGGAAGATGGTGGTGGCGACGGTGGGCAGCGCGCCCGCCGCGGTACCGAAGATGGCGATCATGATGAACATGATCACGCCCGAGCCGGTGTGCAGGCCGATGAGCCCGACGAGCGCGGCGACAATGAGCAGGATCCCAGCGAAGCCGTTGAGGCGGATCATGCGGACGTCGACACGATTGCCCGCGAGCACGACGCCGACGAGGCCGAACGCGCCGTACGCGCCGAGCCCGATGGGGACGAACGCGTGCCCCGCCGTGTTTTCCACGAGCAGCGCCAGGTAGGTGAATGTGGCGAAGACCGCGGTGACGGAGAACGCCAGGTAGAAGACGAGCGAGGGGATGGCGGAGCGCTGCTGCTGCGCGGTCTCCGCCGGCGTCGGCGGGATGGCCGGCATGCTGGGCAGCGTCTTGAGCAGCAGCAGGAACGCGAAGAGGACCGCGACGCCGAGGACCCAGGTGGAGCCGCGCCACCCGATCAGCCCGCCGAGTGAGGTGGTGAGCGGGGAGCCGACCACCAGCGAGAGCGTGGAGCCGAGCGAGACCGCCGCGACCGCCTTGCCGGTCATGCCCTGCGGGGCGAGTCTCGACGCCATGGGGTTGACCAGCGACCAGAACAGGCCGTGCGTGAGCGCCGCGCACACTCGGCCCACCACGAGGACCCAGTAGGTGTGCGCGATTGCCTGCAAGATGATGCCCGCGAGCAGGAAGCCGAGTGTGGCCATGAAGAGGGGGCGTCGGTTCACCTTGCGGGTCGCGGCCATGAGCGGGATGGTCACGATGGCGACGAGGCCGGCGTACACACTCATCAGGAGGCCGATCTGGCCCTCGGAGACGTTGAGATCCGAGGCCATCGGAGAGATGAGGCCGACGGCGAACATCTCAAATGTGACGTAGACGAACGCCGCGAAGCTCATCGCCGCGAGGGGGACCACAGGGAATTTCTGGGATTGGGATGTCTGCAGATTGGTCACACGAACAATCTAGGCGTAGAAATGCGTGTACGCGAACGCCCCGTAGCCGAAGATGCCCAGCAGCATGAGGACCCCGGCGATGATGGGGATGATGTCTGTTTCCGGCTGCGGCGTTTCGGTCGGCGTTTCGGTCGGCTCCGCGTGGTCCGCCTCGCACTGCGCGTCCTGCTGGTCAAAGTAATTGGCGTAGCGGTCGACGGCGCGCAGGTTCTCGTACGTCGCGGTGGAGGTGAGTGTGTCGGCCCAGCGCGTGGCATCGGCAAGCATCAGGCCCGGGAACTCTTGGGTGAGCTGCTCGGCGACCGCCTCCGGGTCGGTGGCCATGCCGGTGGGGGTGAACCAGTCCGGGGCGTCCTTGCCCACGGGCACTTGGCCGTCGGTGGCGACGAAGTCCTTGTAGTGCTCGACCTCGGTGATTTGCGGGTTGTGGGTGGTCTGCGTGGGCGAGTGGCGCTGCAGGTACCAGTTGGCCACGGACTCGGGCAGGCCGAGGTCGGCGAACGCCTCGAGAGCGTACGCGTGCTCGGTGGTGGTGGGGTCGGCGAAGTGGGCGTCATCGATGTAGATGCCTAGCGCTTCCTCGAGGATGCGGCGGCGCACGCCGGACTCGACGCTGCGCACCTCGGGGAATGCCTCGACGAAGGATCCGTAGCGGGCGTAGATGAGGTTTGCCTCGCGCTCGAGGTAGAGGTGCGCGGCGTCGCTGGCCGCACCGAAGGCCTCCGGCTCCATGGTGAGCGTGCAGGTGGCCGCGCTCGCGGCGGGAATGGGCGCAACGGCAACGCCACCGCAGACCAGTGCGGTCGCGGTGGCGAGTGCGGCGAGCGTTCTCATCGGTGCCCTGCTCGGGGTCTAGCCAAGGAAGGAGAAGACTGCGCCGCCGATGGTCGCCAGCAGGGCGAGCACGATAGCGGCGATGATGCCGGAGTCAACGGAGATGTGCTTGCCGGCTGCGGCGGCGGTGTCCACCTTGGGCTCGTCCTCCTGCTTGTTGTCCGGCCTGTCGGTCGGCTCCGATGCGGTGCGCGACTTGGTGCGCGAGGTGACGGAGACGTTGACGGTGGTTTTGCCGTTCTCCCGCACGACGGTGGTCGTCGTGCCGTTCTCGGTGCCGTTTTCGTGCTCGGTGCGCTCAGGCTGGTCAGTCTGCTCAGTGGTCAGCGGGTTCTGCTCTGCCGAGGGAAGCACGTCCGCGCCCTGGTCGGTCTTCTCCGCCGCGCGCTGCGCGTCGGGGTTTGCACCGTCGGTAGGGAACAGGACGATGGCATCGCCGCCCTCTGCGCATTCCTGGCGGGCCTGCTGGAAGACGGACTCGAATGCGGCGCCCTTGCGGTAGTCGGCCAGGGCCTCCGACTCCACGAAGGCGTCGGTCCACGCGGCCGCGTGCTCCGGGCTCAGCTCCGGGAACTGGGCCTTGCGTTCCTGCTCCAGGACGGCCAGCGGGGCGACCGGGCGGAAGGCGGATTCAGACGCGGCATCCTGTTCCGAAGCGGTGATGGTGCCCGCGTCGAGGGAGTCGTGCACGTCGTCCCAGAACTTGACCAGCGCGATGTCCGGCTCGGTGGAGACAGCGAGGCTGTTCCACAGGTGGGAGAAGTACCAGAAGGACGCGTCGTGCGAGACACCGGTTTCTGCGGAAATCCGGTCGGCCCACGCGTTCAGGTTGTCCATCAGGTTGTCGTTGAAGGACTCGCGGCCGCCGTTCTCGTAGGCGTCCTGGAACTCGGCGGCGATGTCGCCGGCGGCAGGGAACGCGACCTCGAAGGCCTGGCGCCAGTTGTCATCCTGGTTGAACTTGGTGGAAGCGAACGCGACGCGCTCGTATTCCTGCTGCTCCTGGCTGTTCAGCTGGATGTGGCATGAACCAGAGTCGTTACTACCAACAGTTGCGCCCTGCGCTTGTGGCGCAATGACAGCGCACGCGCCCAGGGCGACGGCGGTGGCTGCTGCTGCGAATCTCTGATTGTTGAACACGCTGATTATGTTACCTGAGGAATACATAAATGGAAGCATTTGCGTGAGCCGTGTTCGCTTTATAAAAACGGTAATGACCGTGTATATTGACATAATCCCAGGCAGGAGCTGTGTATTGATATGGTATTATTAAATATCGCCTGTCAATAGTTTAAAAGCGCCCCTATATGGGGGTGGCTCCTTAATGGTCCAGATCGAGGTAGACGGGCTGAACCTGAGAAGTTACACCATTGTAATTCTTAGACACCCTAACCGCGGTACCCTTACTCGCATGCAGCTACAGCCGCTCCAACCGCCGGACTGGACGTCGCGCAACGGACGCACCTACCGGACGATGACACAGTACGACGCTCGGCACCTCTCCATACTCGTGGTCCTCATTCTCTGCTGTGGCATCCTCGTCGTCGCGGCCCGCAACCTGCCCCGCAATGTGGTCAAAGCTGCGCGAAAGGTCGCCGGCGCCGTCCTGGGCATCCTCGTTTTCGCCTACTACTGCTGGGTCCTCGCGCCGAGCAACATCGTGTGGGACGAAACCGCCCCCTTCCACATCACGGACTTCCTCCGCGTTATCACCCCGACGGCGCTGCTCACCGACAATCCCACCGCAGCCGCCCTGTCCTTCTACTGGGGTTTCCTCCTGAACCCCATGGCACTGCTCTTCCCCGACATGGCGTACGTCCAGGACTTCCCGGGCCTGCAGGAATTCGCGTACTGGTTCTTCCACAGCGCCGCCCTCGTCGTCCCGACCGTGCTCACCTTCGGCCTCGGCTACCGCCCCACCTGGCGCGACTGGCGCATCACCACCGCCATCACCGTCGCTTGGGCCGGTTTCGCCGCCACCGCCAACCGCATCACCGGCGGCAACTACGGCTTCCTCGCCGGCTACCCGCGCGGCTGGTCCATCCTCGAGCTCTTTGGCAAGTGGCCCTACTACCTCCTCATCGTCGTCCCCGGCGTCCCAGCGGTCTGGGCCGCGATGACCTGGGCGAGTGCTTATCGACGCCCCGCCACCGCCTGAGCCACGTCCCTGGCAAAAGGACTCACGCCACCAAGCGTCGCGGCGCCAGGCCCGTTGATGCGGTTGTAGCCCACAAACCACAGCCCCGGGGTGTTGCGGTCCAGGCCGCGTACCGGCCCGAGCGCCGGGCGGAAGCCCGTGGCCCACACGATCGTCTCGACCCCAAGTGCCGAAACCTCATCAAGCGTGTCCGGCACCGTCTCCGTGCGCATCAGCGCGGCGTCGCGGGCGCGGCGTACCTCGGGCACCACGACGATGTCGCCGCCGAAGTCGGCCCCGCCCGGGTCCGGCTTGCCCTGTGAGATAGCGACGAAACGTTCACGGTTGCGGCGGAACAAGTCCGAACCATCCACGTCATCCGGCATGAAGCGCGGCGCGTGGCGGGTCAGCCACACTACATCAACCCCGCCCAGCGCCAGGTCAGCGGTGATCTGCGCCCCGGAATCGCCGGATCCCACCACGGCGACGCGTTTGCCCGCCAACTGCTGCGGGTTGCGGTATTCGGAGGCGTGCAGCTGCACTCCGGGGAACGTGCCCGGGTAGTGAGGCACGAACGGGACGTTACCGGTGGCCATGATCACGTTGCGGGCGGTGACGCGTTGGGGGTGGAGGGTAAACGTGGCGTCGTCAAGCGAAATGCGCTCCACGCGCTCACGAACGACGGGGAAGCTGTAGCGCTGCTCGTAGCGCGTGAGGTAGTCCACGACGTGGTCGCGCGGCGGATAGCCGTCGAAGGCGGGCATAGGCCAGCCGGGCAAGTTGGAAAATTCCGCGCGGGAAAACAACGTGAGGTTATCCCAGTACGTCGGCCAAGCGCCGGCAGCACGGTCGCCGAAGATGGTGAAATCCACCTTGTACTTGCGCAGGTAGTAAGCGGTCGCGAGTGCAGATTGGCCACCACCGATGATCGCGGCATCAAGCATTGTTCGCCTCCAGAGTCGTTGTGGTCAGTAGAGCGGTAGCCTCGCGGACAAACGCGGCGATCCGGCTTGCGGGTGCGGTCGCATCACCGAACTCGGTGGCCGCGGCCAGCTTCGCGGCCACGGCGTGCACGGTCGCCGCGGCGATGAGCGAGGAGGTCTCCGCGCGCCGGGCCAGATGTGCGCCCGCAATGCCGGCGAGCACGTCGCCGGAACCCGGGGTCGCGGCCCAGGAGTGCCCGGCGTCAAGGCCGTAGACGAGGTGGCCGTCGGAGATGAGTGTGGCGCGCCCCTTGCGCAAGACGTCGCAGCCGAGGTGTGCGGCGAGGGCGAGCGTCTCCTCCATCCGCGAATCCGCGGAAAGGCCCGCCGCCTCGCGCAGCCGGGCGAACTCGCCGTCGTGCGGAGTGAGCGCCGTGTAGGTGTCGCGCTCACGCAGGGCGGACAGGAGGTCGGGGTGGGTGGCAAGGAGGGTGAGCGCGTCGGCGTCGAGAAGCAACGGCTCGGGGGCGCTGAGCAGGGCGCGCAGCTCCTCGGCCTCCCCCTCGCCGGTGCCCGCGCCGGGGCCGAACACCCAGGCCTGGACGCGACCGGACGCATCCACGGAATCCGCGACGACGACCTCAGGATGTGCGCGCACCACCTCGGCGGCCTGCGGGCCTGCGTAGCGCACCATCGCCGGGGAGGCGTTGACCGCGCCCGCCGTGCACAGCAGCGCCGCGCCCGGATAGGTACTACTTCCTGCGCGGATGCCCACCACGCCGCCGGAGTATTTGTCGTCGGCCGCGCCGGGCTCCACCGACGGCACGGGTGCAGGGAGCAGGGTGCGCATCCCCTCAGGGAGAGGGAAGTCCGGGACAACGGCGCGGTTTGCGGTGAGCAGCGGCGGGCCGTCGGCGGACCACAAGGGCAGCGTGTCCACGAGCGTTTCGTAGAGGTGGCGCCCGCCGATCCCGATGTCCGCAATCAGCTGCACCCCGCACGCGGCGGCCAGGACGTGGGCGCGGCGGAACCCGCCGAAGGTCACGGTCGCGTCCGCGGTGACGTGGAGCTCGCCGCCCTCGCCCGTGTCGGCGTCGACCCCGGAGGGCACGTCGACCGCGAGCACGCGCGTCCCCCGCAGCGCCTCCACCACCTCCGCGTATTCCGCGCGCAGTCCCGCAGTACCACCAATACCGGTCATGCCGTCGATGGCCAGGTCATACGCGCGGGCAACACGCTCCACCACCGTCCCGCCCGCGTTGCGCAGCGCCGAAAGCGCCCGCTCCTGCGCACGGCCCGCCACCAGCAGCGCGTCTACGCGGTAGCCGGACATGGCCAGCTCCGCGGCCGCGTAGAGCGCGTCGCCGCCGTTGCCGCCCGGCCCCGCCACCGCGAGCACCCGGCTACCGGGCTCCACCATCGCGCGGGCGACCTGGGCCACGGCGTGCGCGGCCTGTTGCATGAGCTCGTCCGGCGAGGTTTGCGCGTCCAATAATGGCTGCTCGGCGGCGCGGACCTGGGCGACGGTAAAAGTGCAGGCGTACATACCGGCCAGGCTAGTCGCGCTGGCAGGTGGGGCACCAGAACAGGTTGCGCCCCTCCACCTTGCGCAGCGCGATCTCGTCGCCGCACACGTAGCAGGGCTGGCCTGCCCGGCGGTACACGTAGACCTCGCCGCCGTGGTCGTCCTTGCGGGGCTCGCGCCCCATCGCCTCCGGCGCGTGTTCGTCGCGCACCGTGTCGATGCGGCCGTGCTCGACCCCGTAGTGCATGAGCTGCACCAGGTCGGCCCACAGCGCGTCGAACTCGGCGCGATCCAGCGCCCGCCCCGGTGTGAACGGGGAGAGGCCGAGCCGGAACAGCGGCTCTGCGCGGTAGATGTTGCCCACCCCGGCAAAGTAGGCCTGGTCCATCATCAGCGAGCCGATCGTGCGCTTCGAACGGTGCACGCGCGCCCACAGCGCGTCCGGGTCCGCGCCCGCGTCGAGCGGGTCTTCGCCAGTGCGCTCTAAGATGGCGGCAACCTCCGCCGGGTTGAGGTAGGCGCAGGTCTGCGGCCCGCGCAGGTTGGCCGCCACCGCGCCCCTCCCACGATCCGGCACGAGCCGCAGCCGGATCTGGCCCCACACGTCCTCGGCCGGCTCGAAGCGCAGCGAGCCGATGAGGCCCAGGTGGATGTGCACGGTCGCCGGCGCAAACTCCAAAAACAGGTGCTTGCCGTGGGCGCGTGCGGCGAGGAGCGGGTGGGCGTCGATAAGCGATGCATCGAAGCGCCCCTGGGGCGAGGAGGCGGCGATGGGCGCGCCCCGGAAGTCGTCGTTCAGGCGCGTGGCCAGGCGGTGGATGACGTGACCTTCAGGCAAAGCGCCGCTCCGCAAGATTCATGGCGCAGATTGTAGTATTGCTTCCATGCCGTACAAGATCGGGTTTGACCGAGAGAAATATATTCAGATGCAGTCCGAGCACATCACCGCCCGCAGGCGGGAAATCGGCGGCAAACTCTATCTAGAGATGGGGGGCAAGCTTTTCGACGATCACCACGCCTCCCGCGTCCTCCCCGGGTTCACCCCGGACAACAAGATCGCCATGCTGGACCGGATTAAGGACGAAGTGGAGATTGTCATCTGCTTCAACGCCGGCGACGTCGTGCGCCAGAAGGTGCGCGCGGACCTGGGCATCACCTACGAAGATGACGTGCTGCGCCTCGTGGACGTGTTCCGCGACCGCGGCTTCCTCGTGGAAAACGTGGTGGTCACGCAGCTGGAGGGCCACAACGAGAACGTCGAGGCCTTCCTCGAGCGCCTCGGCCGCCTGGGCCTGAAGGTGTCGCGCCACTACATGATCCCGGGCTACCCCAACGACACGGCGACGGTGGTCTCCGACAACGGCTTCGGCCGCAACGACTACGTGGAGACCTCCCGCGACCTCATCGTGATGACCGCGCCGGGGCCGGGCTCCGGCAAGCTGGCCACCTGCCTGAGCCAGGTGTACCACGAGCACAAGCGCGGCATCCCCGCTGGCTACGCCAAGTTTGAGACCTTCCCCATTTGGAACCTGCCGCTGTCGCACCCGGTGAACCTGGCCTACGAGGCGGCCACCGCGGACCTGGAAGACATCAACGTGATCGACCAGTACCACCTGGAGGCGTACGGGGAGAAGGTCACCTCTTACAACCGCGACATCGAGGTTTTCCCGCTGCTGAAGACGCTGCTGCGCGAGGTCACGGGGGAGACGCCGTACCAGTCGCCCACGGACATGGGCGTGAACATGGCCGGCTACTGCATCTCAGACGACACCGCGTGCCGCCACGCCGCGGAGCAGGAGATCATCCGGCGCTACTACAAGACCCTCGTGGAGGAGCGCCGCGCCGAGGCCGATTCGACCGAGTCGGACCGCATCTCCAACGTCATGCGCAAGGCGGAGGTGACCACGTCGGATCGCCCGGTGGTCGCGCCGGCGCTGGCGGTGGCGGAGGCGACCGGCCAGCCGGGTGCCGCGCTGGAGTTGCCGAACGGGAGCATCGTCACGGGCAAGACCTCGGACCTGCTCGGCCCCTCGGCCGCCGTGCTGCTCAACGCGCTGAAGGAGCTCGCGGGTATCGACGATTCCGTGCACCTCCTCTCGCCCGACTCCATCGAGCCGATCCAGACGCTGAAGACGAAGCACCTCGGCTCCGTGAACCCGCGCCTGCACACGGACGAGGTGCTCATCGCCCTGTCTGTATCGGCGGCTTCGAGTGCGGACGCCGCCGCAGCGCTTGAACAGCTGCGGAACCTGCGCGGCTGCGACGCTCACACGACGACCATCCTTGGCTCCGTGGACGAGGGAATCTTCCGCAACCTGGGCGTTCTGGTGACCTCCGAGCCGACCTACTGGAAGAAGCGCCTGTACCACAAGCGGTAGTTCGGGTAATTCGGGTATTGCGCCCGTTGCGTCTTGTTCGTATGATGTTGGGCATGGATCAAGACGAGAAGCTCTCCCCGGTGGAGCAGGCCCTGGCGGACCTCAACGGCAACCTCTCCCGTGCCCGCACCCACTCGGAGGACAGCGTCACGCTGCCCAAGGAGACCGCGGTGTGGCTGCGCGACATTATTGAGGATATTGCGGAGGGGCGCCTCATCCCCGCCCCCGGCCCGGAGGAGGAGATGACGACGCAGCAGGTGGCCAACCTGCTCGGCGTCTCCCGCCCCTTCGTGGTCAAGCTTATTGATGATGGCCGCCTTGCCGGCCACAAAGTGGGCACCCACCGCCGCGTCTACACGCGCGACGCCGTGGCGTACAAAGATCTGATGGCCGGTAACCGTGGCCAGCGTTAGCAAGATCCTCCTGTACTACAAGTTCCAGCCCATCGCGGACCCGGACGCGGTGCGCCTGTGGCAGCGCGACCTGTGCGAGGGGCTTGGCCTGTACGGGAGAATCATCGTTTCCAAGGACGGGATCAACGGCACCGTCGGCGGCCCGATCGACGCGTGCAAAACCTACGCGAAAAAGACGCGCGAGTACTTCCGCGGCATCGAGTTCAAGTGGTCCGAGGGCGGCAAGGAGGACTTTCCCAAGCTCTCCGTCAAAGCGCGCGAGGAGATCGTGTCCTTCGGCGCGCCGGGCGAGCTCAAGGTGGACAGCCACGGCGTCGTCGGCGGCGGCACCCACCTCACGCCCGAGGAGGTCAACGAGCTGGTTGCCAACAACCCTGACGTCGTCTTCTTTGACGGGCGCAACGCCCGCGAGGCGGAGATTGGCAAGTTCAAGGACGCCGTCGTGCCGGACGTGGAGACCACCCACGACTTCATCAAGGAGCTGGACAGCGGCAAGTACGACTGGATGAAGGACAAGCCCGTCGTCTCCTACTGCACCGGCGGCATCCGCTGCGAGGTGCTGTCCAGCCTGATGAAGAACCGCGGCTTCGAGGACGTGTACCAGCTCGACGGGGGCATCGTCCGCTACGGCGAGAAGTACGGCAACTCCGGACTGTGGGAGGGCTCCCTCTACGTCTTTGACAAGCGCATGCACACCGAGTTCGGCGGCGGCGCCGACGACCCCAACTACGTCCAGCTGGGGCACTGCGTGCACTGCGGTGCGGACACGAACCAGTTTTACAACTGCGCCAACGAGCCGGAGTGCCGCGTCCAGTACTTGAGCTGCCCCGAGTGCCGGGAGGAGAACCCGTACTGCGTGGAGTGCGCTACACGGCGAGCTTCCCAATCGTGATGATCAGCCACACCATGGTGAACGGTACGAGCGGCAGCCAGAACACGCCCATCCACGGCACCCACCGCTCGTAGCGGTTCAGCTTGCGCACCATGATCACGGCGCAAGCGAGCAGCGCCGCCACCGGCGGGATGGACGTGAGCACCGCCCACCAGGTCTCGCTCACGCCCGGAATCCACGACAGCACCAGGCCAAAGAGCAGGCAAAAGCTTATCGACGCCACCGTGAACCCCAGCGCCTGCCGCGTCGACCTCCGGTTCCGCTCCGCCACCTCGGCCGGGTCCGGCTCGTCCGCGAGCGCGTCGAAGTCCCGCGGCTCCGGCCGGGTCCTGCTGAACCGGTCGGCCCCCGAGTGCAGGTCGTTTTCTGGGTGCTCCTGCATGGGCTAGCCCTCCGCGTCCGAGCGCGGGTAGATGACTACGGGCACCGGTGCGAAGCGGATGAACTCGCCCTCGCGGGTGCCCACGAACACACGCTTGAGCTGCCCCGACGGCTGGGAGCCGAGGCACATGATGTCGCCCTTCTTCCATTTCACGCTGTCCACGGCGCGCTTCCAGCCCCGCCCGGACGCGAGCAGCGTCTGCACGTCCAGCGAGTCGGAGACCTCGAAGGCCTGGTCGCGGACGCGGTCGAGCAGCCCCAGTGTGGACTCGTTCCAGGCGGCCAGCTCGTGGGAGAACTCGGAGCTGCGCTCGTCGGGGGAGAACGCGACAATGCGCAGCGGCACGCCGATGACGGAGGCAAGGGAGGCGGCGTAGGCGAGGCCCGGGAAGCGGTCGCGGGTGCCGGTGCCGGAGATTTCGTCGGAGTCAATAAGCGCGTAGGTCACGCGCGTAATGCCCTTCTTGGACAGCTTCACGTGCTTCGGCGCCAGCCCGAGCGGCAGGGTGGAGGAGTGCATGAGCTCCTCGGCCACGGAGGTGGGGCGGAAGCGCTTCTTGGAGGTTTTGGCGCGTGAGCCCATGACGATCATGTCGGCGTTGAAGGCCTGCGCGGCGTCGTAGAGCGGCTCCGTGCTGCTCGTCTTCTCAATGAGCCGGGCGACGTGCTTGGCGCGCTGCGAGCGGGGGACGACGCCGTCGAGGGCGTCGTCGACGCGGTCGCGGAATTCCTCGCGCGTCCGCTTGAGCCATTTCTTGTGCTTCTTTTCAGACACGGAATTGGCCCACGAGCTCTTGGTCGCACTCATGACCTGCACCTTGACGGGCAGGGAGCGGCCGAGCCAGGCCGCGAACTCGAGGGCCTCGGTGTTGTTGGAGTTGCTTGAGTCCCAGCCAACAACGATGCGCAGGGCCTCCCGGGTCTCGGGGAGCTGCGCGAGATCTGTGGAGAACGAACGTGCTGACACGTCGCCCAGTCTACGTTGTGGTCTGTTCCTTATTCACGTAGGCATCGGCGAGAAGGTTGATGGTATCGGCGACGCTGGCCAGTCGACGCAGTGAGTCGGCGTCTAGCGTGCCGAGCATCTCGCCGAGGTACTTCGTGCGCTCGTCGCCCACGCGCTCGAGTTCGTCGAGTCCCAGTTTCGTCGTCTCCACGCTCACGCCGCGGCGGTCGTCCTCGCTGCGGATGCGTTGCACGAGCCCGCGCTTCTCTAGCTGGTTGACGGTGTTGGAGGCAGTCGGCATGCGCACGCCCTCCGCCTCCGCGAGGTGGCTGATGCGGGACGGGCCGACGTCCGCAAGCCGGCGCAGGATGGACAGCTGCGGGCCCGTCAGGTCGGAGTGCTCGGCCGTGCGGAAGTAGGTGACGTACAGCGAGGTCATGGCGGGGCGAATGCTCCGCGCGATCTCGTACGGATCGGGTGTTTCATGCATAAGAAATCTCCTCCACGCTTTTCGAAGACTAAATAGTACCAGCTTCCGTACGACTATGATGGGGCGAGTGTTTGCGTACAGATACGAGGTGTCACACGAGTGGGCTCGCCGCACCACGCTGCGGGACCTCCGCCAGGGCAAGATCACGCTTGACGACGTCTGCGACGCCGATTTCCTCCTCCGCACCGCCAGCCAGTACCACGGCGCCAAGGCCGACCGCCCCTGCCCGATCTGCGGCTCCGAGCTGCGCGAAGTGAAGTGGGTGTACGGCGGGAACCTGGGCCGCCGCGCCAACACTGCCCGCAGCGCGAAGGAGATTGACCAGCTCGTCGCGGAGGTGGGGCCGATCACCGTGCACTTCGTCGAAGTTTGCCTAGAGTGCAAGTGGAATCATCTACGGAAGGCCGTGACCGCTGTTCCCGTCTCGGACGGGTAGTGTGTCCTATTAATAATGCGCAGTGGGCTTCGAGGTCTGAGGCCTGCCGCACGTCCGCACGTCTTGAGGGAAAACGAGTGACAAACAAAGAGAACGCCTCGGAAAGTGGAAGCACGGTAGCGTCGTCAAGCAAGCGAGCGTCGAAAGGCGCAAAGCGCTCACGGTGGTGGCAATGGCTGCTGGCGCTGCTTCTGCTGCTGGTGCTGATCGCCGCGATCCCGGCGATCTGGTTTGCCTGGAACTACAGGCAGGCGGAGATCCCGGAACCCAACGACATTGAGGCGGCGCAGATCTCCAACATCTACTTCAGCGACGCCCAGACTGAGCTGGCGCGCGTCGTGCCGCCGGAGGGCAACCGCGAGCAGATCCCGCTCGACGCGGTGCCCGAGGAGGTGCAGAATGCGGTGCTCGCCGCCGAGGACCGCGACTTCTGGGACAACTCCGGCTTTTCCTTCACCGGCTTCGGCCGCGCCGCGGTGGGTCAGCTGACCGGCAACACCTCCGCTGGCGGCGGCTCGACGATTACGCAGCAGTACGTGAAGAACTCGATCGTGGGCAACGAGCACTCCTACGAGCGCAAGGCGAAGGAGCTGGTCTACTCCATCAAGATGGCCAACTCCTGGTCCAAGGAGGAGGTGCTCAACGCCTACCTCAACACCGTGTACTTCGGCCGCAACGCCTACGGCATCGAGGCGGCGGCGCACGCGTACTTCTCCAAGCCCGCCTCGGAACTCACCGTGGAGGAGGGCGCGGTGCTCGCCGCGCTGATTCAGCGCCCGAGCCAGCTTGACCCGTGGAACAACGAGGCCGGCGCCCAGGACCGCTGGAACTACGTCATGGACGGCCTGGTGGAGATGGGCGCGATCGACCAGGCGACGCGAGCGGGCGCGCAGTTCCCCGAGACGCGCGACCCGGCGACGTACTCCGCCTACACCGAGGCGACGGGCCCGAACGGCCTGATCAAGAACCAGGTGATGACGGAGCTCGCCGCGATTGGTATCACGGAGGATGACCTGACCAACCGCGGCCTGCAGATCACCACGACGATTGATAAGAAGACGCAGGACGACACGGTCCGCATCTCCGAGGAGCGCATTTCCGCCCTGCAGGACGACGCCCGCACCGGCGTGGTCGCCGTCGAGCCGGGCACGGGTGCCGTGCGCGCCTACTACGGCGGCAACGAGGCCTCCGGGTGGGACTATGCCAACGCCGGCCTGCAGACCGGCTCCACCTTCAAGATCTTCGCGCTGGCGGCGGCCCTGCAGCAGGGTATCCCGCTGACCGCGAACTTTGACGCCTCCCCGGTCACCCTGCCGGGCGGGTTCTCCGTGACCAACTCCGACGGCGGTGGCGGCGGCATCATCAACATGACCGAGGCCACCCGTACTTCCTCGAACACGGCGTACATGCGCATCCAGGACGACCTGGACAATACGACGCAGGACACGGCGGACATGGCGCACGCCCTCGGCGTGGCGCGCTCCATCCCGGGCATCCCGGTGACCCTGCGCGAGAACGGCGGCCAGCCCTACGAGGGCATCGTGCTGGGCCAGTACCAGTCGCGCGTGCTCGACATGGCCGCCGCGGTGGCAACGCTCACGGACCGCGGCGTGTACCACCCGACCCACTTCGTGCAGCGCGTCACCGACGCGCAGGGTGAGGTGCTCTACGAGAACGATGACAAGTACGCCGAGCGCCGCGTCTCCGCCCAGGTTGCGGACAACGTGATCCAGGCGATGCAGACCGTGATTCCGTACTCCTATGCCAACCTGGCGGGCGGGCGTCCGTCGGCGGGCAAGACGGGTACCGCCCAGATGGGCGACACCGGCCAGAACAAGGATGCCTGGATGGTCGGCTCCACCCCGCAACTGTCTGTCGCGGTGTGGGTCGGCACGGCCGACAACACCTCGCCGATCTTCAACGAGTACGGCGGCCTGATGTACGGCGCGCAGACCCCGGCCAAGATTTGGAAGGACGTCCTGGACACGGCCCTGGAGGGCCAGGAGATCCAGAACTTCCACGAGGCATCGCCGGTGTACTGGGGTGTGAACCCCTACGGCGGCGGCGCGAACCTGGGCGGCAACTCCTGGGCGTACTACAACCAGCAGCAGGGCACGACGCAGTCCGGGAACGGCGCCGCGGCGGCTCCGGCCGAGCAGCAGCAGTCCGCTGCCCCGTCGCAGCCCGAGCAGGCGCCCGCACCGGACCCGGCCGCACCCGCCGCACCGGCTCCGCAGCAGCAAGCGCCGGCGCCGGCCGCGCCCGCCCCCGCCCCCGCGCCGCAACAGCAGCAGCCGGCGCCGGCGCCGGACCTGGGGCTCGACCAGGCGGTGGACGACTTCTTCAACGGCCTCGACAACGCGCTGCAGTAAGCGAAGGGGAGCAATGGAACAGCACACTCAGGACGTGACGGACACGGCGGCGCAGCGAGTCCAGCCGGGGCGCACCGAGCCGGTCGCTCGGGGATTCGTGGAATATCTGGGCGGCCCGATGGGCAAGTTTGCCCAGATCGGGCGGGCGAAGTTTTGGACGCCGCTGCGCACCATCTTCGCGGTCGCCTACACCTTCCTCTTCTTCGGCGCGCTTTCTAAATCCAACTGCGCGCTGGGCAAGGCCGACGAGAACGGTGTGCTGCAGCTGAACTGGGACGGCAACCGCCAGTACACGTCGTTCTGCTACAACGACATCGTCCCGCTCTACGGCGCGCGCGGCCTGGACCAGCCCGGCTTTGTGTACGACTACTCCTGGGTGGAGGACGGCCTGACCCGCTACATGGAATACCCGGTGCTCGCCGGGCTGTTCCAGGGTGTTGCCTCGTTCATCTCGCGCAACACGTACTTCCTCGTGGACCGCGTCCTTCCCGAGGTCGGCTGGTACTTCTACGTCACCGTGTTCATCCTGTCCGTCATCTGGGTCGCCACCGTGCGCATGGTGGCGGAGCTCGCGGGCAACCGCATTTGGGACACGCTGCTGGTCGTCGGCTCCCCGCTGCTGATCATGCACTCGTTTACCAACTGGGACATCCCGTCCATTTTCTTCGCGGTGGCGGCGATCTATGCGGCGCGCAACAAGAAGTTCTGGCTGGCTGGTGTGATGATCGGCCTCGGCACGGCGTTCAAGATGTGGCCCATCTTCGCCCTTGGCGCCTACCTGGTCGTTGCGCTTCGGAAGCGCGACCTCGTCCCGTTCCTCAAGATGGTCGCCGCGACCGTGGTGAGCTGGGTCGCGGTCAACCTGCCCATTTACCTGCGCGACCCCGAGGCGTGGGGCGAGTTCCGACGCCTCAACACCGACCGCAGCTGGGAGTGGACCACCATCTACGCGGTGTTCAGCCGCATCACCGGGTGGGCCGGATTCGACTCCGGCGACGGGGCGCCCGTGATCCTCAACGCGGTCACGCTCGTGCTCTTCCTCGCGGGCTGCGCGGCGGTCCTGATCATGGGGCTCAAGGCGCCGCGCACGCCCCGCATCGCCGAGCTGCTCACCCTCATCGTCGGCTTCTTCCTCCTCTTCAACAAGGTGTGGAGCCCGCAGTACTCGATCTGGCTCATCGTCCCCGCGGTGCTCGCGCTGCCGTACTGGCGCCTGCTGCTCACCTGGATGACCGTGGACATGATGGTGTGGCCCATCCTCATGTGGCACATGATGGGTACCGATAACCTCGGGGCTCCGGGCTGGCTTCTCGACGCCACCATCATCGCCCGAGACGGCCTCATCATCACCATCATGGTGCTGGTCGTGCAGCAGATGTTTGGCAAGCGCACCGACAAGGTCGCCGAGGCCCACAACGGCCACGACCCGCTGCTGAGCACACCCGACGAGTGGGGCGAGGAGGCAGCGTGGGCACCGCGACGGTCGTCGGCATCTGCTCCATTGCAGTCGGTTTCCTCCTAATCGCGGGCGCCTTCTGGGCGATGGCCAAGCTGCAGCGCCCCATGCTCTCGCTCGGTCTTGGCGTTCTCGCGTTCGTCTTCATCACGGTGATTCCCGTTTTCCTTGCATTATTTGTGGCGGCACCGCGACCGGTTTAGGTAGGGTGGCCAAAAAGTTCGACGACGCTAAGGAAAATATGCAACGCCTTTCTATCTTGGCCACCACCGTCGCGCTTGCGGGCGCACTGACCGCTTGCGGCACCAGCGAGAGCGAGCCGACGACGGAGACCGTGGAACAGCCGAGCCAAGAACCAAAGCAGGAGCCGCAGCAGGGGCCGGAGCTGCCGGCGTCGATAAGCGGCTACAGCGAAGAGGCTCAATCCGACGCGGCGAAGGATGGTCGCGCCGAGGTGGAGTTCGATGACGAGCACTGGGAGCTCGAGTTCAACGACATAGACGTTGACATCACGCCGGACGGGTTGGTCACCGAAGCGGACCGGTAGGCATTTGGCCTGCGGGATTGTGTGGGGTAGCCTGGACGGGTTGCTTGACGCAACGACCCTCCTGCCACCGCAAAAGTGCGGTGGCCGAAACAAGTTACTAGACCATAGGAGGTGATGAGGTCCGTGCGTCACTACGAAGTAATGATCATTCTTGACTCTAAGCAGGATGAGCGCACCGTTGCCCCGTCCCTGGACAAGTTCCTGGAGATTGTCCGCAAGGAAAACGGCAAGGTGGAGAATGTTGATGTGTGGGGCAAGCAGCGTCTTGCTTACCCGATCAACAAGAAGGAAGAGGGCATCTACGCCGTTGTAAACCTCGAATGCGAGCACGCAACCGTCGATGAGCTCGACCGTGTTTTGAACCTGAGCGATAACGTCGTGCGTACCAAGGTGCTGCGCACCGACAAGTAGGAACAGGTAGGCTCAAACCACACGTAAACCAGCTGGTAGGAGAAGAGCATGGCACAGAACGAGACCCCGATCACTGTTGTCGGCAACCTGGTTGCTGACCCGGAACTGCGTTTCACCCCGAGCGGTGCCGCGGTGGCGAACTTCCGTATCGCTTCCACGCCCCGTTCTTTTAACCGGGAAACGAACCAGTTCGAGGACGGTGAGGCACTGTTCCTGACCTGCAACTGCTGGCGCCAGATGGCCGAGAACGTCGCAGAGTCCCTGACCAAGGGCATGCGCGTGATCGTGCAGGGGCGTTTGCGGCAGCGTTCTTACCAGACTCGCGATGGCGAGAATCGTACCGTGTTTGAGGTCGAGGTTGATGAGGTCGGCCCGTCCATCAAGTTCGCTACGGCGAGCGTGACGCGCACCCCGCGCGATGGTGGCGGCCAGCAGCGGAGGCCACAACAGCAGCAGGCCCCGCAGCAGCAGTACCAACAGCAACCGCAGCAGGCCCAGCGCCCGCAGCAGCAGGCCCAGCCGGATAACGATCCCTGGAACTCCGCCCCACCGGCAGGTGGTTTCGGCGGGATGGATGACGAGCCCCCGTTCTAAACGTTGTTCCCACCCACACAAGATTTTTCATCATAAGGAAGGTTAGGATTCATGAAACTGATCCTCACCGCTGCCGTTGATAACCTTGGCGAGCCCGGCGACATCGTCGAGGTCAAGGACGGCTACGGACGTAACTTCCTGCTCCCGCGCGGCCTTGCCATTACGGCCACCCGCGGTGCAGAGAAGCAGATCGAAGACATCAAGCGTGCACAGGCAGACCGTCAGGTCCGCGACCTGGATCACGCAAAGGAGCTGCGCGATCAGCTGGACCAGCTCACCGGCGTGAAGGTCCCCGTGCGCACTTCTGAGAAGGGCAAGCTGTTCGGCTCCGTCACCGGTGCCGACATCGCCGACGCAGTGAAGGCTGCCGGCGGCCCGTCCCTGGACAAGCGCCGCATCAATGTGCCGAAGGGCCTTGTGAAGAAGACTGGCGGCTACCAGGTCAAGGTCAACCTCCACGACTCCGTGGAAGGCAAGATTAACTTCGAGGTCGTCGCAGCGTAAGAGCTTTACGCTTATCGACGAGCGACAACAGCATTTTCTGACGCGCACCCCTTTGTGAGGAGGGGGTGCGCGTTTTTTGCGCGCTGCGTGGGCTGCTGCGCAGAGACGTACCCTGGTGGGAACGGGCAGGGCTCGCGTTCGGGCTCGGGGTAGGGATCCGGGTCTGGTTCCTCCGGGATGACTGTTGTCTCTTCGGTCGGCGGTTCGGGGGCCAGGTCGAAGCTGTGTCCCGTGGCGTGCTCGAGTGCCTGCAGGTCCGCCATCAGCCGGTAGTAGTCGCCGTGGTTGTCGTACTCGTCCAGCAGGTGGTGCGCCCGGGCGAGGAAATCTGCGTACGCGTCCCGGTTTCGGGCGACGTTGGGCAGGGAGCTGCGCCAGCGGGTGGTGGTGGGCGTGGTTTCGTCGAAAAGCGGGCCCTCGTGGCGGCTGAGGAGGTAGGTGCCGTCTTCGCACAGCCACACGATGTCCCCGGTGACGGGGTCGGGGACGTAGAAGATGCGCTTGTCGGTCTTCATGTTGTGGTGGTGCGGGCAAAGGCAGAAGAGGTTGTGGGGCGTGGTCTCGCCACCGCGGTCGAACGGGATGCGGTGATCCAGTTGGCAAGCGGTCGCGGGTCTGTCGCAGCCAGGGAAGATACAGTTCCCGTCTCGGGCGTGCGCGTAGTGTTTCATTCCCTCCGTCGGCGCGTAACTGTCCGTCTTGGTGGTGGCTGTCTCATCCAGGTTGACCGTTTCAGGCGGGTGGTTGCTGAGCAGACTCTCGAGCTCCGCGGTGGCGAGGGCGTCAGTCCATCCGTAGCGAGGAATGAATACGGGGGCGCCGGCCGCCCGGGTGCCGTCGGCGCCCGCGGGTGCGTAGACATGGATGCGGACGTTCGCGGCAGGCTCGACGTCGCCGTTGAGGAGCTTTACAGCGGCGTCCGCGAGCGAGACCTTCTCTTGGCGTGCTGTGGCCTGCAGCGTGGCGCGAAGGACGGCCATTGTGGTGGCATCGGTGCTGAGCGTCATTGTTGCGATGCCCGCACTGCCGTGGTCCTCCTGCGCAGAGAACTCGATGTTGCGCGCGCGGTGGTTGTGCTCTGCCTCGCGCTTTTTGCGCTTTTCCGGGTTGTGGCTGAGTCCGACGTCAAGCTTGGCAATCATCGTGCGGATGCGGCGGGCAACTGACGCGCGGGAGGGGAGCTCCTGGTTTGCGCGCTTCGGTGTGAAGATCCGGGTGAGCATGTCGTCAAAAGCCGCCCACGTTGCTTCGTCCGCTGAAGCGCCGATCTTGCACAGGGCAGTATCTATGCCGGTGAGCATGTGCACGGAAAGGAGGCAGGTCTGCTCTTGCAGAGCGAGCAGCTTGGGCAGGCTGGCGAGCCGGAAATACGCCAAAACCGCAGCTTCGACCTCATGTTTGGGGCGGCTGGTAACCTGAGCTAACTCTTCGACCTCCAGGTCGAAGTCTTCAACCGCGGTCGAGGCTGCGTAGCCGCGGTAGAGGGCAAACTCGGCCTCCCGCATACGCTGCGAAAGCTGCGCGCGATGGTCCGTCGAGTTTTGGCATCTGAAGTAGTGAGCGGGTGGCACGATTCCCCCTTTCTGCGGTGAGCGGTCATCGTGGTCATTGCGGCCAATTATACCGAACATATAAACGACGGCAACGTCTGTGACCATATTGTTACGCTGTGTTCTAGTAGGTGTGTGCGAGTCACCTCCCGCGCTGTACCGATGGCACCCCTACTGCTGTGGATAACTCTGCGGAATAAGCCCTGCTCAACGGCAAAGTTTAGGTTACTAGCCGGTGAACGTACGCCTGTCAAACCTGGTGGTGAATGGGGTTTTTCACAACCTGCACACACAACTCAAAAAGTCCCAAAACTCCTGTGACCAGCAGCGATGCGCCGTTTCCCCAGGTCGCTGATACTAGTTATCCACAAGTTATCCACACCCTGTCCTGGGCCGTGTGTACAAGACGTCGATTCATCCCCAAGTTATCCACACCTACCTGTGGAAAACGCAGTGTTTGGCGCTCGCGGTACGCTGTAGGCCTACGAAACAAAGGGGTGACGACGATGGCCGACGATGCACTTCACGGCTTTGATGATGACTACGTCCTGCCGCCAGAGCCACGCGACGAGTTCAGCGAATTTGGCGACTTTGATGACTTCAGCGGAAATTCGCGGCGAGGGCGCGGGAATCAGCGGTATCAAGGACAGAAGGGGCAGCAGGGGCAGCGCAACGGCCAGGGCGAGTACCGCCAACCGCCGCACGATGAGCGCGCGGAGCGCTCGGTGCTCGGCGCGATGCTGCTCAACCAGGAGGTCGTGCTCGACGTCGCGGAGGGCCTGCAGCCGGAGGACTTCTACTTTCCGGCTCACCAGCTGATTTACCAGGCAATTATCGAGCTGTTCTCCTCGGGCAGCCAGATCGACGTGCTCATCGTCTCCGGGCGGTTGGACCGCCTGAACCAGCTCGAGCGGGTGGGCGGGGCGCCGTACCTGCATACGCTGATTTCGGAGGTGCCGACGTCGGCAAACGCCCGCTACTACGCGGAGATCGTGGAGGAGAAGTCGCTCCTCCGGCAGCTTGTCAACGCCGGTACGCACGTGGTGCAGCTGGGCTACGAGGGCGAAGACGGCATGGAGATCGAGGCGCTGGTGGATCGCGCGCAGCAGGAGGTCTTCGGGATCTCGCGCAACAACCAGGGCGAGGACTACCGCGTCCTTTCGGAGCTGCTCAAGCCGACTATCGACGAGCTCACGCAGATCGCTCAGGGCGGCGCCCTCGACCAGGGCGTGCCGACCGGGTTTACGGACCTGGACAACCTCACGAACGGCCTGCACGCGGGCCAGATGATCATCATCGCGGCCCGACCTGGCGTGGGTAAGTCGACGCTCGCGCTCGATTTCATGCGCTCCTGCTCCATTCAGCACGGCAAGACCTCCGTGATCTTCTCACTGGAGATGAGCGCCTCCGAGATCATCATGCGCATGCTGTCGGCGGAGACGGAGATCAAACTGTCCGCGATGCGAGCGGGCAACATGGAGGAGCGGGATTGGGAGAAGCTCACCACCCGCCTCACCGAGATCCAGGACGCCCCGCTGTTTATCGACGATTCCCCGAACCTCACCATGATGGAGATCCGGTCCAAGGCGCGACGCCTGAAGCAGCAGCACGGGCTGGACCTGGTGGTGCTGGACTACCTGCAGCTGATGAGCTCGGGCAAGCGCGTCGAGTCGCGCCAGCAGGAGGTCTCGGAGTTCTCGCGAAACCTCAAGCTGCTGGCAAAGGAGCTGGAGGTGCCGGTGATTGCGATCTCGCAGCTGAACCGTGGCCCGGAGGCGCGTACGGATAAGAAGCCGCAGCTGGCGGACCTTCGCGAGTCAGGCTCGCTGGAGCAGGACGCCGACATGGTGTTCCTGCTCTACCGTCCGGACTCACAGGATCGTGACGACGAGCGCGCGGGCGAGGCGGACATTATCGTCGCGAAGCACCGCGGCGGCCCTATCGACACGATCCCGGTGGCGCACCAGCTGCACTACTCTCGCTTTGTCAATATGGCGCACGGCTAAACCCTGCTAAACCCTCTTAAACCCGCGTAGACGCAGCGAGTTGGACACCACAAACACGGAGGACAGGGCCATGGCGATGCCAGCCAGCATCGGGTCGAGGAGGCCGAACGCGGCGACCGGGACGAGCACGACGTTGTAGGCGAACGCCCAGAACAGGTTGCCCTTGATGGTGCGCAGGGTGCGGCGCGAGAGGCGGATCGCGTCTGCCGCAGACATGAGCGTGTTCTGCATGAGGGTGATGTCGGAGGCCTCGATCGCTACGTCCGTGCCGGCGCCCATGGCCAGGCCCAGGTCGGCCTGCGCGAGCGCGGCTGCGTCGTTGACGCCGTCGCCGACCATGGCCACGTGGCGCCCCTGCTCCTGCAGCTGGCGGACCACGCGCACCTTGTCCTCCGGCAGGACGCCGGCGGTGACGTTGTCCGGGTCGATGCCTACTTCCTCGGCCACGGCGCGCGCGGCGCCCGCGTTATCGCCGGTGAGCAGGTGCGGGGTGAGCCCCAGCTCGCGCAGCTTCGCCACAGCGCGGGCCGAGTCCGGCTTCACCGTGTCCCGGACCGCGACCATACCTTCCGCGTGCCCGTCGACCTCCACGGCGATCGGGGTGGCCCCGGCCTGCTCAGCCTCGCGGAACGCGCGGGCCAGTGGCCCATCGAGTTCCGCGCTGGGCCGGCCCACGCGCACGCTGTGGCCCTCCACGGTGGCGGACGCCCCGCGGCCCGGCTCATTGGTAAACTCGGACGCTTCCGGGACGTCGTCGCCCGCGGCCTTGACGATCGCGCGAGCGATGGGGTGCTCGGACCCGGCCTCTACGGCGGCGGCGAGGCGCAGCGCGTCGTCGCGGCCGGTGACGTCCACGACCGCCATCTCGCCGCTGGTCACGGTGCCGGTCTTGTCCATCACCACCGTGTCCACCTGGCGGGTGGATTCCAGCATCTCGGGGCCCTTGATCAGTAGGCCCAGCTGCGCGCCGCGCCCGGTGCCCACCAGGATCGCGGTGGGGGTGGCTAGGCCGAGGGCGCAGGGGCACGCGATGATGAGGACGGCGACCGCCGCGCGGAACGCCTCGCTCACGCCGTTGCCCACGAGCAGGTGCCCGACCAGGGCCACGACGGAAATGGCGATGATGGTGGGGACGAACACGCGCGAGATCCGGTCCACCAGCCGCTCGACCGGGGCCTTGCCGGACTGCGCGTCCTTGACCAGCTTGCCCATCTGGGCGAGCGTGGTCTCGCTCCCCACGCGCGTCGCCTCCACCACGATGCGCCCGGACGTGTTGAGCGTCGCGCCCGTCACGCTGGCGCCCTCGTCCACTTCGACGGGGACGGATTCACCGGTGAGCATGGAGGCGTCGATAGCCGAATGCCCCGACACCACGCGCCCATCGGTAGCAATCTTCTCACCGGGGCGCACGACAAAACGGTCGCCGACCTGGACTTCCGCGATCGGGACGCGGACTTCCTTGTCGCCGCGCAGCACGCTCGCGTCCTTCGCGCCCATGCTCAGCAGCTCACGCAGCGCGGCGGAGCTTTGCCCCTTCGCGCGCGTTTCAAACCACCTGCCGAGCAGCAGGAACGTAATCACGACGCAGACGGATTCGAGGTAGATCTCGTGCGGACCGCGCTCCGCAAACAGCGCCACGATGGACCACACGTACGCCGCGGTCGTGCCCAGCGTAATGAGGGTGTCCATGGTCGTCGCGCCGTGGCGCAGGTTGATCAGCGCCGCGCGGTGGAACACGCTGCCGGCGGAGAAATACACCAGCGTCGTCGCGGCGAACGCGGCCCACTGCCAGTTCGGAAACTGCAGGCCGTGCACCATCGACACCAGCATGACCGGCACCGTCACCAGCGCCGCCCAGATCGTCGTTCGCTTGAGCCGTTCGGCTTCGTCGTCGCGGGCGTCGCTCACCGAGCTTATCGACGCCCCCTCGTCCCCGCTTTCCTCGCCTCCCATCACGAAGGCGTCGTAGCCGGCGGTGCGGACGACGTCGATAAGCTGCTCCGGCGTCGTGGTGGCCTCGTCGAAATCGACGGTCGCCGTCTCCGTGGAGTAGTTGACCGCCGCGTCGACGCCGTCGAGCTTGTTCAGCTTGCGCTGGACGCGGGACGAGCACGACGTGCATGTCATGCCCGTGACGCCCAGTTCGAGATGGCTGGTCATGGCGCTACTTCAGTGTGTAGCCGGCCTCGGCGACGGCCTTGGCCACGTCCTCGGCGGAGAAGCCTTCGCCGGACACGGAGACGGCGCCGGTGGTGTGATCGGCCTTGACGTCGGTGACGCCCTGGATCTCGCTGATCTCCTCCTGCACACTGAGCTCGCAGTGGCCGCAGGTCATGCCTTCAACGGTGAATTCGCGGGTTGCCATGATGCTGTCCTTTCGGTTGACGGTTCACGTACACCCGCAACTATACCCCTAGGGGGTATCGGGCGAAAGGATGGTGAAGCCGGCGTGCTCCGCCGCAGCCACGATGTCGGCGTCGGTGAAGTTTTCGCCCGAGACCGTCATGCGGCCCTCGTTCGGCTCCACGGTGACGTCGAAAGTGCCCTCGACCAGGCGTACTTCGTCGATCAGCGAATCAACTGCGACCTCACTGGACTGGCCTGAAATGTTGTAGTTCTTCGTCATGATTTCCGCCCCTACCGGCTCGGCTGAGACTGCAAAGGAATGCAGTCGCGCTTGTTACTGTTGCACCGAGGGCAACGTTAACAAACCCCTGTAAAGGAGTATGCAATGAGCACTATCGATGTGACGAAAGAGAACTTCGAGGAACTCATCCAGAAAGACGGCATCGTCTTCGTCGACGCTTGGGCGGAATGGTGCGGTCCGTGCAAGGCCTTCGCGCCGACCTTTGCTAAAGCATCGGAAGAGCACCCCGACGTCACCTTTGCCAAGCTGGACACCGAGGCAGAGGAAGAGCTTGCTGGCAAGCTCGGCGTGACCAGTATTCCCAACATCATTGCCTTCCGCGACGGTATCCCGCTTTACCAGCAGGCCGGCAACATGCCGCCGGCGGACTTTGAGTCGCTCATCGGACAGGTCAAGGCATTGGACATGGAAGAGGTCCGCAAGCAGTACGAGAAGATGCTGGCCGAGCAGGGCAAGCAGGGCGAGTAGCCCGAAAACCTGCGTACACTGGGGCGGCGACCATTTTGCGACGACGGAAGGACACGACACATGGCAAACCCGTTCTCTAAGGGCTGGAAGTACCTGATGCAGTCGTTCGACACCAAGATCGACGAAAACGCTGACCCCAAAGTGCAGCTCCAGCAGGCGATTGAGCAGGCGAAGAAGAACCACCGCGACATCTCCGAGCAGGCGGCCACCATCATTGGTAACCGCAACCAGCTGGAGATGAAGCTGGACCGCCTGATCAAGTCGCAGGAGGACCTGCAGCAGAAGGCCCGCGTGGCGCTCCAGGCCGCCGACAAGGCGCAGGGCGAGGGGGACGCGCAGAAGGCGCAGGAGTTCAACAACACCGCCGAGGTGCTCGCGTCCCAGCTGGTCGCTGTGGAGCAGGACCTGGAGCAGACGAAGCAGGCCCACGCGTCGGCCGATCAGGCGGCGCGCGAGGCGCAGGCGCAGCAGCAGCAGTCCGAGGCGCGCCTGCAGGAGCAGCTGCAGCAGGCGAAGCAGCTCGAATCCCAGCTGGGCCAGGCGAAGATGCAGGAGGCCACGTCCAAGACGATGGACTCTATGAACAACTTCACTGCGGACCAGAACGTGCCCACCATGGACGGCGTGCGCGACAAGATTGAGAAGCGCTACGCCACCGCGCTCGGCCAGCAGGAGCTGGCCAAGGACTCGCTGGGCGACCGCATGGCGGAGATCGAATCCGCTGGCACGGACGTTGCCGCGGCAAGCAAGCTGGACGAGATCCGCGCCTCGATGGGCTCCGGGAGCGCCGACAAGCAGCTGGAGGCCCCGGAAGCTCCTGAGGAGTCCGAGGAGTCTGGGGAGTCCAGCAAGGACGACTAGTTGCGGCTGATGCTGATCAGCACGCCGCGAATGCCCGAGTGAAACCCATCGCGGAGATTGACGCGCTGGGTTTCACTCAGCGTGTACTCGTGCAGCGTCTCGCACGCGAACTGCAGGAGCGGGCGATCAATTTCGGGCGGGAGGCCGCCTCCGGAGAGCATGTGCGCCTTGTCGCGCTGCTCCGAGGAGGCGGCGTTTTCGTACCACCAGGACGCATACTGCTGGCCCACGTCGTACGGGGTCTGGAAGCCTGCGGAGGTCCACACCTCCTCCGGGAGAGGGACGTAGCGCGAGCGTAGCTTGCGCCGGGGCGCCATCATCGACGGCTTCGGAGCGGGCTTCGGCTTCGGTGCCGGCGCTTCCTCCGGCTCGGGCTCCGGTTCCGGCTGCGCATCGGGCTCCGCCTCCTGTTCCTCCGGCTCCTCCTGCGCCTCCGGTTCTTCGGGTTCCTCGGGCGCCAGCGGGTCCGGGCCGAGCGGGACGGGGGACGGCCCCTCCGCCTCGTCGAGCGGCTCGGCGTCCGCGAGCGGGCGCTCCCGGATCGTCGGCGGCAGCGGGCCTTCGAGGACCTGCAGCTGCATCGCGTCGGCGAAGTCCTCGCGGGGGTCCAGGATCGTCGTCGTATCGCACGCGTGGCGCAGGGCGGAGGACATGGAGTCCCAGCCGAACCCGTAGAGGTGCACGCGCATCCCGTTGACGGTCGCCTCCTCGACGCCGGGGATCATGTCCGCGTCGCCGGAGACCAGGACAAAGTCGGTGAACTGCCCGCGCATGGCATGCGCGACCAGGTCCGCCACCAAGCGGGTGTCCACGCCCTTCTGCGTGCGACGGTCGCCCCACTCGATGAGTTGGCCGGTGCGCAGCTGCACGCCGTCGCAGGTCCGCAGCGCGCGCTGGTAGCGGTGCGGGCCCGAATCCGGGATGCCGTCGTACCAGAGCTGGCGGTGGATGGGCTGGTTGAGTTGCTGGCTGATCATGGTGCCGAGGGTTGCCACGACCTCGGGCAGGTCAATTTCTAACTGGGATCGTGCGCCGATTTCCCACGAGTTGTAAAAGCTCGCGAGCAGGTAAGACGTGTCGACGAACACCAATGTGCGTTCAAGCATGGCTCCTAAATTCCGATTCTTTTCGTTGCTAAGTGCTATTTGCTTCCCCAGTGTGCCTGAATTGGCCTGCTGGGTCCACCCCTTTCAACGATCCTTGACGCCCCAGTGTTCCGCGGTTATCGTGTTAGTTACTCAAGTAACCAACCAACGCACCAGGGCAGCTTTTCGACGCCACGGGGCAGGGAAGGAACCGCAGGACCCATGTCATGAACGCTGAATCAGATCCCCTCTTCGTGCAGGTAGCGCGCTTCGTGGAGGACCTCGTCGTCGACGGCTCCTTGGAGCCCGGGCAGCGTGCCCCCTCCACCAACGAGCTCGCCGCCTTCCACGAAATCAACCCCGCCACCGCCCGCAAGGGTCTGGGAATCCTCGTCGACGACGGGATCCTGGAAAAGCGCCGCGGGCTCGGCATGTTCGTTACCCCCGACGCGCGCGAGCGGGCCGTGCAGTCGCGCCGCGAGCGCTACGCGGGCGAGTACCTCGCCCCAGCCATCGACGAGGCCGTCCGCCTCGGCTACGACCGCGCCACCTTGCACACCCTCATCGACCGCGTCGCAGAAAGCAGAGGAATGTACCAATGATCACCGCAACGCACCTGGAAAAACGGTTCCGGAAGCAGCCGGTCCTCACCGACATCACCTTCGAGCTCCCCGGCTCCGGCATCCACGCCCTGCTCGGCCGCAACGGCGTGGGCAAGTCCACCTTGCTCGCCATGATCGCGGGACAGCTCAAGCCGACTGGCGGGGAGCTCACCGTCTTCGGCGAGCGGCCCTTCGATAACGCAAGCGTGATGGACCGCGTCTGTTTTACCGGCGTCGATACTGCGTACCCCGCCTCGTGGTCGCTGGCGGACATCGTCGCCGCGGCGGCGAAGCGCTACCCGCACTGGTCGCAGGACCTCGCGGACACGCTCATGCGCGACTTCGCCCTCGACGAGCACGCGCAGACCATCTACGGCAAGTGCTCCCGCGGCCAGCGCGCGATGATCGGCATCGTGGTCGGGCTCGCCTCCGGCGCCGAGCTCACGCTTCTCGACGAACCCTACGTCGGCCTCGACGTCCACAACACCTCCGTCTTCTACCGCCACCTCCTCGAGCTCGCCGAGTCCCAGCGTTGCTTCATGATGGCGACTCACCACATCGAGGACGCCGCCAAGATCCTGGATTCGGCGCTCGTGCTGGGGCGGCAGGGGAGCGTCGATAAGCATCTGCTCGCTGAAGACGCCGACGGCTACGTCATCGCCACCGGAGATTTCGACGAGCCCGCCGGGGCCATCGCTTACCGACGCCACGCCTCCGCCGCCCGCGCCATCCTCCCCGCACCAACCGCTGCTGAACTGGGCCTGCGCGGCCAGGCCGCGGACCTCGGCGACGTGCTCGAGGCGATCCTGGAGGTGCAGGCATGAGCGCAATGACGCACCTCGACCGCGGGTTCCTCTGGCACCAGTTCAAGGCTGGGCCGTGGATGCGCTTCCTCGGCGCCGCAGCGCTGCCGCTCTTCGTGCTCTTCGCCACGGATGGGGGGCAATGGATGATTCTCTTCGGCAGTTTCACGAGCGTGATGACGCTGTCGTGGATCGCCATCCCCGAGCCCAGCGCATTCAAGGCGCTCGGCATGAACCGCGCGCGCGTCCGTCAGCAGGTGCTCACGCTTGTCGTGCCCTTCGCGGTCGTCGTCTTCGCCGTCTTTTGCCTCATTAATCCGCACCGGGCGGTCATCTCCAGCGCCATTGGTGTGGTTCTCGCTGCAGTGACGTTCCTGGTCTCGGCGCGGCCGTCGGGTGAGCCGGTCGACCTCACTCGCACCGGAGGCATTAGCTTGGCGCGGCGACGCGGCGGCTTCGCCTTCGAGGTCTTCTGGCGCCGCATGTGCGTGTGGGCGGTGCCGGTCGGCGTGATCACGGGCATCCTCTACGCGCTGTGCGCCCGGTCCGCCAGTAGCTGGGTCACCGGAGTGCTGCCCTCTGGCGCGTTGCTCTTCTACTGGCTCTGGGGTGTGGGAGGCGGTATGCCGACGGCGGCGGTGGCGCAATCGTTTGGCACAACCCGCAAGTTCTGGGTCGCAACAATGGTCGGCGTCGCGACGGTCGCATCACTACTGGTCACCGGGTCCGCGATCCCCGTCGCATTGCTTATCGACGCCTCCGTGCCCCTCACCCCACTGCTCCTCCAAGGCGCCGTCGGCCTCGGCGTGCTCCTGGTATCGAAGCAGCTGCAGACGTGGATGCCGTCCGCGGTCTTCTTTATCGGCTACATGGCGTGGATGTTCACCCGCGACATCATGGACGTATCCGGCAACAACACCGAAGTCGGCAGCGGTGAAGTTGCGGTGGCGCTCGTGTTCTCCGGCGTATGCCTGCTTTCGGCTGCAGTCGGCTTCGCGCTCATGCTTACTGGTCGGCTTGACCCCAAGCGGCCGCGCGAAGTCAAGAAGTAAGTAACGTTACGTTCACCCAAACACCGCCCGTACGCTGGGGATTTGTGTTGGTGTTTGGGTGTGTGTAACTTTATGTGAGTCAGCGAGACCGACAACGCCCCGCCAGACAGACTCCGCAAGGTAGTTGAGCTGGTGAGATGGCGGTCAGGAAAACGATCGCTGGCCGACATAAGAGAATATGGACTTCGGTCCGGTTGGGTCAAGGATTTGACTTTCGGATTGTGGTTTGTGTAGTGTCGACAAAGTCGCTTTTTACAGCTGCTGGGTGATTTGCCTGGTGGTGAGTGAATGTGCGTGTGTTGTTTGAGAACTCGATAGTGTGCCAATGTACTTTTGTTTGTGGATTGGTTGCGTGCCTGTGTTGTGCTGGCTGCACGTTTTGTGTGGTTGGTGTGTGCCGGTAGCATCGCTTGTGA
>NZ_NSGK01000004.1:0-212439 GCF_002285085.1 Corynebacterium sp. NML 150383 | reverse complement strand
TGGCTGGAGTGGTGGACCTTCATGTTGCAAGCCAGGAATCCCGATTCGACGAGCACTTTCCCGCCGTAGCCGGAGGTAAGACCGGGAATCTATAGCTCAAAAAGCACACATTTTGTCGCTTAACCCGCGGTTGCCGTGGTACCTACGTGGTACCTCTGCGAGCCAGGGGGTTGTGTGGAGGAGTGGCAATCGCGGGTTAAGCGACAAAATGTGTGCTTTTCTCGGCGTCGTACACCCAGTCGGATCGCGCCTACACACCCGGCGCCTCGGCTGAGTAGTGAATGGTGAAGTCAGCAGTGAATGTCGCCAACTGGGCATGGTGATCTGCTGGGAGAGTTACAGTTGGCGTGCCGCTCCGATATCCGAGTGCGCTTTGCGGGACTAGGCAGACATGCCCCCGCGAGATAGGTAATGGTGCTCATCTCCTAGTCAAAGGAGTTGGGTTTTCATGCCTAATTTATCTTCCGTGGGCTCTACGCACGACGAGCTGCGAGCGCTAACTAAGCAAGATATAGCCGATCGCCTCCAAATCAGCATTCGGTCTGTTGAGCGCCTTATCGAGCAAGGCGAACTGAAAACAGTACGCCCACCTAAGCGCGGTGTGCCCGTGCGCATTCCTGTGGGATCGCTTCGTGCTTACCTCTACGGGGCGGTGTAGTGCGGTGACAAATATCACACCTAGCGATGGTCTGTGGTTCGGGGGGGGGGGAATCGTGTACCATGAATCACGCCGTGAATCTCACTGAGTAAGGATTTTCATTCATGATCACCTTGAAGCGACCCTTGATTTTGGCGCCAATGGCAGGGGGGCCTTCTACTCCTGAACTTTGTGTCGCGGTAACGAATGCCGGCGGTTTGGGAAATATTGCTGCAGGTTACTTAACTCCAGAAAAGCTGATATCGGCAATTCAACAGGTTGAAAGTGAAGCGGACGGCCCGTACGGGATAAATATATTCTGCCCGCCTCCGGATCGAGAGCGTTCTTCTAAGGATCAGGACCTATGGAAGCGGTACCGCGTCTTACTCGAAAAGGATCCCCAGATACTTGCGGAGTTACCTGATCAACCCTTTACGGGGGACGACTTTTATCGGGAAAAGATAGACATTGCTTTAAGCTCGCAGGCTCAAGTAGTTTCTTTTACGTTTGGCTACCCTAATGAAACGTTGATCCATGAGTTTCAAGAAGCGGGGAAAAGTGTTGTTTTAAATGCGACAACGCCTCATGAGATCGACTTTCTTGCAGCCACCTCGTGTGACGCTATATGTGTTCAGGGGGCAGAAGCTGGAGGCCATCGAGCGACTGTGCTCTCTACCGAGAGTGAGGGATCGGCTCATTCTACTTTTGAACTGCTGGAATATGCCTTATCTAAAGTAAGTAAGCCTGTTATTGCTGCAGGTGGTATCGCGACTGCAAAAGAAGCCCTCACACTCCTACGCCGGGGTGCATGGGCCATACAGGTAGGCACCCATTTTCTTCTCGCAGATGAGGCGGGGACGAAACAGACCCACAAGATTGCTCTGAAAGAGTTACGCGGTCGACCGACCACCCTTACTAAGGCGTTCACCGGAAGACCGGCTCGCACCATCACCAATACTTTTACTGAAAAGTACTCCCAGTCCGCTCCGTCGATGTATCCGGAACTTCACCATTTGACTTCAGAGTTAAGAGCAAATGCTAATTCCGCTGGCGATGTAGAAAGCCTTAACCTTTGGGCGGGAGTGAACTACGGGTGCGCCCATTCGGCACCCGCGGCCGATATTGTTGATGAGCTGACCCCATATTCTACTTCTCTAGGCGTCGGTCGAGCCGTTCCTCTGGCTGCCCAGGTAGCTGTTGTGGGCGGGGGGCCGAGAGGGCTGGCGGTCATCGAAAGAACCCTGGACCGGTTGGCGCACAGTAATGATCGAGAAGAAACACCCGTACTGGTCTGGTTTGATGATTCATCCTTCGGATCCGGCAAGGTGTGGAATCCTTATCAGACCCCTGCTCTCCTCATGAATACTGTGGCATCTCAGCTCAGTGGTTTCCCTGATTCCAGCGCCGGTATCGAGGGGAGGTATCTCGAAGGTCCCACATTTTACGAATGGCTGAAATCTGAGAATGCCTCTGCCTTCCTACACTCAGATCCTGTCCTTTTGGAAGAGGCTCTGCAAACGGGGCCAGACACCTATACATCCAGGGCTCTCTATGGTGCTTATCTTCACTGGGCAGCTTCTCAGGTAGTTACTGCCTATCGAGATTATGTAGATATTCACTTAGTGCCCACGCGAGTGCTATCTATTTCCGATCAAGAGGGAGCATACGCTCTCATGGACTCTGATGGGCACACAGTAGTGGTCAAAAATGTTGTGTTGGCGGCTGGAATGCCGGCTGCAGTAGAAGGAGCAAAAATCGGCCAGGGCATTGCACGAGAGGAAAACAATGGGGAAGCCTGAAGGAGACGCTCACTCCGCTGCGACTGAAACTACCCACCGGGATGCTCTTTTGGTGTCGCGTGGTACCGCCGGCCTAGCAGTAGCCATGGGCTTGGGTAGATTCTTTTATACCCCCATTTTGCCTTTGATGGTAGGTTCCCTGGGTTGGTCGGGACAGTCCAGCGCGTGGATCGCCACCTCCAACTACGCCGGGTATTTTGCGGGTTCTTTGGCGGCCTCCCGAGGGTGGGTGCCGATTTCTAGAAGGTTACACAGGGCAGCCCTTGTGTTGACGACAGTGCTTCTGGCGGCGGTTGCTTTCTCTGGCTCACCGTGGTGGCAAATAGCGGTCCGCTTTTTTGCTGGTGCCATCTCAGCTCTAGTTTTCGTCTCGGTGACGCAGAATATTCCCGTGGTCAAACGCCGAGCCCATGATGGTGGAATAATTTACGCTGGGGTTGGGTTAGGCATTCTCATCTCCGGAGGAATTGTCCTCATGGGGGGAAGCGTTATCTCATGGCGGGCACTGTGGCTTATCTGCGCAGCAGTGAGTGCAGCACTTTCGCTTCTTGCATGGAATTGGCCAATACGTGAGAATCGCTCCGATTCTTCTACTCGGCCACGAAGTGACCAAGGACAGGAATCTTCGCTTGAACCATTGCGGTGGTTATCTGCTGGATATCTCTTCCAAGGCGCAGGCTACATCATCATCGGTACATATCTGGTGGTTCTAGCGCAGCCGGTTTTCGGGCAAACAGCCGCCGCCTCGACGTGGCTGGTAGCTGGATGCGCCACCGCTCCATCCCCGTTGTTTTGGTCGTATGCGGCAAACCGGGTGGGAACCTTCAAAGCGCTTGCTGGATGCTATTTCCTGCAGGTTACTGGTGCTGTCGTGGCAGTCTTCAGCTCTGGGCCCGGTCTTTTGTTTGTGTCGGCGTTTTTGTTCGGAGCTACCTTCATGGGGGTAACGATGCTGACTATTGAAGCGGGTCTCAAAGCGGGGAGCCCAGTTGCGGCGGCTTCCCTGACGACATGGTACAGCTTGGGGCAAATTATGGGCCCTGCGGTTATCGCTGTGGTGTTTAGTAACTCAACTACCTTGAGTTTCGCAGTGGCGGCTGGTTCATTGATTGTCGGGATGTTTTTCACGCTGCGCGGCGCCCACCTTACTGTTTCCGGCACCGGTAGAAAGCAGGGGTGAAAATGGATAGCACAGAGCATGCCGATTTTCTTCACGTGAGGTTTTATCTAACTGTCTAACGGCAGGGGAACCGTATAATTGCGAGCCTTTCAGCTTCTCTTTGAGGCTGGTGGCTAAGCTTAGAAGTTCATCTGGGTTATCTTCGGATCGCTGTTGAGACAGATTTCGTTGTGCTGCGCGTACGAACTTGGCGAGTATGCCGGCGTCGCGGGCCAGTGGGGAAGTGGCAGGCAACTCCGCTTGTATTACCTGCAGGTGCTTGGCGGCACTGTTGGCGGGGTCAAGCGCGTACTCGCAGTCTCCACCTGGTGTTGTTGCAAAGTTGGGCGGAGATCAGCGAAGACTCAGTTTCTCATTCCCTGACGGCCGCTGCGTATGGGCGTTGTTAGGCCGTCTCGAAGACCCGGTTGACGATCACCGCATCCGGGTTCGGTTGCCCGTAGGCAAACATCGCGCCTTGCCCTTTCCGCAATGAGTGCATCGCCTCCATCCCTTTCAACGTCCGATATGCAGATGTCCGGTTCTTAAACGCGCCTTTCGGACCGAGGATCCGCTTCAGTCGACCATGGTCGCCTTCCAGGATGTTGTTGAGGTATTTCACCTGCCGGTGTTCCACTGTTGGCGGGCAGATTCCCTCTGACTTCAACTCGGCGATTGCCCTGGCTAGGGAGGGTGCTTTATCAGTGTTGATCACTCTGGGATACCCGGCTGACGCATTGGATCTGACGGCCTTGGCCAGGAAACGCTTCGCTGCGGCCACGTTCTGCTTCGGAGTGAAGCGTCTGCTCAGTCAGGCGCAGCTGAAGCGTGAACAACTGCTTCAAGAGGCACAAGAGATGCGCGATCAGGTCGATGCCGAGGCGCAGCAAATTCGTGCCGAGGCGAGGCGTGCGCGCGATGCTGCTCTGGAAAAGGGCTGGCAGGGGGGATTTGGTCAGGCCTCTCAAGCGGTCGACGAGATCGTTGACGAGTTCCGTAACGACTTGGTTTCTGATCGCCTCCGGGAGCGTTACCAGTCGGTGAGTATGAAGATTCGCAAACGCCAGCAGTCTTCGCCACATCAGCAGGTCCGGCCTAGCTTTCAGCCGGATCTGTAGCCGGATCTGTAGAATGACAATCGAGTAATTAGGAGAAAATATGGCTAACGAAAATCTGCGGCAACCCCACAATTATTCAGCGGGTGTCTACAATGAAGCCGAGAAGACAAGGGCTTCGACCATTCCTGTTGAGAAAAGGTACCTAGAGTTGGAAGACGATAAAAACGTAGAGAACTTTGTGGACTGCCGTGAAATCCGTACGGTTTTCAAACCAACTTGGGTGAGCTGGTGGTTCCACAAGATTTTTACGTTCCCGCGCGTTGAGTGCGATGGGATCGTAAGCAATTGTCACTGGGGAAGAGACAAAGCGTTAGTGAGGGATGGTGGGACGGTTACGGTTGGATTTAGTTATCGTATTTTCCATGATACGAAAATTAGATGTAAGAGCTCCCCTATCGAGGTTTCCCCTTCACATGCTGAGTTAGAAGCCAAGACAGCCATAATTAACAACTCCCCGATGACTGCCGTGCTCTACTAGCATTCGTCTCGAGCCCATCGATGGTTCGGGCGCGTACTTCCCCACGACGTTGTGAACGCGTTGCATAGGAAAATTCCCGCACCGTTATGGTGCGGGAATTTTCCTATGCGTAGGCGTTGTAGATCCAAACGTGCCCGCTGCGGGCTGCAGGGTGGACATGGAAGTCCATCTCGTAATCGCTGGCCCACTGCTCAAAATTGAAGTAACGCGCTTGTTCTTCTGTCATGCCGTCGGTGACTCCGAGTTCTTGGAATTGCTGCCAGGCGAAGTCGCTGAAGTCTACCCATTCTCCCCGCCATGCAATGCGGAATTCCTCGGCATCTGGTGGCGTGGTGGTTTCGTGGAGTACGTCGGTACACCAGCGCAGGTATGGTTCCCACTGGCTGTCTTCGAGTTCTTCATAACGCTCGCCCCATGCGACAGCGTCGTGCGGTGCGATTTCTCCACTCATGGGTAAGCAGTCGTGATCGAAGCACCACAGCTCGTCGTGACTGGCATTGTTGCGATACGCTGCCAGCTCCGGGTGTTTGTGCACCGTGGCTTGGTCAACTTCATCGGCATCAACCGCGTCAACCCAATCGCCGACCAGGCGACCTTCGTTGTAACAAGCAAGGCATCCAATCCATACTTAGGGTTTATTAGCGCTTGTAAGCCTTTGGGTGGGTGAAATGGACATGAGTGTACCTCCTAGAGTTCCAGTCGTTCACACACCGACCTGGGCGCGTTATACGCGCCATTTGGAGATGACACACTGTGGCCCAGATGTCCATCGCGGGCGTTTCCGACTTTGTAGAGAACGTCTCTGCAGATCTGGAGCGTGCAAACTCTCAGATCCAGAGCAACCTGGGCATCCTGAACCCGCAGGAAACCTTGTAAACCGCGGGTAATACCGCGAAGTGCAGCACTGGGGCACCATCCCCGCTGAAGGGGAAGGTGTGCCGGTGCTTTTTCATCTCCTCAGTGTCGGGGAGACAGGGAGACGGGGAGACCGGGTACGATCCTGATGCAACGCTGTGGATCCTTAGCCCCGCATTGGGGTATATCAACCGAAAGTTGGGGTGCCGGGAACCTTATGGCAGCTCTGCGCGACTACTCTCCCATGAACGTAAACAACCCGTTACGTTCGCGTGACGTCAAAAGGAGAGCTTATGCAACGCACCATCACAGCCGCCGCCGCTGTCATCGGAACGTTGGCGCTGGCAGCACCAACCGCCTACGCCCATGACTCGGTGATCAGCGGCACTCCCGACAACGAGTCCACCGTCCAAGCTTTCCCCGACACCATCTCGCTGGAGTTCTCGGGGCAGCCGCAGGAGGGCTTCAACACCGTAGCGCTTTCCCGTGCGTCGGACGGCGAGGTGCTCTTTACCGGCGAGCCGGAGATCGACGGTCGCGTTGTCACCATCGACGTCCCCGACGAGGTTGAAACCAACGCCGAGCCGGGGGAGTACACGGTCGGCTATCAGATCATTTCCTCCGATGGTCACTCGACGAAGGGGATGTCCAGCTTCACTTTCGAGCCGGGCGCGTCCGACGCCGCAGACAACGCCGACAACACCGAAGCCGCCGACGAAGAGGGCGGCAATTCGGGCCTGCTGACCATTCTGGGCATCCTGCTCGGCGTGCTCGTCTGCGCTGGTGCCGCCGTCGCCGCGCTGGCGAAGTCCCGGAAGTTCCGTGCGTTGAATGATGACGGCGCGGCGTCGACAAGCGAAAAGCGATAAGGAGCAGACCATGAAGTTCACGCGTACAGCTGTAGTCGCGCTTGTCGCGGCGACCGCCCTCGGAGTTGCGGGCTGCAGCCCCTCAAACCAGGAGGAGTCGACGCGGCCAAGCACAACTGCGGCGTTGAGCGCGGCGACGGAGCCGAGCATGGCGGATGACGCCGAGGCGCAACTGCAGGGCGCGGGCGACATCAAGCTCGAGGACGCCACGGTGCGCGCGAAGGCGGCGGCCGATAGCGCCGAGGGCTCGGACATGACCGCGGTCTTCGGCACCATCCACAACACCTCGGACCACGACATCACCATCACCGGGTTCTCCACCTCGCTGGGGGAGGCGGACTACCAGATCCATGAGACCGTCGACGGGACGATGCAGCAGAAGGAGGGCGGCATCACCATTCCGGCCGGCGGGTCCGACGAGCTCGCGCCCGGCGGCGATCACCTCATGATCATGGGGTATGCGCCCGAGATCGCTGCAGGTGACACCGTGGACGTGTTCTTTGAAACGTCCGACGCGGAGGGCGGCGAGCAGGGCATCGTTGTCCAAGGCGTGGCCGTGCGCTCCATGCTGCCCGGTGGTGAGGAGTACGGCGACGGCGGCGAGATGACCGCCCACGAGCACGCGGACAGTCACTAGGCAAGAAGGGGCAGGCACGACGATGGAGGTTTCGCGGCGCGGGTTGTTGGTGGCTGGTGCGGGAGGGGTCGGTGTGGCGTCGATAGGCATGCTCTCCTCCTGCGCCGAACAACCGGGGGCCGCGCCGCAGGAGCCCCCGCTGCGCAGCGCCTCCATTGCCTTCGACGGCGCGCACCAGGCAGGCGTGCAACAGCCCGCGCAGGCGAGCCTGAACCTCATCGGTTTCCGCTTGAACCAAGGCGTGGACGCAAAGGCAATCGTGCGGCTCATGCGCCTGTGGACGGAGGACGCGCGGCGGCTGACCGCGGGGCAAAACCCGCTGGGAAGCCTCGAGCCGGAGCTCACCACGTGGCCGGCGAACCTCACCATCACCTGCGGGTTTGGTCCGCGGATCTTCCAGGTCGCGGCGCCGCATGTCGCGCCCGCATGGATTCACGGCATCCCCGCGCTATCTCGCGATCAGCTCGACCCACAGTGGGGGCAGACTGATCTGGTGCTCCAGATCTGCTGCGACGACCCGGTGATGGGCGCGTGGGCGATGCGGCACATGACGCGCGCCGGCGTAGATTACGTGCGTACCGCCTGGGTGCAGCAAGGGTTTGTCAACGCGCACGGGGCAACGCCGGAAGGCGAGACCCCGCGCAACCTCTTCGGCCAGGTCGACGGCACCGTGAACCCGCGCACCGACGAGGATTTCGCGCAGCAGGTGTGGATCAACGAAGGCCCGCTGGCAGGTGGGACCTCGCTGGTGGTGCGCAGGATCGCGATGCACCTTGACACCTGGGAGCTGCTGGACCGCCGCTCTCGCGAAGAGGTCGTCGGCCGCACTCTGGCCACGGGCGCACCGCTTACCGGTGGCGACGAGTTCACCGATCCCGACCTTCAGGCCCGCGACGCCTACGGGCTGCCGGTGATCGACCCGAACTCGCACATGGCCCGCGCCCGCGCCACCGGCGCCAAGATTCTGCGCCGCCCATACAACTACAGCCTGCCGCCGGAGCCGGGTGCGACCGAGCTTTCCAACGTCGGCCTTATCTTCATGGCCTACCAGCAGGACCCGGACGCGAGCTTCACCCCGCTGCTCACTCACCTCAATGAGGCGGACCGCCTCAACGAGTGGATCACCCACATCGGCTCTGCCGTCTACTTCATCCCGCGCGGCACGGCGGCGGGCGAGTACTGGGGCCAGGGCCTGCTCCAGGGCTAGTTTGCTTATCGACGCCCACTTGCACCCCACCCACCCAGTCCAACCAACCCCGGCGGGGTAGTATTACCAACGATGTGCCGGGCCCGCTGCGCCCGGCACAGGACGGAACAAACACGTGGGGTGCGTCCAGGTATGGCGGACCCCTTTGACGCGCAAAGGAGCGCCAATGGCCACCGATGTAACCGACGTAGCCGATGAGGCCGATGAGAATGTACAGGTAGAGTTCGCCCCCTTCGAGGTCCCCGCTGGGACCCCGGTCGGTGCCGCAATGCGCGAGCTAGACCTGCCCAACAAGGGCGACAACGCCATCGTTGTTGTCCAGGACGAGGCGGGGGAGCTCAAGGACCTCTCGCACGTTCCGTCCGAAACCGCCACCTTCACGCCGGTCCCCGCCAACACGGAGCTGGGCCGCTCGGTGATCCGCCACTCTTGCGCGCACGTGCTCGCGCAGGCCGTGCAGGCGGAGTTTCCGGGCACCAAGCTGGGCATCGGTCCGGCGATCAATGACGGCTTCTACTACGACTTCGACGTTGCCGAGCCCTTTACGCCGGAGGACCTGAAGAAGCTGGAAAAGCGGATGAAGAAGATCATCAAGCAGGGCCAGAAGTTTGTCCGCGGGGTGTACGAGTCCACTGACGTGGCGTCGGAAAAGCTCGCGAACGAGCCCTACAAGCTCGAGCTGATCCAGGACAAGGGCAACGTTGACCCGGATTCGGACGAGGCGACCGAGGTCGGGGCGGGCGAGCTGACGCACTACGACAACGTCAACCCGCGCACGGGCGACGTCGAGTGGTTTGACCTCTGCCGCGGCCCGCACGTGCCCACCACCAAGTACATCCCGGCCTTCGCGCTCACCCGCTCGTCTGCGGCGTACTGGCGCGGCGACCAGAAGAACGCTGGCCTGCAGCGTGTCTACGGTACCGCCTGGGAGTCCAAGGAGAAGCTGGCCGAGTACATGACCATGCTGGAGGAGGCGGAGAAACGTGATCACCGCCGCCTGGGCAACGAGATGGACCTGTTCTCCTTCCCCGACGAGGTCGGCTCCGGCCTGCCGGTGTTCCACCCGGACGGCGGCATCGTCCGCATGGTGATGGAAGAGCACTCGCGCCAGCGCCACCTGAAGGCCGGTTACTCCTTTGTAAACACCCCGCACGTGACCAAGGGCGACTTGTTCAAGAAGTCGGGCCACCTGGACTGGTATGCGGATGGCATGTTCCCGCCGATGCAGCTCGACGGCGAAGTCGACGAGGATGGCAATGTGACCAAGCAGGCCGTTGACTACTACGTCAAGCCGATGAACTGCCCGATGCATAACCTCATCTTCGACTCCCGCGGCCGTTCCTACCGCGAGCTGCCGCTGCGCCTGTTCGAGTTCGGCACCGTCTACCGCTACGAGAAGTCCGGCGTGGTCCACGGCCTGACCCGTGCGCGCGGCTTCACGCAGGATGACGCCCACATCTACTGCACCGAGGACCAGCTGGAAGAGGAGCTGACCAGCGTCCTGGAGTTCATTATCTCGCTGCTCAAGGACTACGGCCTTGATGACTTCTACCTGGAGTTGTCCACCAAGGACCCGGAGAAGTACATCGGCGACGACGACATCTGGGATCGCTCCACCAACATCCTGCGCTCCGTGGCGGAGAAGTCTGGCCTGGAGCTCGTTCCGGACCCGGCGGGCGCGGCCTTCTACGGCCCGAAGATCTCCGTGCAGGCGCGCGACGCCATCGGCCGCACCTGGCAGATGTCCACCGTGCAGCTGGACTTCAACCTGCCGGAGCGCTTCAACCTGGAGTACACGGGCCCGGACGGCGCTAAGACCCGCCCGGTGATGATCCACCGCGCGCTCTTCGGCTCCATCGAGCGCTTCTTCGGCGTGCTGCTCGAGCACTACGCCGGTGCGTTCCCCGCCTGGCTCGCACCGCACCAGGTGGTGGGCATTCCCGTGGCCGACGAGTTTGCGGACCACCTCGAGGGCATCGTGAGCAAGCTGCGCGAGTCCGGGATCCGGGCTGAGGTCGACCACTCCGACGACCGCATGCAGAAGAAGATCCGCACCCACACCACCGGAAAGGTGCCCTTCATGCTGCTCGCTGGCGCACGGGACGTGGAGGCCGGCGCGGTCAGCTTCCGCTTCCTGGACGGCACCCAGGTCAACGGCGTGCCGGTGGACGAGGCCGTCGAGCTGATTACCAACTGGGTTGCTGAGAAGCTCAATGCGCAGCCGAGCGAGGAAGCCATTGCAGCGCGCCGAGGGTAGGGACGACGTGGCGTCGGCAAGCTCGAGCCCGCGCGACTACGTGGACTCGGGAGCCGGCGACGCGGACCGGCTGCAGCGACTTTGGGCCCCGTACCGGTCCAACTACATTGCAGCGATGCCGGAGCGCAGCGCGGACCCCTTCGTGGAGATCCCGAAGGGGAGCGACGAGGACGGGCTGATCATCGCACGTGGTGAAACCGTCTACGCGCTGCTCAACCTCTACCCCTATAACGCGGGCCACCTGATGGTGGTGCCGTACCGCAAGGTTGCGGCGCTTGAGGCGCTGACCGACACGGAAACTGCGGAGCTCATGGTGTTTGCCAAGCGCGCCATCCGCACGCTCAAGTCTGTGTCCAACCCGGAGTCCATCAACGTGGGCCTGAACTTGGGCAAGGCGGCGGGCGGATCGGTGAGCGATCACCTGCACCTGCACGTGGTTCCGCGGTGGGCGGGAGACTCGAACTTTATGACTGTGATCGGCGGGACGAAGGTGCTGCCGCAGCTGCTGCGCGAGACGCGCGCAGTCCTCGCGGACGCCTGGGTGGCGCTCGAGCGCGACACCGACTCCGCCGAGGCGCCGGAAGGAGGCGACGATGCTGAGCGTCCACGGGCGTAAACCCGCTGCCGTGGTGGTCAAACCGGTTGCCAAGGCGCTGCTCAAGGTCGGGATGACCCCAAACGTCACCACGCTTGTGGGCACCGCGGCGACCGTGCTCGCCTCCGTTGTGCTCATCCCCGCCGGCCACCTCGTTTGGGCTGCGTTGCTGTCTATCTTCTTCGCCGCGTTCGACATGGTCGACGGCACGATGGCGCGACTGCGCGGCGGGGGCACCGCGTTCGGGGCGACGCTGGACGCCAGCTGCGACCGCATCACGGACGGTGCGCTCTTCGCCGCCATCGCCATGTGGCTCATCTACGTGGACAACGCGCAGCCGTACAATGTGGCCGTCTGCCTTGCCGTGCTGGTGCTCTCGCAGGTGATTAGTTACGTCAAGGCGCGCGGAGAGGCCGGCGGGCTGCGCATCGTCGGTGGGCTCATCGAGCGCCCCGAACGGCTCATCATCGCCCTGGCGGGGCTTTTCCTCGAGGGCTTCGGCGTGCACCACGCCATCGAGGTGTCGCTGTGGGTCCTCCTCGTCGGCTCCGTATTCACGGTGGGCCAGCGCCTGCTGTACGCGGCGCGCGACCCCAAGTCCGACGGCAAGCTGGCACCACCCGCGGGGGCGTAGATGGCAGTACTCGACCCGGTGACGGCGGGGTACCTCGCCGGTTGGAAGCTCGTGGGACGGCTGCCCGAATCCGTCACTGGCCGGGTGTTCGCGCGGGGCGCCGATTGGGCGTCCGGCAACGGGGCGGGGCCGGAGATGCTCCGCCGCAACCTCACCCGCGTCGTCGGCCCCGAGCGCGTGACGCGCGAGCTCGTACGCGATGCGATGCGTTCCTACGCGCGCTATTGGCACGGGGCGTTCCGCTTGCCGCAGCTCGCCGGACAGCCCGGGCTGCTCGCCGAGCTCGATGCAGGCGTGCAGGGGCGGGCGCTTATCGACGCTTCTCTGGACAAGGGCCACGGCTTGATCCTCACCCTGCCCCACACTGGGAACTGGGACATGGCCGGCATGTGGTTAGCGCAGCGCTACGGGGGATTCACGACTGTCGCTGAACGGGTCAAGCCGGAGGCCTTGTTTGATGCGTTCGTGGACTTTCGGGAGCAGCTCGGCTTTGAGGTCCTCCCGCTCACCGGCGGGCAGCGCCCTCCGTTCGCACGGCTGAAAGAGGTCCTCCGCGGGAACGGGATCGTCTGCCTCATGGGCGAGCGCGACCTTACCGGGAAGGGCATCGCAGTGAACTTTTTCGGCGAGGAAACCACCATCCCCGCGGGGCCGGCGAAGCTCGCCCAGGAGACGGGGGCAGCGCTGTGTGTCGCCCACTCGTGGTTCGAGCGAGACCCGACGCTGCCGCGATGGGGGTTCAGCGTCACCGGCATTGAGGTGCCGGAGGCGACGCCGGGCGCCGGCCAGGAGGGGCTCGCGGTCACCGCGCAGCGGGTCGCGGACGTATTCGCCGCGAACATCGCTCAGCACCCGCGGGATTGGCATGCGCTGCAGCCCATTTGGCCCGCGGATGCGGCGTGGCGCAAGCAGGCACACCCGCGGCGGGAGCCTATTGCACAGGGCGGGGAGGCGTAAGTGCGCATTGGCATGGTTTGCCCTTATTCCTTTGACAAGCCCGGCGGGGTGCAGTCGCACGTGCTCGATCTCGCGCGCGTCTTCCGCGCCCGCGGGCACGACGTGCGGGTGCTGGGGCCGGCGTCGGCGAGCACTCCACTGCCAACATGGGTGAGGCGCGGCGGGCTTGCGGTACCCCTGCGCTACAACGGTTCGGTGGCGCGCATCGCCTTCGGGCCGCAGGTGAGCCGAGTGACCCGAGAATTCCTGCGGAACGGCAACTTCGACGTCCTGCACGTGCACGAACCGAACTCTCCCAGCTACTCCATGGTGGCGACCCGACTGGCGCGGGGGCCAATTGTTGCGACCTACCACGCGTCCGCCCGTAGCTCCTACGCGCTGAGGTTCGCGCTGCCCATGCTGCGCGGAAATTTGGAGAAGATCCGCGGCGGGATCGCGGTGAGCGAGCTTGCGAGGCGCTGGCAAGTGGAGCAAGTGGGGACGGACCCGATTGTCATCCCGAACGGGGTGGATACGGCGCTGTTCCGTGGAGCGCGAGAATCGGCGGACAGGTGGAAGGCCAACGCCCACACGGACGCGATGGAAATCGTGTTTCTGGGCAGGCTGGATGAACCGAGGAAGGGGTTGGGGACCTTTTTGGGTGGTGTGGAAAAGCTTGGTCTTCCGGTACGGGTGACGGTGATGGGTGCGGGGCACCACCGGCCGGTGCCGGGGGTGCGGTTCGTCGGCGCGGTGAGCGACGCGGAAAAGGCGGCGATCCTCGGGCGCGCGGACATTTTCGTCGCGCCAAACACGGGCGGGGAGTCCTTCGGCATCGTGCTGGTAGAGGCGATGGCCGCCGGCTGCGCCGTGGTGGCGAGTGACTTGGAGGCATTCGCGCGCGTGTGCGGCGCTGATACTGCGCACCCCGCAGGGGTGCTGTTTCCCGTCGGCGACGAGGACGCGCTCGCAGACTGCCTTCGCGCGCTCGTTGCAAACCCGCAGCTGCGCAGGCAGTTGGTTGCGCGCGGCACGCAGCGAGCCCGCGAGTACGACTGGGCTACCGTGGCCGATCGGATCATGGCGGTCTACGAGACGGTGGCGCCGGTCGGGCCCGGGGCGGCAGAGAAGGTGTCGGTGCGATGACCTGGCTAGCAGTGTGCGCTGCGGTGGCGGTCACCGCGTTCCTTGCCTGGGCGTACTTCACGGCGCAGCGGCTTGACCGGTTGCACATGAGGGTGGACCGCACCCGTGACGCGCTGCAGGCGGCGCTCGACAGGCGGTGCGCTGTCGTCGCGGCGACACTGCCCGCGCTGCGCGATCAGGCGCGGGCAACGGAGGAAGTGCGGCTGGACCCGCGAGACATTGCACACCGTCTCCGGCGGGAGGACGCGCTGTCCGTGGCGCTCACGCGCGTGCAGAAAGAGTGCGCGGGGAGCGCACCGGAGGTTGCACACTCCCTCCGTGACGCGGAGACCCGCGTCTTCCTCGCGCTGCGTTTTTACAACGAGGCGGTGTCAGACACGCGGGCGTTGCGGCTGCGTCCACTTGTGCGCGCGCTGCACCTCGGCGGTACCGCGGCACTGCCGGAATACGCAACGATGACCGAGCTGGAGGGCCCCGCCCCCGCGCGAAATGCGTAAGGTCGTGTCACATGAGCGCTACACTTTCGAACCTTTCGGAGTCCCCGACCTACATCCAGCGCATCCTGGATCTTGAGCGATGTGACGGAAACGAGCCAGACACCTTCCGCGGTGCGGCAATGCACTCGGACCATTTCGTCCGCACGTTTGGAGGACACGTCGCTGGTCAAGCGCTCGTGGCCGCCACGCGCACAGTGGAGGGTAAAAAGGTCCACTCGCTGCACGGATACTTCCTGCGCCCCGGGGACGCGAACGCGGAAACCGAGTATCGCGTCGGCCGCCCGCGCGACGGCCGCAGTTTTGCCACCCGCACCGTCGAGGCACTCCAGGGCGGGGAAGTGCTCTTCTCCATGCAAGCCAGCTTCCACCGCGCCGGCGATGAAGGCCCGGAGCACTCGGACGAGATGCGAGCGGTTCCCGCGCCGGACGAGCTGCCCGCCGAGGCGACAGTGCCCAACCTTGGGCCAGGGTCGCGCCACGACCTCAACGAGTGGGACATCCGCGTGGTGCCGCCGGAGATGTACTCGCCGAACCAATACACCACGAGCCAACAGGTGGTGTGGTTCCGATCGACGAGGAGGTTGCCGGACGAGGACACGTTCCACGCGTGCACGCTGACCTATATGTCAGACATGACGCTGCTGCACTCGGCGCTCGCCGCGCACCCCGGCCACCAGGTCCAGCTGGCCTCGCTGGACCACGCGGTGTGGTTCCTGCGTCCGTTCCGGGCCGACGAGTGGCTGCTCTACGACCAGATCTCGCCGTCTGCGCACGCCGGCCGGGCCTTGACCCACGGCCGCATCTTCGACCAGCAGGGGCGCCTGGTCGCCGTGGTGGTGCAGGAGGGGCTGACGCGCAACCTTCGCGAGGGCGCCCACGCCGTGCCCGAGCGGGATCCTCGCCCGGAACCAAAGTAGCGCCCCAAGCAGGCCCCCGGAACGGGGTGAGCGGGAGACACGTATACTAAGCCAAGTTCATCTACTCGCGACGAAAAAGGGGTGCCAGATGTCGGGCCACTCAAAGTGGGCTACTACCAAGCACAAGAAGGCTGCGAACGACGCGAAGCGTTCCAAGCTGTGGGCGAAGTTGATCAAGGACATCGAGGTGGCCGCTCGTACGGGCGGCGGCGATCCTGCAGGCAACCCAACGCTCGATGACATGATCAAGAAGGCCAAGAAGGCCTCGGTGCCGGGCGACAACATCGAGCGCGCCCGCAAGCGCGGCTCCGGTGAGGAAGCTGGCGGCGCGAACTGGGAGTCTGTGATGTACGAGGGCTACGGCCCGAACGGCATCGCGCTGCTCATCGAGTGCTTGACCGACAACCGCAACCGCGCGGCTACTGAGGTCCGTACCGCGATGACCAAGAACGGCGGCAACATGGGCGATTCCGGCTCCGTTGCTTACATGTTCAAGCGCACCGGCATCGTCACCATGAAGAAGGGCGAGCTGACCGAGGACGATGTGCTCATGGCTGTGCTCGACGCTGGCGCCGAGGAAGTCAACGACCTGGGTGAGGAGTTTGAGGTCGTTTGCGAACCCTCCGATACGCAGGCCGTGCGCGACGCGCTCAAGGCTGAGGGCATCGAGGTCGAAGGCGCGGATCAGGACTTCCGCGCAGACATCGAGGTCGACGCCGACGTCGCCGCCGCGAAGAAGACCCTCAATCTCATCGATGCGCTCGAGGATTCGGACGACGTGCAGAACGTGTACACCAACATGAATATCTCCGACGAGGTCGCCGCCCAGCTGGACGACTAGCCTCCGCAGCGCAGCCCCGCCGCGCGCCCGACTCGTACGGGTGCCCGGCGGGGCTTTCGCGCTTATCGACGCCCTGTGGTAGAACATTTGTGTTAGATGGTTCATTGCTCGTGGGAGGTTGGAATGCAGCTCGAGGGGCTCCGCGTCATGGGGATTGACCCAGGCCTGACCCGGTGCGGCCTTTCCGTGGTGCAGGCCGGGCGAGGTCGCCAGATCTTTCCCATCTCGGTAGGAGTGGTGCGCACCCCGTCCGACGCGGACCTCTCCGAGCGCCTGCTGCGCCTGTCGCGCGCGGTCTCGGAGTGGATGGACGAGTACCGCCCAGACGTGATCGCCATGGAACGTATTTTTGAGCGCGGCAACGTCTCCACCGTCATGCACACCGCCCACGCGGTCGGTGTCCTCGTCCTCGCGGCGGCGGAGCGTGGCATCGCCGTGCATATGTACACCCCGTCCGAGGTGAAGAAGGCCATTTCCGGCAACGGACGCGCGGACAAAAAGCAAATGACGGTAATGATTACCCGTATCCTTGGGCTTTCGGAGCCGCCGAAGCCCGCGGACGCGGCGGACGCGCTGGCCATCGCGGTGTGCCACTGCTGGCGGGCCCCGCTGCTCGCACGGAGCGCGCACGCTGAGCGGCTGGCCCAGGCGCAGCGCACAAGGACAAAGGAGAAGGCATGATTGATTCCCTCAACGGCGAGGTCATCTCGATCGGGTTGGACCACGCGGTCATCGAGTGCGCCGGCGTCGGCTACCGCTTCTTGGCAAGCCCACCCACGCTGGCTGCGCTGACCCGCGGCGAGCAGCGCCGCGTGCTCACCTCCATGGTGGTCAAAGACGACGGCGTGACGCTCTACGGCTTCGCTGACGACGACGCGCGAGAGATGTTCCACCGCATGCAAAGCGTCACGGGACTCGGGCCCAAGTTGGCGCTCGCCGCGCTTTCCGTCTTCAGCCCCGCTGAGTTGGCCACCCACATCGCGGAGCAAAACGCCAAGCGCATCCAAACGATTCCCGGCGTGGGGAAGAAGATGGCGGACCGCATCGTGCTCGAGCTCAAGGACAAAGTTGCCACCCTTGCTGCTCCCGAGCAGGAGGCACCCGCCCCCGCCGCCACAACCTCGTTCGCCACGGAGCAGGTCGTCGAGGCGCTCGTTGGACTCGGATTCCCGGAGCGCAGCGCCCGCCCGGTCGTCGACGCGATCGCGGCAGAGCAGCCGGACGCGGCCAGCTCCGCGCTCCTGCGCGCGGCCCTGACCCAGCTGGGCAAGAAGTGAGGCCCCAATGTCAGATGTAGAAAAGACCGAATTTTCCCTCCCGGATAGCATGGCGCGCCCGGGCAATTCGCTTATCGACGCCACTTCGCAACCCGAAGAGCGTGACGCCGAAAAGTCGTTGCGCCCGAAATCCATCAGCGAGTTCATCGGCCAACCGAAGGTCCGTGAGCAGCTGGGCCTGGTCCTCGCCGGGGCACGCAGCAGGGACGTCACCCCGGACCACATTCTGCTATCCGGCCCGCCGGGCCTGGGGAAGACGACGATGGCCATGATCATCGCGCAGGAACTGGGGACCTCGCTGCGCATGACCTCCGGCCCAGCACTGGAGCGCGCGGGCGATCTGGCGGCGATGCTGTCCAACCTCATGGAGGGCGACGTCCTCTTCATTGACGAGATCCACCGGATCGCCCGCCCGGCCGAGGAGATGCTCTATATGGCGATGGAGGATTTCCGGATTGACGTGATCGTCGGCAAGGGCCCCGGCGCCACGTCGATCCCCCTGGAGATCCCGCCGTTTACCCTCGTCGGCGCGACGACTCGCGCCGGAATGCTCACCGGACCGCTGCGCGACCGCTTCGGGTTTACCGCGCAAATGGAGTTCTACGACGCCGAGGACCTGACCAAGGTGGTCACCCGCGCGTCCTCCATTTTGGGAGTGAGCATCGACGAGGACGCGGCGGTGGAGATCGCCTCGCGCTCGCGCGGCACGCCGCGTATTGCCAACCGCCTCCTGCGCCGCGTGCGGGACTGGGCCGATGTGAACGGCGACGGCCACGTGGACCTCGCGGCCGCGCAGGCGGCGCTGGCGGTGTTTGACGTGGACGAGCGTGGCCTTGACCGCCTCGACCGTGCCGTGCTGGACTCGCTCATCCGTGGCCACGGTGGTGGGCCGGTGGGTGTGAACACCTTGGCCATCGCGGTCGGCGAGGAGCCGTCGACCGTCGAGGAGGTCTGCGAGCCCTACCTCGTGCGCGCTGGGTTGATGGCGCGGACGGGCCGCGGCCGCGTCGCCACGGCGGCAGCTTGGCAGCACCTGGGCATCACGCCGCCTCCGGAAGCGCCGGGCCAGCTCAACCTCTCGTAGGCACACCTGCGGCCTATGAAACAATGGGCGCATGGAAATTGTTTACATCCTCATCGTCCTGGCCATCTTCTTGCTCCCGTCGCTGCTGATGATGCGCAGCCAGAAGAAGCGTCAACGCCAGATGCAGGAGATGCAACGCTCGATTGCTCCCGGCGACCGGATTGTCAACGTCGCCGGTTTCCACTGCACCGTGGTGGAGAACGACGGCGAGACGCTGCAGGTGGAGCTGGCCCCGAACGTCGTGGCCACGATGGAAACCGCGGGCGTGATGAAGCGCGTGGACCCGCAGGGTTCCACCCAGGCAGACGTGCCGGCCGACGCCGAATAGCCAGCGCACCTGGCGCCCAGCCCGACGCCTCCCAAATACCGGGGGAGGGGTCGGGCACCAATTTTTTGCCCTCATGCCGTAGCATAATCCGTTGTGCAAGTGCCGGACACCCGTCTCGGGTGCCCTGGGCAGCAAAGATCAAAGAACAGCAGAGGAGTCAGCTCAGTGTCCTCAAACACTCGGCGTTCCGGCGAAATGAGATCAAAACGTACGTGGCCAGGCAAAGCCCTGGCGCTGTTTTTGCTCATCGTCATCGGCGTGTACGCATTAGTCTTCTTTACCGGCGACAAGTCGGCATCGCCGAAGCTCGGCATTGACCTGCAGGGCGGTACCCGAGTCACCCTCGTTCCGCAGGGTGAGGAGCCAACGCGCGAGCAGCTTAACGACGCCCGCCGTATCCTGGAGAACCGCGTCAACGGCATGGGCGTCTCCGGCGCGACCGTCGTGGTGGACGGCAACACGATCGTCATCACCGCCGCCGGCGACGACACCTCCGAGGTCCGCAACATCGGCCAGACCTCCCAGCTGCTGTTCCGCCCTGTGGAGGAGATGCCGTCCCCAGATGCCGCCGCAATTGGCCCGGCAGTGTTGGACATGGCAAACCAGTGGGTCAAGTACGGCGTGATGACGAAGGACGAGGCGCAAGGGCTCCTCGACCAGTCGATGGGCGGCCAGGACGGCCAGCCGAACCCGAATACGCCGAAGATCGAAGCCGATCCGCTGCCCGAGCCCGAGGGGCCGGTTGAGGCTGCGGACCGCCGCTCCGAGGTGACGGAGATGCTCCGCGAGTCCCGCCAGTCCGACGACCCGACGAAGCAGTTCGCTTCCTACATCCTCCTGTCGCAGAAGTGCGCCACCCAGGAAGTCGACCCGCTCGCGGGTACCGACGCAGAGGACCGCCCCCTGGTCGCCTGCGATTCCTCGACGCGCCAGCCGCTGCTCCTCGGCGAGGTACCGCTGCTTGAGGGCGTGACCGAGGAAGACGGTCCGCGCCTGACCGGCGAGCAGATCGACACCGCCCGCCCGATTACCGGCGGCTACAACCCGCAGAGCTCGCAGATGGAGATCAGCTTTGCGTTTAGCCAGAACGGCGACGTCAATGGCTCTTCTACCTGGGCTGCACTGACCAGCGAGATGATTGGCAAGCAGATCGCCATCACCCTGGACTCCCAGGTCATCTCCGCACCGCAGATCCAGGGCGCGACCCCGGTCGGCTCCGCCACCGCCATCACCGGCGACTTCACGCAGGAAGAGGCCGAGGGGCTGGCCAACAACCTCCGCTACGGTGCGCTGCCGCTGTCCTTTGCCGGTGAAAACGGCGAGCCGGGCGGCACCGCGCTGACCGTCCCGCCGTCACTCGGCCTGGCCTCGCTCAAGGCGGGCCTGTACGCCGGCCTGGTTGGCTTGGCACTGGTCGCCCTGTTCGTGTTTGCGTACTACCGCCTGTACGGCCTGATTTCGCTGGCCACCCTGGCGGTCTCCGGCGTCCTGGTCTATGGGTCCCTGGTGCTGCTCGGTCGCTGGATCGGCTACTCGCTGGACCTGTCCGGCATCGCCGGTCTGATCATCGGTATCGGTACGACGGCCGACTCCTTCGTGGTGATCTACGAGCGCATCAAGGATGAGGTCCGCAAGGGCAAGACGTTCCGCTCCGCCACGGCGTCCGGCTGGGACCGCGCAAAGGAGACCGTGGTGACCGGCAACATGGTCACCCTCATCGGTGCGGTGATCATCTACTTCCTGGCTGTGGGCGACGTGAAGGGCTTCGCGTTCACCATGGGTCTGACCACGGTGTTCGACCTCCTCGTCACCTTCCTGGTCACCGCGCCGCTGCTCATCCTGGCGTCCCGCAGTAAGTTCTGGGGCAGGCCGTCCGTCAGCGGTATGTCCAAGGTGTTTGCCACTGCGAACAGGAAGAAGCACACTGACACAGACAAGGACACTGACACAGCTCGGACCAAGGCCGCCGAATCGACAGGGTCGACGGTGGTTGAGGTCGGCGGGGGAAGCGTCGATAAGCAACTGGCCCCCTCTCGCGACGACTCTGAGGAGAAGTAACCATGACGAGTTCTATTGCGAACACCGCGCCTGCGGCTCAGCTGGACCGGCGCGAGCGGCTGCACACCGAGGACGGCGCGATCGACTTCGTCGGACGCCGGAAGCTCTGGTACTCCATCACCCTCGGCCTGCTGGTCGTCGCCGTCGTGGCGATGCTGGCGCGCGGGTTCAACCTGGGTATCGACTTTGAGGGCGGCACGAAGATGTCCATGCCCGCTGGCGACCTCGTCGCCGAGGAAGTCGAGGACACGTTTGTTGACGCCACCGGGGTGACCCCGGAGCTGACGCAGATCGTCGGCGCTGGTGACGCGCGCACCCTGGAGATCAATTCCGAGCACCTGAGCCAGGAGCAGATCGACCAGGCTCGCCAGGCAATCTTTGAGCAGTACCAGCCGAAGGACGAGAAGGGCGACGTTACCGCGAACGCGATCGGTGACTCAACCGTGTCCGAGTCGTGGGGCGACACGATTACTCAGCGCATGCTGCTGGCAATGCTCGTGTTCGTCATCGCCGCGGCCGTGTACGTGGCAGTGCGCCTGCAGCGCGAGATGGCGTTGGCCGCGCTGGCCGCGCTCGTGGTGGACGCCGTCCTCATTATGGGCTTCTACGCGCTCTTCGGGCTCGAGGTCACCCCGGCGATGATCATCGGCCTGCTCACGGTGCTCACCTTCTCTCTTTATGACACGGTCATCGTGTTTGACAAGGTGAAGGAGAATACCTCCGGAATCCTTGATTCGCGCAGGTCCACCTACGCGGAGCAGGCGAACCTGGCGATCAACCAGACCGTGATGCGTTCTATCTCCACCACCGTGATTTCCGCGCTGCCGATTATTGCGCTGATGATCGTGGCGGTGTGGATGCTCGGCGTGGGTACGCTGCGCGACCTGGCGCTCATCCAGCTCATCGGTGTGATTGAAGGCGTGTTCTCGTCGCTGTTCCTGGCGACCTCGCTGCTGGTGACCTTCATCGAGCGCCGGAAGACGTTCCGCGACCACAACGCGTCGGTGCAGGCGTTCCGCAACGGTGACACCGCCGAGCACGGTGAAGGTGCTGAGGGCGCTGAGGGCCTTGAGGGCACTGTGGCGGAGCATGGGAAGCGCACCGTCGGCTCCATTTCCCAGCGCACCTCCGGCGAAGCTGACGCCGCTGGCAAGGGTGCCGGGGCGGACTCGTTCGGCGACACGCCGGGCGGGGCCGCGACCTGGAGGCCGGGGCGCTAGACAGAAGGGGAGTCACGCAGTGCCACAGCACGGGAGAACACACCGGAAAGCAGACGGAACACGGCGCGCACATCAGGTGGGCCGAGGCGCGGTCGCGTCGCTGAGCGCAGCTTGCCTATTGGCGGGGACGCTCACGGCGTGTAGCGGCGGAGACGAGGACCCGAACGGGAAGCTCGACGAGCAGCACTTCGGGTACCAGGTGTCCGGTCCGCTCCTCACCACCAACGCCGGCAGCCTCGAGGGCACGTCCACGCAGGCGCACCGCCTGTCTGGCCGTCTGTACCCGGGCGTGTTCGTGCCGGGGCCGGGCGGTGAGATGATCCCCAACACGGACCTGATCAGTGCGCAGCCCCTCCCAGGCCCGCAGCGCCGCGTAACCTATACCATCTCGGACAACGCCGTCTTCTCCGACGGAACGCCGGTGACGTGCACCGACTACCTCCTCGCGTTTACGGCGGGACAGCACCCCGAGATCTTCGGGTCGCACCTTCCGCTTTTCGACGACACCGAGTCTCTCGACTGCACCTCGGGCAGTAAGACCTTCACCGTGGTGTTCAAGGAGGGCCGCGGGGACCGGTGGCAGGACCTCTTCGGTGCCGGCACCGTGCTGCCCGCGCACGCTGTAGCGCGGAAAGCGGGGAAGAGCGTCGAGGAGCTCAACGCTGCGCTGCAATCCGAGGATCCCGCACAGCTCGCCCCGATTGCGCAGATCTGGCACCACGGGTTCGACTTTGCGCAATTCGATCCGGAACTTCAGGTTTCTTTTGGCCCGTACGTGATTGAGAGCTACGGCGCTCAGGGAGAAGTGAACCTGATTGCCAACGAGCACTACTACGGCGACCGGCCGGCGATCGATCACCTCGTTATCTGGCCTGGCACCGCGGACAGCGGCGAGCTGTACCGCGGGGGCGGGCTCAAGGTCGCAGACCTGGACGACCCGAACCCGGAGTGGTTTGACGTGAACGCCGAGCACAACCAGGTCGACATCTCCACGGTGGTCGGGCAGCTCTCCGAGATGCTCACCTTCCCTGAGACCGGGGTCTGGGCCATTCCGGAGAACCGGCAAGCACTGTCGCGGTGCCTTGACCCTCGCGGCGTGGCGGCCGTTTCGAGCGAGCACGCCGGCGTGCAGGTTCCGCCCGCCCCGGTCCACGTGCTGCAGCAAGACGATCCGCTCACCTCCCGCGTGGAGGACGTGGCGGCGCCCTTCATGGACGTCAATATCGACGCAGCGAGCGTTTTGAGCGGGACGGAGGTGCGCGTGGCGTACCCGTACCCGAATGCCCGCCAGGCCGCGATGGTCGAGGCAATGCGCCGCAGTTGCGAGCCCGCCGGCGTGAACATCGTGGACGTGACGGGGGAGGGCAAAACGCTGGCGGATCTGCCGCACCTTGCCACCAACGAACAGGGTATGCAGTTTGTCACCGACGGCGAGGTCGACGCGCTGCTGCGCCCGGTCGACCCGATGAAGGAGTACCCCGCCGCAGCAAACCAGGGCAACCAGGTGGGCAGCCTGCGCGCCCAGGAGCACGCGCTGTGGGAGCAGCTGCCTTCGGTGCCGCTGGCCGCGCAGCCCCGCACGTTCGCTGTGAACCGCGGTGTGGGCAACGTCGTGCCGTACACCGGTCTGGCGGGAATCGGCTGGAACATGGACCGATGGCGCATCATGCCGCAGGATGCAATACCATCGTCATCTGGTGGGCAGCAATAGTTCCCGCTGCCAGAATTCACTCCGTACCAACACTCTGAAAACGAGGATGCCCCGGCCCATGGCTAAGACAGACAACAAGTATTCGTCCGCGCAGGAAGCGCTCGCTGATAAGGTGCGCCGCGTACCCGACTTTCCAGCTGAGGGCGTGTTGTTCGAAGATCTCACCCCGGTGCTTGCCGACGCCGACGCGCTCAACGCCGTCATCCGCGAAATGGCTGAGGCCAGCAAGCAGCTCGGCGGTGACCTCATCGGCGGTTTGGATGCCCGCGGTTTCCTGCTCGGCTCCGCTGTCGCCTTTGACATGGGCGTTGGCATCCTGGCCATCCGCAAGCAGGGCAAGCTGCCGCCGCCGGTGATCACCCAGGAGTACCAGACCGAGTACAGCACCGCGGCGCTCGAGATCCCCGAAGACGGCATGCAGCTTGAGGGGAAGCGCGTCGTGCTTGTCGACGATGTCCTTGCCACCGGTGGCACGCTCGTGGCTGCCACCAACCTCATCGAGCGCGCAGGCGGCAAAGTCGTCGGCTACGTGGTCGTGCTCGAAGTCGACGGGCTCGGCGGCCGCGAGCGCCTCGGCGACGCCCCGTTGGTGGTTTTGGACGACGGAGGGCGCTGAAGCGACTAGAATCAGACTCTTACACTGAGTTTCGTTTCGGTGTGCAGTCTGGTTCAGAGTCTGGCGGGAGGCCCCGGTGTCGCAAGAGAAAACTTCTAAGCGCTCAGGTCAAACGGTGCGTAGCGTCTCCGCGCGGCTGGCGCGCTCGCTCACGGGCGGCGGGCGCCCGAAGATTAACCCGGTCCTGGACCCGCTGCTATCTATTCACCGGAAATACCACCCGAAGGCCAGCGTCGAGCTGCTCAACCGCGCCTATGGGACCGCCGAGCGCCTGCACGAGGGCGTGTTCCGCAAATCCGGCGACCCCTACATCACGCACCCGCTTGCCGTGGCGACGATCTGCTCCGAGATCGGCATGGACACCACCACCGTGGTCGCGGCGCTGCTGCACGACACGGTGGAGGACACCGACTACACCCTGGACGACCTCACGGCTGACTTCGGTCCGGAGGTGGCCCGCCTGGTAGACGGAGTGACCAAGCTGGACAAGGTGGAGCTGGGCAAGGCCGCAGAAGCGGAGACGATCCGGAAGATGATCGTCGCCATGGCGAAGGACCCGCGCGTGCTGGTGATTAAGGTGGCGGACCGCCTGCACAATATGCGCACGATGCGCTTCCTCCCACCCGAGAAGCAGGCGAAGAAGGCGAAGGAGACGCTCGACGTCATCGCGCCGTTGGCACACCGCCTCGGCATGGCCTCGGTGAAGTGGGAGCTGGAGGACCTGGCCTTTGCCATCCTGTACCCAAAGAAGTACGAGGAGATCGTCCGCCTCGTGGCGGAACGGGCCCCCTCGCGCGACCGGGCGCTTCAAGAGCTCACGGAACAGATCCAGTCCGAGCTCAAGGCGAACGGGATTGAGGCCGAGGTGATGGGGCGCCCGAAGCACTATTGGTCCATCTACCAGAAGATGGTGGTGCGAGGCCACGAGTTTAACGAGATCTTTGACCTGGTTGGCATCCGCGTCCTGGTGGATACGGTGCACGATTGCTACGCCGCGGTCGGCGTCGTCCACGCCCTGTACTCGGCCATGCCGGGACGGTTCAAGGATTACATCTCCAACCCGCGCTTCGGCGTGTACCAGTCGCTGCATACCACGGTGATGACGGACACTGGTCGCCCGCTCGAGGTGCAGGTGCGAACCCACGACATGCACTACAACGCCGAGTACGGTGTCGCCGCGCACTGGCGCTACAAGGAGACGAAGGGCTCCCACAAGGGCAACCAGAACGAAGTGGATGAGATGGCGTGGATGCGCCAGCTGCTGGATTGGCAGAAGGAGGCGGCCGATCCGGACGAGTTCCTCGATTCGCTGCGCTACGACCTGACCAGCCAGCAGCTGTTCGCGTTCACCCCGAAGGGCGACGTGGTAAACCTGCCAGCGGGGTCGACCCCGGTCGACTTCGCCTACGCTGTGCACACGGAGGTGGGGCACCGGTGCATCGGTGCGAAGGTCAACGGCAAACTCGTGGCCTTGGAGACCGAGCTGGAATCCGGCGACCGCGTAGAGATCTTCACCTCCAAGGACCAGAACGCCGGCCCGAGCCGGGACTGGCAGGACTTCGTGGTCTCGCCGCGCGCGAAGACGAAGATCCGCCAGTGGTTTGCCAAGGAGCGCCGCGAGGAGCACCTGGAGGCCGGGCGCGACGCGCTGACTGCGGAGGTGCAGCGCGGAGGGCTGCCCATGTATCGCCTGTTCACGGCTGAGTCGATGCGCAGGGTGGCCAAGCAGCTGCACTACCCGGATGTGGACGCCCTGTATACCGCGATCGGAGCCGGTCACGTCTCCGCGCAGCACGTGGGCAAAATGTTCGTCGACCTGTTTGGCAACGAGGAGGACGCGGTCGATGCGCTCGCGGACCGCGCCCCGATGTCGGAACTGGTGCGGCGGGAGTCGCGCGAGTCCGCCAGCGGTATCCTCGTGCAGGGGAGCCCAGACGTCATGGCGAAGTTGGCCAAGTGTTGTCAACCGGTGCCAGGTGATGAGATCTTCGGCTTTGTCACCCGCGGCGGGGGAGTCTCGGTCCACCGCACCGACTGCACCAATGCGGCCAAGTTGCGTGAGGAGCCGGAGCGGCTTATCGACGTCGCGTGGTCCACAAAAACCACGGCAGGCGGTGCCTCGCTGGCCACCCTCCAGGTCGAGGCACTGGACCGCCACGGGCTGCTCGCAGAGCTCACCGGCGTCATGACGGACCAGAACCTCCCGATCTTGGCGCTGTCTTCCCAGGCTTCGGACGACCGGATCGCTAACGTACGGTTCACCATCGAGGTGTCCGACACGAAGCAGCTGGGCGCGCTGATGAATCAGTTGCGGAACGTGGAGGGCGTCTACGACATCTACAGGGTGACGTCGTAAAGCACGCTCTGCGTGCCGAAGTTGAACAGCGGGTGAATTGTTGGCGACGTCCGCCTTGAATCTCAAGGTCGGCCTGTCACAGTACGTACGTTGTGCTGCGAGCGAGCTGATTTCGCGCTAGAAAACAATGAGACCCCTATTCCACACGCAGAGGAGTTCCAAGTGTTTTCTTTCCGTCGCGCCGGCGCGCTGATCGCCGCAACCACGTCGACCGCGCTGGTGGTCACCGCTGTCCCGGCTTTTGCAGCGGACGATGAGAAGGTGCAGATTAGCATCGCTAACTTCACCGACTTCCACGGCCGCCTCGAGGCGAACCTGTCCACGGACAAGGAAACGGGCGAGGTCACCCCGAAGAAGGGTGACGAGATGGGTGCCGCAAACATCGCCGGCATCATCAACTACCTGCGAGACAAGAACGCCAACACCATCGTCACCAGCTCGGGAGACAACCAGGGCGGCTCGGCGTTCATCTCCGCGATCTCGGACGACAAATACACCATGGACTTTGTCAAGGCCGTTGGCACCGTGGGCTCCGCTGCTGGCAACCACGAGTTTGATAAGGGCTACAAGGACCTGATTGACCGCATCAACCCGGGCACCGGTGACATCCAGCTCGGCGCGAACGTGTTCAAGGAGGACGGCTCCCGCGACCTGGAGGCCTCGAAGATCGTCGAGATTGACGGCGTGAAGGTTGCGCTGGTGGGCACCACCTCCAACCTGACCAAGAGCAAGTCCAGCCCGGATAATGTTGCCGGCCTGAAATTCACCGACTCCTCCGAGCAGGTGAACAAGGAAGCGAAGAAGCTGAAGGATGAAAAGAAGGCCGACGTGGTCGTCGCCCTCATCCACGACCCGGTCGAGACCGGCGCGCCGAAGCTGGACCCGGAGTACGTCGACTTCATGTTCGGCGGCGACAGCCACGTGAACGCGGTCAACGCCGACGCCCCGGTGCCGAACGCACAGTCCTGGGAGTACGGCAAGGTCGTGACGGACCTGGACTTCACCTACAACAAGACCACCGGAGAGATCGAGGCGCCGGCGTTCGAGCAGTACGACGCCGAGTCCCTGGTCACCCTGGACATCACCCCGGACGCTGAGGTGGAGAAGATCGTCGACGAGGCGAAGGCGGAAGCTGGCAAGCTCGGCGAGGAGGTCGTGGCCAACGTCCAGGACACCTACCTGCGTGGCTCCAACCCCGGAGAGAACACCGGCTCGAACCGTGGTACCGAGTCCACCGCGAACAACATGCTCGCTGAGTCCGCGCGTTACGCGATGGACAAGTCGCTCGACGAGCACATCGACCTGGGCATCATGAACGCTGGCGGCGTCCGCGCGGACCTCGAGGCCGGCGACGTGACCTACCAGGAGGCCTTCCAGGTCCAGCCGTTTGGCAACGACATCTCGGTGGCAACCTTGTCCGGCAAGGCCATCAAGGACGCCCTCGAGCGTCAGTGGCAGAGCAAGGAGGACGCCGAGAAGTCCGGCCGCCCACGCCTGGACATGGGCCTGTCCAACAACGTCGCCTACACCTACAACCCGGAGGCTGAGGCCGGCGAGCGCATCACCTCCGTAACCATTGACGGTCAGCCGCTCGAGGACGACAAGGACTACCGCATTGCAGGTTCCTCCTTCCTGTTCGCTGGCGGCGACAACTTTGTGAACCCGGACGACGTCCGCGACCTGCTCAACGTTGGCTACAACGACCTGCAGGCGTTCGTTGACTACCTGAAGTCCGACGAAGTTGGCGTGCGCAAGGGCCAGAAGGACGTCGGCGTGGTCCTGCCGGAGGAGCTGAAGGCAGGCACCACCGCCTCCATCAAGCTCTCCTCCCTCAACTACTCGTCCGAGGGCGAGCCGATGGCAAAGCAGGCCACCGTCACGCTTGGCGACGCCACCGCGACCGCCGACATCGACGCCTCCACCACCAAGGCGGACAACGGCCTGGGTGAGCAGGGCCGCGCGACTGTGGACATCGCCATCCCGGCCGAGGCCGCAGGCGAGCAGACGCTGAGCATCACCACCGACGCTGGCACCGAGCTGACGGTTCCGGTTACCGTGGCGGCTGCTGACCCGAAGCCGTCCGAGGAGCCGGCGCCGAGCGAGAAGCCTGCGCCGTCCGAGGAGCCCAAGCCGTCCGAGGAGCCCAAGCCGTCCGAGGAGCCGACGCCGGGCGACGAGCAGGGTGCGCAGGACGGCAGCACCGCAAACCTGGGCACCATCATGGGCGCCGTTGCAGGTGTGCTCGCCCTCCTCGGCCTGCTGGCCGTCGTCTTCGCTGGTCCGATCGACCAGGTGCTTGGCCCGATCGCAAAGCTTTCCTAGCAGCCTCCCCGTAGGGGACCCAACCTGCCGCAGCGGCGCCGTCCTTCTCTCGATGTTCTGAGAGGGGCGGCGCTTTCGGAGGATGGCACGCTCAGTCCCAGAAGAACGCTCGATCCTGGGGCGGCAGCAGCGATGCCCTGGGCCTCCAACAGGCTCTACCACCCAATCAGCGCCTACTTGACGAGATTGGGTTGACGAAGATGCGAGAAAAAGGGACCGCGACGTCTTCGTCACCCGATTCTCGTCAAGTAGGTCAAACCCGCTCATGACGCCGAGCGAGGCACTCGTTGAGTCGGCGGGCAGGGCAGAGCATCGCAAGCAAAAAGCCCGGCCGCAGGGGCCGGGCTGTGCTCACGCGCCCAAGGGTGCGCGGTGACTCCGCAATTACGCGCGCAGGTACTTGTCCAGGAACGCGAACAGGGTGCCCAGAGCGCCGATGACGGCGGTGAACACTGCGATCCAGTCGCGGATCTCGGACGGGGACATGTCCTTGACGGAGGAACCCTCGTCCTTCTTGTTGTTGTCGCCGGTGTTGACCTTCGGGCCGTTGGACGGCTTGGAGGTCGTGGTCGGCTTCGACTCGGTGGTCTTGGTCGGCTCGGCCTTGGTGGTTTCGGTCGGCTCAGCCTTGGCGGTCGCCGTCGGGGTGGTGGTGCGGGTGGTGACCGTGGTGTCAGCGGTAGCTGCAACTGCGCCGGTGGACATGACAGCTGCTGCGGTTGCGGCGGCGAGGAGGCCCTTGCGGAACTGCATCTGATTCCCTATCTTTCGGAGATCTTCGATTGAACGTTGATTACCTTAGCCAGACACCAAAGGGTACGCAACAGTTTTCCCGGCATTTCTTCAATGTTCTCGCAACGCAAGATGAACTTTAAATGAACTGATCACGTGCGTTTTGTGTCATGTCGGGTGCGCTCAAGAGTGTCTGGCGGCACGAGCAACGATACCAGAAGGTATCGCGCGCGCTACTTGACAGTAGCGGAATTGATCTTGACCTCTTCGGCGGGCGCGCCGTCCTGGCCACCGTCCTGAGTACCCTTCTCGGCGATCGCGTCGAGGGTGTCAAGGCCCTCCTGGTTGATCTGGCCAAAGTAGGTGTACATCGGAGGCAGGATGGAATCGCCGTAGTTGAGGAAGAACTGCGAACCGTTCGTGCCCACGCCAGCGTTGGCCATCGCGATGGAGCCGCGCGGGTAACGCTTCTGATCCTGCTGTAGCGCCATGGACTTGTACTGTTCCTTCTCCTCGTCGGAGACGCCTTCGGGGATCTGGAGTTGGGATTCGTCGACGGACTCGAGGGCCTCGTCGGTGGGGAACTCATTGGCAAATTGGAAGCCAGGTCCGCCCGAGCCGGTGCCGGACGGGTCGCCGCACTGGAGGACCTTGAGGCCTTCGTTGGTGGTCAGGCGGTGGCACACACTGTCGTCGAAGTACTTTTCCGAGGCCAGGTGCTCGATGGCGTTGACGGTACAGGGCGAGACGCTGCGGTCCAGCTCCATGCCGATCGGGCCTGCGCTGGTGTCCAGCTCGATGTTGACCTTGCCCTCCGTGGAGACGTTGTCGGTCTTCGGCTTGCCAGCCTCTGCCTCGCCTTCGCCAGCCTGTGGGCTGTCGTTGTACGAGCAGGACACGGTCGCGGGCAGCGCCGTCGCGCGCTCGGTGGCCACCGCCTCGAACTGGGAGGGGTCGATGCTGGGCTCGGTCTCGGAGGACTCGGCGGCTTCCGAGGAAGCGGTGGTGTCCTGGGCCGTGACGTCATCGTCACCGTCGTTCTGCGTTGCGGCGAAGTAGATGCCACCGCCGACCACGGCAATCACCACTGCGGACAGCGCCGCCACGGTGAGCGGCTTGGACTTCTCCTTGCGGTCGCGGGAATCAAGCTCGCGCTTGAGGTGGGTGAGGGCTTCTTCGCCCCGTTTTTGGTTGTCGGCCACCTGAGATACCTCACTTGTGTGTTGCGTAGCGTCGCTAAGCGCTGGTGCGCTCGGCAGGTGAATTTCGGGGCTTAAGCCTAGCAGTGCTTGGGCCGCCGCTTGCTCAACCCTTGCGAGGCCTGACTCGCGTCCATAGAATCGCGCCCATGGCTACCGTTACTTTTGAAGGCAATGAGACCACTACTTCCGGCGAGCTGCCCAAGGTCGGCGACGCGCTGTCCAACGCAACGCTCGTCGCGGGCGACCTGAGCGAGAAGTCCCTGGCGGACTACTCGGGCAAGCGCCTCGTCCTGAACATCTTCCCGTCCCTGGACACCGGCGTGTGCGCGAACTCCGTGCGCAAGTTCAACGAGCTCGCCGCGTCCCTGGACAACACCGAGGTCCTGTGCATCTCCAAGGACCTGCCGTTCGCGCAGCAGCGTTTCTGTGCCGCCGAGGGCATCGAGAGCGTCGAGGCGCTGTCCGCGTTCCGTTCCTCCTTCGCCGACGACTTCGGCCTGACCCTCGAGGGCTCCCCGCTCAAGGGCCTGTGCGCTCGCGCCGTCGTGGTGACGGACGCTGACCACAAGGTCATCCACACCGAGCTCGTCTCCGAGATCACCACCGAGCCGGACTACCAGGCAGCAGAGGACGCGCTGAAGTAAGCAAGTCTGCTCCCCGCACGCGGGCGTTTCCGGCCACTGGGTCGGGCGCCCGCTTTATTATTGCCGTATGAAGCTTTCAGGTTTTGCCGCAGGCCCGTTCCAAACCAACTGCTACGTGCTCCTTTCGGAGGAGTCACGCGAAGCGGTGGTGATCGACCCCGGAATGGGCGCCTACGAGCCCGTCACTGAGTTTCTCACCCGCGAGCAGGCGACGCTCACCGCCGTGGTCTGCACCCACGGCCACCTTGACCACACCCGGGACGCCGCCCGTTTCGACGTCCCGGTGTACATCCACCCAGACGACGAGTTCATGCTCGACGGTGGCCTCGGCCTACCGGACTCGACCCGCCAGCTCTTCGACGCCGCGTCGATGCAACCCCCGCGCGAGGTGCGCTCGCTTCTCGACGCCCACTCGCTCACCCTCGCCGACACCACCTTTACCGTCCGACACGCCCCCGGGCACTCGCCGGGATGTGTGCTGCTCGTGGAAGACGCAGGGGAGAACAAGACGGGAACGGCGGGGGAGACCGGCCCGCTGGTCTTCTCCGGCGACGTCCTGTTCCGCGGCGCGATCGGCCGCACGGACTTCGAGCACTCGGACCCCGCCGCGATGCGCACGACGCTGCGCGGCCCCGTGTGGGACCTCGACGACGCTTGCGTCGTGCTGCCCGGCCACGGGCCGACCACCGTGATGGGGCAGGAGCGCGCGACCAACCCGTTCCTGCTGCAGGCCAACCCGGACCGCTAAACTTTGAACCCGTGAGTGAATCGAAGAAGACCGAGAAGTTCCAGCCGCTGTCCGCCCCGAAGGGCCTGCCCGATTACGTGCCGCCGCAGTCGGCGACATTCCACCGCGTCCGCGACGAGTTCGCGCGGCAGGCTCACTTGGCCGGGTACCAGCACGTTGAGCTGCCGGTCTTCGAGGACACCACGCTGTTCGCCCGCGGCGTTGGCGAGTCCACAGACGTGGTGTCCAAGGAGATGTACACCTTTACGGACCGTGGCGACCGCTCGGTCACGCTGCGCCCGGAGGGCACCGCGGGTGTGATGCGCGCCGTCATCGAGCACAACCTGGACCGAGGGTACCTGCCGGTCAAGCTGAACTACTACGGCCCGTTCTTCCGCTACGAGCGCCCGCAGGCCGGCCGCTACCGCCAGCTCCAGCAGGTCGGTGTGGAGGCGATCGGTGTGGACGACCCCCTGCTGGATGCGGAGGTCATCGCGCTCGCGGACCGCTGCTTCCGGTCCATCGGTTTGACCGGGTTCCGTCTAGAGCTGACCAGCCTGGGCGACCGCAACTGCCGCCCCGAGTACCGCCAGAAGCTACAGGACTTCCTGTTCTCCCTTCCGCTGGACGAGGAGACCCGCCACCGCGCTGAGATCAACCCGCTGCGCGTGCTTGACGACAAGCGCGAGAAGGTCCGCGAAATGACCGCGGACGCCCCGCTCATGCTCGACTACCTCGATGACGACTGCCGCAAGCACTTCGACCAGGTGCGCGCCTCCCTCGACGAGATGGGCGTGGAGTACGTGGTGAACCCGCGCATGGTCCGCGGCTTGGACTACTACACCAAGACCTGCTTCGAGTTCGTCCACGACGGCCTCGGCGCGCAGTCCGGCATCGGTGGCGGCGGCCGCTACGACGGGCTCATGGCGCAGATCGGTGGCCAGGACCTCTCCGGCATCGGCTTCGGCCTCGGCGTGGACCGCGCCGTGCTCGCGCTCGAGGCGGAGGGCGTCACTCTCGACGGGGTGGATCGCCGCGTCGACGTGTTCGGTGTCGGCATCGGCGAGGCCGCGCAGGCGCGCATGGCAGTGCTTATCGACGCCCTCCGCGCCGCCGGTGTCTCCGCCGACATGGCCTACGGCGGCCGCGGGCTCAAGGGCGCCATGAAGGGTGCCGACCGCGCCGGTGCCAAGTACGCGCTCGTCCTCGGCGACCGCGAGCTGGAGTCCGGCGAGGTCGCGATAAAGGACCTCGCCGCGCACAGCCAGGAGACCGTGGGGCTCAGCGCCGAGGCGGTTATCGCGCAGCTGCGCTAGCACTCAGTGATGTTGACTGGCAGCCCGAGCTGGACTGCCAGGCCGCCCATCGAGGTCTCCTTGTACTTGGTCATCATGTCGCGGCCGGTCGTCGCCATGGTCTCGACGACGTCGTCGAGGGTGACGATGTTGGTGCCGTCGCCAAGCTTGGCCAGCCGGGCTGCGTTAATCGCCTTTACCCCGCCGATGGCGTTGCGCTCGATGCACGGGACTTGCACCAGGCCGCCGACCGGGTCGCACGTGAGGCCGAGGTTGTGCTCGAGCGCGATCTCGGCCGCGTTCTCAATCTGCGCCGGCGTACCGCCAAGGACCGCGCACATGCCGGCGGCGGCCATCGCGGAGGCTGAGCCGACCTCGCCCTGGCAGCCGACCTCGGCTCCGGAGATCGACGCGTTTGTCTTGATGATGATGCCCACCGCACCAGCGGTGAGCAGGAAGTTTCGCGCCTGCTCCTGGGTGAACGCGCCGTCGGTGAAATCGCGGCAGTAGTGCATCACCGCGGGGATGATGCCGGCGGCACCGTTCGTGGGCGCGGTGACGACCTGGCCGTGGGCGGCGTTTTCCTCATTCACGGCAAGCGCGTAGAGGTTGACCCATTCCATGGCGTCGAGGCCGCGGGCAGTGGATTCCTCGTACTCCGCGGTGAGCAGGCGGTGGAGGCGGTGGGCGCGGCGCTTCACGCCGAGGCCGCCAGGCAGGGTGCCCTCGGTCTTCAACCCGTGGGCGACGCATTCCTGCATGACGTCCCAGACGGCGTCGAGGTGGGCGTCGAGAAGCGCTTTGCCATGCAGCGCCTCTTCGTTGGCGCGCACGAGCTCGGCGATGGACAGGCCGCTTTCTTCACAGAGTGCGACGAGGGTCTTCGCGTCGTTGAACTCGTACGGCGCGGGCTCGTTGTCGCGGACGGTGGCCACACCGGCTTCGTTGCGGTGCTCCTCCATGCCGGTGCGGTCCAGGATGAAGCCGCCGCCGACGGAGTAGTACTCCTTGCGGGTGGCGATGCGGTTGCCGTCGGCGTCCCAGGCGTCAAAGATGAGGCAGTTCGGGTGCTGCGAGACCGGAGTGGGGTTAAACGCCACCTCGTACTCGACCTCGCCGGCAGAGCCCGAGATCATACCGCGTTCGGGCACCGGGTCCCCGGGTTTCGGGGCGATGTCGGCAGACGTGGTCGTGGGGGTGTAGCCAACCAGGCCGAGCAGCGTTGCGCGGTCGGTGCCGTGGCCCACACCAGTGGCGGCGAGGGAGCCGCGCAGTTCTACGCGGACGAATGCGGGCAGTACGCCGAGTTGTTCAACGAACGCGAGGGATGCGCGCATCGGGCCCACCGTGTGCGAAGACGACGGACCGATACCGATGCTGAAAAGGTCAACGACGCTAACAGTATTGTGGGGCATGCGCGCGATGATACCGCATCGTGGGATTAGCTCCGCGTCCCCGTGTGGCCTTCCAACAGCAGGGAAACCGGGGCGAAATCTTCGGCAGGGTCCGTGCCGGTGCGGCGAGTGACGCCCTCCGGCGGGCCGCTCAATCCTTCGACCGCGCCGTTGGTGGTGACGATGAGCGCTGCGAGCTCGCTGGCAGCGCGGCTGATCCGCCGCTGGAACGAGGCGCCGTTGGCATCGCCGAAGTCAGCAGTGGCGGCGAAAAGTGAGGTGGGGACCACCGTCGCGTGCAGGTACGTGAGCAGCGGGCGCAGCGCGTATTCGGTGACGAGGGAATGGCGCTCGGAGCCGGCTGTCGCGGCGACGATGGTGGGCATGTCGGTCAACGCGTTGGGGTCGAGGGCGTCGAAGAACATCTTGAACAGGCCGCTGTAGCTGCCCTGAAACACCGGGGAGACCGCGACGAGGGCGTCGGCGGCGGAGATGTCTCGTTTGACCTGATCAAGCCTGGCGGAGGGCATCCCGGTGAGCATGAGCTGCGTGAGCTCGGTGGCGTACTCGCGGACCTCGATCGTGGTGACCTCGAGGTCTTCGCCACGCCCGCCGACGGCGGAGCGGACCGCCGCCGCGATCTCATCCGCCACCTGTCTCGTGGTGGACGGCTGCGACAGACCTGCGGTGACTACCATGAGCTGCTTCATGCTGTGGTGGGTGCTCCTTCGCTACATTGCCCGGCTATTCGTGCTCGGATTGCTCCTGTGCTTCTCCGGGTGAAACGCGAAAGTGCGCCAGATTCTTCCCATCGCGCTTTGCACGTGCGAGGGACGCAAACGTGGGCGGGTCGCTCGGAACGTGGACCGGGCGGCGCGCTTCCATCCTTCTGCGCAGCTCAGGGACCACTTCCGTGCCGAGGCGCTCGATCTGGTGGAGGACCACCTCGAGTGGGAGCCCGGCGTGGTCAATGAGGAACAGCTGGCGCTGGTAGTCCCCGACCCAGTCAGCGAACTGCATTGTGCGCTCGATGACCATCTCGGGAGTGCCGACGGTCAGCGGGGTGATGTCGGTGAACTCTTCCAGCGAGGGCCCGTGGCCGTAGACGGGCGCGTTGTTAAAGTAGGGGCGGAACTCGCGTTTCGCCTGTTCCTCGGAATCCGCGATGTACACCTGGCCACCGAGCCCGACGATGGCCTGATCCGCCGCGCCGTGCCCGTAGGCGGCGAAGCGCCGACGGTAGATGCCCACCATCTTCGCGGTGTGCTCCTTGTTCCAAAAAATATTGTTGTGGAAGAACCCGTCGCCGTAGTACGCCGCCTGCTCGGCGATCTGCGGCGAGCGGATGGACCCGTGCCACACGAATGGCGGCACGCCCTCAAGCGGCGCGGGCGTGGTGGTAAACCCGTGCAACGGGGTGCGGAACGTGCCCTCCCAGTTGACGTTCTGCTCGCGCCATAGCCTGCGCAGGAGGTGGTAGTGCTCCACCGCGAGCGGGATGCCCTTGCGGATGTCCTTGCCAAACCAGGGGTAGACGGGGCCGGTGTTACCGCGCCCGAGCATGAGGTCCATGCGGCCATCCACCAGGTTCTGCAGGAAGGAGTAGTCCTCGGAGAGCCTGACCGGGTCCGTGGTGGTGATCAGCGTGGTTGCCGTGGAGAGCAGGATGCGGGAGGTCTTCGCACCAATGTAAGCCAGGTGAGTCGTTGGGGAGGACGGGACGAACGGCGGGTTGTGGTGCTGGCCTGTGGCGAAGACATCGAGCCCGACCTTCTCGGCCTTCAGCGCGATCTGCGTCATCGCGTCGATCCGCTGTTTCTCGGTCGGGGTCGCGCCGTTGGTGGGGTCCGCGGTGACGTCGCCGATGGTAAAGACGCCGAACTGCATCCGTGGGTGTCCTTTCCGTTGATCGTCGCGGTTAGCGGGCCGCCAGCAGGGCAGGAATGTCGGTGGCCACCAGTACCGCGAAGGGACGCTGGCTGGACGCGCCTGACTCGGTGATGATGGCCAGGCGGGGGAGCGCGCCGCTGTCCAACGGCGTGGTCAGCGCATCAACGGCCACTGCGGCGGTGACGGAGCGCGACAGGAAGACCGGCTGGTCGTGCTGCCCCGACAGATCGAGCACCTGCTTGACCGTGGTCGGGGTGAGGTGGTTGTTCGCGTCCAGTTCGCCCGCCACCCAGCGAGCCAGCGCGTTGGTGGTGAGCAACCCGACGCAGGCACCGGCGTCGTAGACAGGGAACTGCCTGTGGCCGGTCTCCCGCAGCGCGCGCAGCGGCTCCCGGATGTCATCGTCCGGGGCGAACGTAATCACGGCTTGCGTCTGGACCACTTCGAGGGCCAGCGCCGGGGTGAGCAGCGCGTCGCGCAAACGCTCAATCTCTTCCACCGTCTCCTGCAGCGGCTCTGCAATGGGGCGCAGGTCGCGGTACTCGCCGTGTGAGATCGCGTTGCGCAGCTCCGCGTACTCCACAAGCAGGTCAGCTTGGTCGCGGCTCACCACGCCCTTCTTCGCCGCCTGCCTGGTCATCCACTTGAAGGAGTCCGACTTTTTTGCTCCTAACTCCTCGCGCAGGAAGCCTTCAATGGCGTTGAACGCGGCCATAAACGGCACAGCGCGGTTGGCGCGGTTCTGGGGGGATGACGTTTCGCTCATGCCCACGAGGGTAGCGGTGGTGGCACGTGGGCGTCGATAAGCGATGTGGCTCTAGGCGTCCTGGTAGACGCCGCGGTTGAGCGTGTCGCAGGCGGACATCTGGCCGGTGGTGTAGCCGGACTTGAAGGCCTCGGCGCGCTGCTCGGAGGAGCCGTGGGTCCAGGAATCCGGATCCACATCGCCGCCGGACTTGCGCTGGATGCTGTCGTCGCCGATCGCCTGCGCGGTCTGAATTGCCTGGTTAAGCTGCTCGTCCGTAATCGGCTCGAGCGCCGCGTCCGGCCCCTCGGAGGCGTGCTTGGCCCAGATACCGGCGTAGCAATCGGCCTGGAGCTCGATGGCCACGGCGGCGGAGTCCTCGCCAGGGTTCTTGTAATCGCTCAGGCCCAGGGTGCCCTCGAGGTTCTGGATGTGGTGGCCCATCTCGTGCGCGGTGACGTACTCCTGGGAGAGCGCGCCGTTGGAGCCGCCTAGCTGGCCGAGCTGCTCAAAGAAGGACACGTCGAGGTAGGCAGTGGTGTCGTTCGGGCAGTAGAACGGGCCGGTATCGGCCGTTGCGTACCCGCAGCCAGTGCTGACATCGCTGCGGAACAGGTTGATGTCAGCGGGGGTGTACTCAATGTTCGCCTGTGCTGGCAGGACTTCGGCCCACACCTGGTCGACCGAGCGGGCGGTGGCCTCCGCGCGGCAGTCGTCGTACTCGTTCGCCGCGCCCGGGGCATCGCAGTGGCTCAGGTCGTAGTCGCCCTGGGCGCCGGGGCTTTGCTGGGACTGGCCCTGCGGGTCCGAAGAGCCGCCGGTGAGCCCGCCCAGGCCGCCGTTGAGGAAGAACACAATAGCCAGGAGAATGATCGTGCCGATACCGCCGCCGCCCACGGCGATGGGGATGCCGCCGCCTCCAGCCCGGCCGCTGCCGGAACTCGTCTGCGCGCGGCGGCCTTGGCCCTGACCAAAATCATTCTTAAACGTCATGCTGCAAATCTTGCCAAAAAACCGCGTGCAGCGCTGCATCCCCGCGCCTGTGCCGTGCAGAGAAGAAGCGAAACGGGGCGCTTCAACGCTTGACGACGCCTACGGGTAGAGTTTTTGGCGTTCAAGTTTTGCCCTCACGTGGAAGGACGTGGAAGAGACCGTGCTGCGCACTCACCTTGCGGGTGATCTCCGCAAAGAACTCGATGGACAGACCGTTACGCTCACCGGTTGGGTGGGCCGACGCCGCGACCACGGCGGCGTGATCTTCATCGACCTGCGCGACCGTTCCGGCCTGGCGCAGGTTGTGTTCCGCGAATCCGAGGTGGCGGAGGCCGCGCACGACCTGCGCAGCGAGTACGTCATCCAGGTCACCGGCGTGGTTGAACCGCGCCCGGAGGGCTCGCAGAACCCGAACCTGGCCTCCGGCGAGATCGAGGTCAACGTCTCCGAGCTCACCGTGCTGAACAAGGCGGCCGCGCTGCCGTTCCAGATCGAGGACGCCTCCTCCAGCGAAGTCGGCGAGGAGACCCGTCTGAAGTACCGCTACCTGGACCTGCGCCGCGAGCGTCAGGCGAACGCGCTGCGCCTGCGCGCGAAGGCGAACCAGGCCGCCCGCCGCGTGCTGGATGAAAACGGCTTCACCGAAATCGAGACGCCGACGCTGACCCGCTCCACCCCGGAGGGCGCGCGCGACTTCCTCGTCCCGGCCCGCCTCCGTCCGGGCAGCTGGTACGCGCTGCCGCAGTCCCCGCAGCTGTTCAAGCAGCTGCTCATGGTCGCCGGCATGGAGCGCTACTACCAGATCGCGCGGTGCTACCGCGACGAGGACTTCCGCGCCGACCGCCAGCCGGAGTTCACCCAGCTGGACGTCGAGGCGAGCTTCGTGGACCAGGACGACGTCATCGCCCTGGCCGAGCAGATCGTCACGGAACTGTGGAAGCTGATCGGCTACGAGATCACCACCCCGATCCCGCGCATGACCTACAAGGACGCGATGGAGAAGTACGGCTCGGACAAGCCGGACCTGCGCTTTGACATCCAGCTGCAGGACTGCACCGAGTTTTTCAAGGACACCACCTTCCGCGTCTTCAACGCTGAGTACGTCGGCGCTGTTGTGATGGACGGCGGCGCCTCCCAGCCGCGTCGCCAGCTCGATGCGTGGCAGGACTGGGCCAAGCAGCGCGGCGCCAAGGGCCTGGCCTACATCCTCGTGCAGGAGGACGGCTCCCTGGGCGGCCCGGTGGCCAAGAACATTACGGACGAGGAGAAGGCCGGGATTGCCGATCACGTCGGTGCGAAGCCGGGAGACTGCATCTTCTTCGCTGCAGGTGAGACCAAGTCCTCCCGTGCGCTCCTCGGTGCTGCCCGTGGCGAGATTGCGAAGAAGCTCGACCTGATCAAGGACGGCGACTGGGCGTTCACCTGGGTCGTCGACGCGCCGCTGTTCGAGCCGTCTGCGGACGCCACCGCGTCCGGCGATGTCGCCCTCGGCCACTCGAAGTGGACCGCCGTCCACCACGCGTTCACCTCGCCGAAGCCGGAGTACCTGGACAACTTTGATAAGAACCCGGGCGAGGCGCTGGCGTACGCCTACGACATCGTCTGCAACGGCAACGAGATCGGCGGCGGCTCGATCCGTATCCATCAGCGCGATGTGCAGGAGCGCGTCTTCGACGTCATGGGCATCAGCGAGGAAGAGGCCCGCGAGAAGTTCGGCTTCCTGCTCGACGCGTTCGCGTTCGGCGCACCCCCGCACGGCGGCATCGCCTTCGGCTGGGACCGCATCGTGTCCCTGCTCGGCGGCTTCGACTCCATCCGCGACGTCATCGCGTTCCCGAAGTCCGGCGGCGGCGTCGACCCGCTGACCGACGCGCCCGCCCCGATTACGAAGGAGCAGCGCAAGGAGTCCGGCGTGGACTTCAAGCCGAAGGCCGACGAGAAGGCTGAGTAAGAGCCAATACGGTTCCACGGCCCCGGGTATGGCGGAAACGTCGCGCCCGGGGCCACTGGTATGTCACACTGAGAACCGAGTAACCCGCAAGGAGAGGTTCAGCATGGACCAAGAGCAGATCATCGCCGAGGCGGAGGAGATTCTCACTCGGCGCTACGGCGGCACCCAGACGCTCGGCGAGGTACAGCGTCTGGGGGGCTCCGGCGTTGCCAGCGTGTTCCGTGCCCGCGTGTCCAACAACCCGTTCCTGCAGCACCGGACCGTCGTGGTGAAGTACTCGCCGGAGACCGGCAACGTGCTGGAGGACGCTGCCTTTTTGCGGGAAGTGGTTGCTTACCAGTTCACGACGTCGTTAAGCGAAGATGTCCGGCCAGGCCCGGTCCTCCTTGGCTACGACATTGACCAGCGCATCGTCATCATTTCAGATTCGGGCGAGGGCGACACCCTGGCCACGCTGCTGGACAGCGCGGATGAGGAGCAGCACGTGCAGCTGCTGCGCAACCTCGGCACTGCGCTGGGGCGGATGCACGTCGGCTCGGCCGGCCGCGAGGACGCGTTCGACGTACTGTTCGCACAAGCGGCCCGCCAGCGCAGCGGAGCGGATACGATGCAGCACCTGCGCGAGCGCCTGCTTGCGCACCGCTTCGGCTTCGGTCTGGATATGCTCGAACGCAGCGGGCTCGACGTGCCGACGGAGGTCCGGCTGACCGCCGCCAACGTGCGCAATCGCCTGTTCAAAGGGGGCTCGCGGGCGTTTACCCCCTTTGATCTGTCGCCCGACAACATCATCTACGCGGACCGCACGCAGTTCCTGGACTACGAGTGGGCGGGTTTCCGCGACGTCTCCTTCGACGTGGCGTTCGTGGTCGCCGGGTTCCCGCTCTACGTCTCCGCGTGGGGCTACAGTGACGTGGCCATCGAGGCGTTCATCAGCGCGTGGGTGCAGGAGGTCCGCCGGATCTGGCCCGCATTCCTGCACGAGGACACGCTCCACGCCCGGATCACCGGAGCCATGGTCGCGTGGGCGCTGTCCAGCCTCTCCGTGATGGGGCAGTTCACCGTCGCCGAGCTTGCGGCCAGTGATGCCGAGCTTGCGCAAGAGCTTATCGACGCCGGCGTCGCACCCCACAGCGAACGGCTCACCGCGCAGGGCGAAGCGGCGAGCGGCGCGGAGACGCTACACGGCGGCTCGGACATCCTCCGCCCGCAGAGCCAGGGACCGTTCACCGAGGAGGAGCAGCTCGTGCGCCGCGACCTGCAGGAGACGTTCGAGGCGCTCGCCGCGTTTGCCGGCACCGGGCGCGACACGGCGTACCTCGTGATCGCTGACTTTGCCCGCACCGTGGCGAAGCGGTTTGCGTAGGCGGGGTGGCAATGGCACAAGAAGATTTGTTTGGCGGCGGGCTCGGCGGGCCAACTCCCGGCCCCGGTGACCCCGGTGACCCCGGTGACCCCGGTGGCCCCGCGGCAGGTCTGCGCGGCGCGAGCTTCTTCGAGGCGGGGCAAACCGCCCCGCTGGCTGCGCGGATGCGCCCGCGCTCGCTTGATGAGATCGCGGGGCAGGCGCATTTGCTCAGCGAGGGGAAGCCGTTGCGCCGCCTCGTCGAGGGCTCGGGGGCTGCCTCCGTCATCCTGTACGGGCCGCCCGGAACGGGCAAGACGACGATCGCGTCGCTGATCGCGCAGTCGATGGAGCAGAATTTCGTCGGCCTTTCTGCCCTGTCCAGCGGCGTGAAAGAGGTGCGCCAGGTCATTGACCAAGCGCGGCGCGACCTCATCCGGGGCGAGAAGACGGTGCTGTTTATTGACGAGGTCCACCGCTTCTCCAAAACCCAGCAGGACGCGCTGCTGGGGGCGGTGGAGAACCGCACGGTCCTGCTGGTTGCAGCGACGACGGAGAACCCCTCGTTCAGCGTCGTCGCCCCGCTGCTGTCCCGTTCGTTGCTGCTCAAGCTGGAGTCGCTCTCTCGCGAGGACCTGCGCAAGGTGATTGAGAACGCGGTCGTGGCACAGCGCGGGCTCGCCGGCACGGTGGAGCTTGCGGACGACGCGCGCGAGCAGCTGATCACACTGGCCGGCGGCGACGCGCGGCGCGCGCTGACCTACCTGGAGGCGGCGGCCGAGGCGGTGCCCGCCGGCGGGACGATCACGGTGGATACGCTGCGCGACAACGTGAACCGCGCGGTGGTGCGCTACGACCGGGACGGCGACCAGCACTACGACGTCGTCTCCGCGTTTATTAAATCGATCCGCGGCTCCGACGTGGACGCCGCGCTGCATTACCTGGCACGGATGATCGAGGCGGGCGAGGACCCCCGCTTCATCGCCCGACGCCTGGTCATCCACGCGTCCGAGGACATCGGGATGGCGGATCCGACCGCGCTGCAGACGGCCATCGCCGCGGCGAACGCGGTGCAGTTCATCGGGATGCCGGAGGGCCGGCTCCCGCTCGCGCAGGCGACGATTCACCTCGCCACCGCGCCGAAGTCGCCGTCGGTCATCCAGGGGATCACCCGCGCGCAGCAGGACGTCGCCGCCGGCAACATCGGCGCGGTGCCCCCGCACCTGCGCGACGGCCACTACGAGGGCGCGAAGGCGATGGGCAACGCCGTCGGCTACAAGTACCCGCACGATGACCCCCGCGGCGTGGTGACACAGCAGTACCTCCCCGACGAGTTGCTGGGCGCGGAGTACTACACGCCGACCGATCACGGCGCGGAGAAGCGGATCCGCGATTTCCTCGGTCGGCTGCGCCGCGTGATTCGGGGAAAGGACTAAGCGCGGGCATTGCTTATCGACGCGCACTGTCTCCGGATTCACACGCCGGGGTAGAGTAGTGCGGGACAAATACGAGCTTTGAAAGGACATCACCTCGTGCAGACACATGAGATCCGTGAGCGGTTTACCAACCACTTTGTTCAGGCAGGGCACACGCCCGTGCCGAGCGCTTCGCTGATCCTGGACGACCCGCAGCTGCTCTTTGTCAACGCCGGCATGGTGCCTTTCAAGCCGTACTTCCTGGGCCAGCAGAACCCGCCGTTTGAAAACGGCCTTGCAACCTCGATTCAGAAGTGCGTGCGCACGCTGGATATTGAAGAGGTGGGCGTGACCACCCGCCACAACACCTTCTTCCAGATGGCTGGCAACTTCTCCTTTGGCCAGTACTTCAAGGAAGGTGCGATTACTCACGCGTGGACGCTGTTGACCAACTCGGTTGAGGACGGTGGCTTCGGCCTGGACCCGGAGCGCCTGTGGGTCACCGTCTACCTGGACGACGACGAGGCCCTGGAAATCTGGCGCGACAAGATTGGCGTGCCGGAGTCGCGCATTCAGCGCATGGGGATGGAGGACAACTTCTGGTCCATGGGCGTGCCCGGCCCGTGCGGTCCGTGCTCCGAGATTTACTACGACCGTGGCCCTGAGTACGGCAAGGAGGGCGGCCCGGAGGCGGACGACTCCCGCTACATGGAGATCTGGAACCTGGTGTTCATGGAATCCATCCGCGGCGAAGGCGACAAGAAGGGCGGCTTCGACCTGCTTGGCGAGCTGCCGAAGAAGAACATCGATACCGGCCTGGGCATCGAGCGCGTCGCGTGCCTCCTCCAGGGCGTTGACAACGTGTACGAGACCGACCTGCTGCGGCCGGTGATCGACGAGGCCGTCAGGCTCACCGGCACCCAGTACGACGCAGGGAAGCACGAGGATGATGTGCGCTTCCGCGTCATTGCGGACCACTCCCGCACCGGCATGATGATCATCCTGGACGGCGTGACCCCGTCCAACGAGGGCCGCGGCTACATCCTGCGCCGCCTGCTGCGCCGCATCGTCCGCTCCGCCCGCCTGCTTGGCGCCGAGGGAAAGGTGCTCGAGGTCTTCATGAACACGATCATGGACACCATGACGCCTTCGTTCCCGGAGATCGCGGACAACCGCGAGCGCATCCTGCGCGTCGCCGTGGCCGAGGAGCGCGCCTTCCTGAAGACGCTCGCCTCCGGCACCAGCCGCTTCGACGAGGCTGCGTCCGCGCTGCGCGAGTCCGGCGCCACGACGCTGCCGGGCGAGCAGGCCTTTGAGCTGCACGACACCTACGGGTTCCCGATCGACCTGACGCTGGAGATGGCGCGCGAGGCTGGCCTCGACGTGGACATGGCGGCGTTCGACGCGGCGATGCAGGAGCAGCGTGCGCGCGCGAAGGCGGACAATAAGGCGAAGAAGCAGGGCAACATCGACGAGTCGCTCTACCGCGAGTGGGTTGACGCGCACCCCACCGAGTTCGTGGGCTACGGCGAGCTGTCGCACGAGGGCAAGGTGCTCGGCCTCGTGCGCGACGGCGCGAAGGTGAACGAGGCGACGGCAGGCGACGAGGTCGAGGTCATCCTCGATGTCACCCCGATGTACGCCGAGGCCGGCGGCCAAATGGCAGACCGCGGCCGCATCGTGGTGGGCGACACCGTGCTCAACGTCAACGACGTGCAGAAGGTGGGCAAGAAGCTCTGGGTGCACAAGGCCACCGTGGAGCACGGCGGGCTGGACCTCGGCCAGACCGTGACGGCGGAGGTGGACGAGGCCTGGCGCCACGGCGCGCGCCAGGCACACACCGCAACGCACCTGATCCACGCTGCGCTGCGCCAGGTGCTTGGGCCCACCGCGGTCCAGGCCGGCTCACTGAACAAGCCGGGCTACCTGCGCTTCGACTTCAACTACACCGACCAGCTCACCGACGCCCAGCTCAAAGAGATCGCCACCGTGACCAACCAGGCGGTCGACGCGGACTTTGCCGTCAACACCATCGAGACCTCCCTGGACAAGGCCAAGGAAATGGGCGCGATGGCGCTGTTCGGCGAGAACTACGGCGACCAGGTGCGCGTGGTAGAAATCGGCGGTCCGTTCTCCATCGAGCTGTGCGGCGGCACGCACGTCGCGCACTCCTCGCAGATCGGGCCGGTCGCCGTGCTGGGCGAGTCATCTGTCGGCTCCGGCGCGCGGCGTATCGAGGCCTATTCGGGCATGCACTCCTTCGATTATTTCTCCAAGGAGGCGGCTCTGGCTTCCGGCATCGCCGCGGAGCTGAAGACCCCGACCGACCAGCTGCCCGACCGCATCGCGCAGCTCACCGAGCGCCTCCGCGCCGCGGAGAAGGAGATCGAGGCGCTGCACCGCCAGCAGCTGCTCGCGCAGACGGCGGGCCTGGCAAAGAACGCGGAGCACGTCGGTGCGTTCAAGCTCGTCGCCGTCCACCTTCCGGACGGAGTGTCCGGTGGCGATCTGCGCACCATCGCCCAGGACGTCCGAGGCAAGCTCGGCACCGAGCCTTCCGTGGTGGCCCTGGCGTCCAACGACGGCGGCAAGGTCCCGTTCGCCGTGGCCGCAAACAAGGAGGCCGTCGCCGCCGGCGTGAAGTCTGGGGACCTGGTCAAGCTGGTCGGCGGCTACATCGACGGTAAGGGTGGCGGCAAGCCGGACCTGGCGCAGGGCTCCGGCAGCAATCCGGACGGCATTACGGCTGGCCTGGCCGCGCTGCGCGAGGAGCTCGCCGGCAAGTAAGCTGCAAATGTAACAAATTGGTCAAGGGACACGCCGTCGGCGTGTCCTGGCCTTTTGCGCGTAGACGGTATTTTGGCTGTGAGCGCCGTACGCGGTTTGACGTTAGCGTCGACAAGCGATTGCTCGTACGCATGAGCCCCGACCTGTAGATCGGAGAAACTTTTGAAGGTTGAGCCTGACACACCGGGCGTCGAAGACCCCGGCCCGGGGCGCAGACTCGGTATCGATGTGGGCACGGTCCGCATTGGCGTCGCGGCGTCGGACCGCGACGCAAAGCTGGCTATGCCGGTGGAGACCGTCAAGCGCGTCACCGGATTCAAGGACCGGGACGGCGAGGACATCGAGCGGTTGCTCGAGCTTATCGACGCCTACGGGGCCGTCGAAGTCGTCGTCGGACTTCCCCGCGACCTCAAAGGAAACGGCTCGAAAAGCGTGAAGCACGCCAAGGAGATCGCTTTCCGTATCCGGCGGCGCAACGACGACGTGGCCGTACGGATGGCGGACGAGCGGCTGACGACTGTCGCGGCGACGCACGCGATGCGGGCCTCCGGCCGCAGTGAAAAGGATCAGCGCGCCGTGATCGACCAAGCGGCGGCAGTGGAAATCTTGCAAACGTGGCTTGATGGCCGGCACAACTACCTCAAGGAGAACGAATCGTGACTTCCCGAAACAACGCCCAGCGGCGGACGCGAGGGATCGCGGTCCTTGTCGCCTCAATCCTGCTGATCATCGGCCTGATTGCGTGGATCGCCGTTGCGCACCAAACCGCCTCGCCGGATGACTTCAAGGGCGAGGGCAACGGCGAGGAGCAGGTCGTGGAAATCCCCGAGGGCTCGAATATCTCCGCGCTCGGCCCCGAGCTTGAGGAGCGCGGCATCGTCGGCTCCAACAAGGCGTTCCAGGCCGCGGCTGCGAGCGACCCAGACTCCGACAACATCCAGCCGGGCTTCTACCGCCTGGAAAAGGAAATGAGCGCGGAGAGCGCCGTGTCTGCGCTGCTGGACCCGAACAAGAAGGTCACCCCGCTCCAGGTCTACGGCGGCGCGACGCTCATGGACATCAACGTGGTCGGTGGGCAGAAGCGCGAAGGCATCCTCACCATGATTCAGAACGTGACGTGCGGCAGTGAGATGGCGCAGGGCTGCGTGGACGTCGAGCGCCTCAACCACGTGGCGTCCGATGCGGACGCGGCGAGCCTGGGCGTGCCGGAGTGGGCCGTCGAGACGGTGGACGCGCGGAAGGGCGACGCGAAGCGCCTGGAGGGCCTGATCGCACCGGGCGAATACATCATTGACCCGGGTGCAACGGCTGAGCAGATCCTCACGGACCTGATTACCCGCTCCGCTGAGGTGTACAACTCCACCGACATCGCGTCCCGTTCAGAAAACGTGGGCCTCAGCCCGTACGAGCTGCTGGTTGCCGCCTCGCTGGTTGAGCGCGAAGCGCCGGCAGGCGAGTTTGACAAGGTTGCCCGAGTGATCCTGAACCGCCTCAACGAGCCGATGCGCCTGGAGTTTGACTCCACCGTGAACTACGGCCTGCCCAACGTCGAGGTCGCGACCACAGACGAGGACCGCCAGCGCGTCACCCCGTGGAACACCTACGCCATGGACGGGCTGCCGCAGACCCCGATCGCCTCGCCGTCCGTCGAAGCACTCGACGCGATGGAGCACCCCGCCGATGGCAACTGGCTGTTCTTCGTCACCGTGGACAAGGACGGCACGACCGTGTTCAACGACACCTTCGAGCAGCACCAGGAAGACACGCGCCGCGCGATCGACTCCGGCGTGCTTGACTCCCAGCGGTAGGGGCGGACCAGCATGACGCAGCCACCCACGCACCGCGCGGCGGTCCTTGGCAGCCCGATCGAACACTCGTTGTCGCCCGTGCTCCACACCGCCGGGTACGGGGCCGCGGGCCTCGACGGCTGGGCGTACGAGCGCATCGAGTGCACCGCGGAGACGCTGCCGGCGATTGTGGGTGGGGCCGATCCCACATACCGCGGGTTCTCCGTCACCATGCCCGCCAAGTTTGCGGCCCTGGAGTTTGCTACCACGGCGTCAGAGCGGGCCACCGCGATCGGCTCCGCGAACACGCTCGTGCGCACCGACGACGGCTGGTACGCCGACAACACCGATTGCGAGGGAATTGCCGCGGCGCTCTCCGCGCTGCTCGGCGCGGCGACGCCGCGCACCGCCTTGGTCATCGGCGCCGGCGGCACGGCGCGCCCGGCGCTGTGGGCGCTGCGCCACGCGGGTGTAGCGCGCATCGACGTGGTGAACCGCTCCGACCGATCGGGCGAGATCGCCTCGCTGGTGGAAGGCGTGGACTTCCAATTCCACGGCTACACCGGCGACCTCGAAGCACTTGCAGTTCGCGCCGACGTCATTGTCTCCACCGTCCCGGCTGCTGCGGTCGCACCCTACGACGTGCAGCTTGGCCACGCGCCGGTGCTCGACGTGATCTATAACCCGTGGCCGACGCCGCTGGCAGTGCGAGCCGCCGCGAACGGGTACCCGACGGTCGGCGGGCTCACGATGCTCGCCGGGCAGTCGTACTCGCAGTTCGAACAGTTCACCGGCGTTGCGGCGCCCCGCGACGCCATGCGTGATGCACTGATGCGCCACTGGGACGAGCCGGCCAGTGGTGCCGGGGAAGCGGGGGCATCGCGCTAGCACAGCGCCCGCACAGCGCTCGCTCTGCGGCGCGCGGGGCGGCGGCCTAGACTTTCACCCCATGGGGATTGGGGGAGCGCTCTTCAGCGCGGAATTCGCATTATTTGGGCCAGCCGGCGTCACCTGGCTGGCGCTGTGCACGTTCGTCGGGTGGAGCATCGTGCTCGCGCGCATTGACGCGAGGCACTCACGTTTGCCCAATGGGCTGACGGCCCCGCCCGCGCTCGTTGCCCTGGCAGCCTGCGTCGCCTCGCCGTACCTCGCGTGGGGCCTTGCGTGGCCTGCCGCCTACCTCGCTGGCCCCGGCATGGGCGGCGGTGATGTAAAGCTTGCCGTCCCGCTCGGAGTGCTTCTCGCTGCGCTTGGAGGTCCGTTCGCGGTGCTCGCCGCGGTAGGGCTCGCGGGACTGCTCACGGTTGTGCGCGGGTGGATGGCAGGGCGAGCGGCACTGCCGCACGGCCCCCAGATGCTGGCAGCGGCTTGGGCCGTTGGAACATTTGTTGGGCTAAAGAGCTCGATCGCGGCGACGTTGTGAGACAATGCCTTCATGCTTCGTTGGACTACCGCTGGGGAATCCCATGGACAAGCGCTGATTGCGCTCATTGAAAATATGCCCGCCGGAGTGCCGGTGACCCAGGAGGAGATCGGGCACCACCTCGCCCGCCGCCGACTTGGATACGGCCGTGGCGCGCGCATGAAGTTTGAAGCGGACGAGCTGACGCTGCTCACAGGCATTTTGCACGGCAGAACGCTCGGCAGCCCAATCGCTATTCAAATTGGCAATTCCGAGTGGGCGAAGTGGACGACGATCATGTCGCCGCACCCACTGGACATGGAAGACGACGAGGTGGCAAAGGCGATGTCGTCCGGGCGCGGGGCGCGCCTGACTCGCCCGCGCCCGGGCCACGCAGACTTTGCCGGCATGCTCAAGTATGGGTTCGATTCCGCTCGGCCGGTCCTGGAGCGCTCCTCCGCCCGCGAGACCGCGGCACGCGTCGCTGCGGCGACTGTCGCGCGCTCGCTGCTGCGCGAGACGTTGGGCGTCGAAGTGTTCTCGCACGTGATCTCGATCGGCGAGTCTGCGCCGTACGCAGGCCCCGCGCCCACGTACGCGGACATTGATGCGATTGATGCGTCCCCGGTGCGCGCGTACTCCAAGGAGGCCGAAGAGGACATGGTGTCCTGCATCGAGGCGGCCAAGAAGTCCGGCGACACCCTAGGTGGCATCGTCGAGGTCATCGTGGATGGACTGCCCATCGGGCTCGGGTCCCACATTTCTGGTGACCACCGCCTGGACTCGCAGCTCGCTGCCGCGCTCATGGGGATCCAGTCGGTCAAGGGCGTGGAGATTGGCGACGGCTTCGAGGAAGCCCGTCGTCGCGGCTCCGAGGCCCACGACGAAATGGTGCGCGATGAGGACGGCGTGCACCGTCTGACCAACCGCGCGGGCGGCTTGGAGGGCGGCATGACCAATGGCGAGCAGCTGCGCGTGCGTGCGGCGATGAAGCCGATCTCCACCGTCCCCCGAGCCCTGCAGACGGTCGACATGTCCACGGGCGAGGCCGCGACGGGCATTCACCAGCGCTCCGACGTGTGCGCGGTCCCCGCCGGTGGCGTGGTCGCCGAGGCCATGGTGGCGCTCGTGCTTGCGCGCGCGGTGCTGGAAAAGTTCGGCGGCGACGGCCTTGAGGAGACGAAGCGCAACATCGACGCGTACAACGAAGACGTGCGCCGCCGCCTCAATTTTGCAGACGGCGCGGTGCATGAGGCGGCAGGAGAGAAGAAGGAAGGCAACGCCAATGATGTTCACTGAGTCAGCGCAGGATCGCGACGAAGCGACCACCCCCGAGCTGGATACCGCGCTTGATTCCCAGCCCACTGCGCAGGCCTCCGTCGTTGCGTCCGTACCCAGGGTCGTGCTGGTCGGCCCGCCTGGCGCCGGAAAATCGACGATCGGGCGCCGGATTGCCAGCGCCCTGAACCTGCCGATCGTGGACTCTGATCTGCTCATCGAGCAATCCGAGGGCAAGGCCTGCGGAGAGATCTTCTCCGAGGTCGGTGAGGAGCGCTTCCGTGAGATCGAGGCAGGGTGCGTTGCACGCGCTCTCGCGACCGGCGGCGTAGTGAGCCTGGGCGGAGGGGCAATCCTCACCGCCTCGACGCGCCAGCTGCTGCAGCGCCACACGGTGGTGTGGATCGACGTGAGTGCGGAGGAGGGCATCCGCAGGACCGCGAACGAGACGTCGCGTCCAGTCCTCAACGCGGACGACCCAGCGCAGCACTACCGCGATCTCCTGGCTACCCGCGAGCCGTTCTACCGCGAGGTTGCGGACTACCGCGTTCGCACGGACCAGCGCCCCCCGCAGCGTGTGGTCGCGGAGATTCTGGGGATCATCGAGTCCTCGGAGGAGTAGGCGCGGACAAGCGCGTGCCGGAGCAGGCGCACGAGGGCATTCTGGGGAAGAATCGGACCACACTCGCACCCGTCCACAAAGGAGCACACTATGGCACACGTCGAGGTCACCGGGCCTTCGCCGTACACCATCCACATCGCGCACCGCATTACTGATCAGGTCGCGCCTCGCGCCAAAGAGATTGGGGCGCGCAAGGTGGCGATCGTGCACCAGGCTGCGCTCAAGGCGGTGGCGCGTGGCATCGCGGGCGACCTCGAAGCCGTGGGCGTTCAGCCGGTGATGGCGGAGATCCCGGATGCGGAGGCGGGCAAGTCCCTGGACACGGCAAGCACGCTGTGGGACCTCCTGGGTACGAGCGGCTTCTCGCGCCAGGATGCGGTGATCGGCCTCGGCGGCGGCGCGGCAACAGACATTGCGGGTTTCGTCGCCGCGACGTGGATGCGAGGCATCAAGGTCATCCAGGTTCCGACCACGCTGCTCGCGATGGTGGACGCCGCTGTGGGCGGCAAGACCGGCATGAACACCGAGGTAGGGAAGAATCTAGTCGGCGCGTTCCATGAGCCGGACTCCGTGTTCATTGACCTCGAGCGGATCTTTACGCTGCCGGAGGAGGAGATCGTGTCCGGCTCCGCCGAGTTGGTCAAGACCGGTTTTATCGCGGACCCGAAGATCCTCGACCTCTACCGCGACGGCAGCGCCCGCGGTGAGTGGAACTGGGAGGAGCTCGTGCGGCGCTCCGTCGCCGTCAAGGCGGCCGTGGTTAGCCGCGACCTCACCGAATCCGGGCTGCGCGAAATCCTCAACTACGGGCACACGCTCGGCCACGCCCTCGAGCGTCGCGAGCAATACACCTGGCGCCACGGCAACGCGGTCGGTGTCGGCATGATGTTTGCGGCGCACCTCGCGCACGAGCGCGGGCTTATCGACGCCACCCTGCTGGACCTCCACCGCGAGATCCTCACCCTTGTCGGCCTGCCCACGACGTACGAACCGGGCGCCTTCGACGAGCTATACGAGGCGATGACGCACGACAAGAAGAACCGCGACGGCCGCATCCGCTTCGTGGTGCTCAACGCCCTCGGCTCGTGCACGCGGCTCGAGGATGCAACCGTCGAGGAGATGCGCGCGGCGTATGACGCAATTTCCCAACCCACCCAGGAGGCGTAACTGTGAAAATTCTTGTGCTCAATGGCCCGAACCTCAACCGGCTCGGCAAGCGGCAGCCGGAGGTGTACGGGAGTGAGACGCTGGGGGACGTCGAGAAGCGGCTGCACGATCGCGCAGCCGAGCTCGGTGTGGAGGTCGAGGTGCGCCAGACCAACCAAGAGGGCGAGATGCTGGACTGGGTCCACGAGGCTGCAGACAAACGCTGGCCCGTCATCATCAACCCGGGCGGGTGGACGCACACCTCGGTGGCGCTGCGCGATGCGCTCGTGGAGCTGACGGACCATCGCGGGTTCATTGAGCTGCACATTTCCAACGTGCACGCGAGGGAGGAGTTCCGCCACCACTCGTACCTGTCGCCGATCGCGCGCGGTGTAATCGTAGGGCTTGGCACGCAGGGCTATCTGCTCGCCCTCGAATATTTTGCCAACAACGTAGAGTAGAACTTTCACGTACAACTCGCGTCAGGAGGAAAGAATGTCACTGGCAGATACTCGTTTTGAAACCCGGCGCCGCAAGCTGGCCTCGAGCCTGGCGGCGCAGCGGATCGACGACATGTTGCTGACCCACCTGATCCACGTGCGCTACTTCTCCGGCTTTACCGGCTCCAACGGCGCCCTGCTGGTGTCCAAGGACCGTACCGCGAAGGTGGCGACAGATGGCCGCTACGCCACGCAGATTTCGGAAGAGGTCCCTGACGTCCCGGCAACGATCACCCGCAAGGTGGCTACCGAGCTGCTGGCGGGAGTGGTGGACGGCCACCGCGTGGGCTTCGAGGCCGACTACGTCAGCGTCTCCGAGCTGGAAGCGCTGCGCAAGGCCTGCCCGGAGGGCGTTACGCTGGTGCCCGTCAGTGGCGCGGTCGAGGAGATCCGCCTGCTCAAGGACCAGCTCGAGCTGACCAGACTCGAGGAGGCGGCCGATTTGGCCACGCAGGCGCTCGAGCAGCTTATCGACGCCGGCGAGCTCGCCCCCGGGCGCACCGAACGCGACGTCGCCGCGGACCTGGAATACCGAATGCGCAAACTTGGCGCGGAGCGCCCCAGCTTTGACACCATCGTCGCCTCCGGGCCGAACTCTGCCAAGCCGCACCACGGCGCCGGCGAGCGGACGCTGGAAACGGGCGACCTGGTCACCATTGATTACGGCATGTTCCGACTCGGCTTCAACTCCGACATGACGCGCACGTTCGCTCTGGGGGAGCCGAACGATTTCCTGCGGGAGATCTACGAGGTCACCCTGCAGTCCCAGCTCGCCGGCGTGCGCGCGGCGGTACCGGGGGCGAAGCTGGTCGACGTGGATGCCGCTTGCCGCGACGTGATCGAGGCTGCCGGGTACGGCGAATATTTTGTCCACTCCACCGGGCACGGCGTGGGCCTGGACGTCCACGAGGCGCCGTACGCAGCGAAGACCGGCAAAGGTACGCTGCAGGAAGGGATGACGTTGACCATTGAGCCGGGGATTTACGTTCCGGGGCGCGGCGGCGTGAGGATCGAGGACACCCTGTTCATCACCTCCGGCACGCCGAAGGTGATCACGAAGTTCCCCAAGGACTTGACAGTGCTGTAGCATTGTTGTGTTTGCACACTGTTGAACGCACTGTCTCAACATCGTTGAGCCACGCTTTGTGGCACGCCAGAAGAAAGGTTTCACGTGGCAACTACCGCCGATTTCAAGAACGGCCTCGTACTCAAGAACGAGGGCAAGCTCCAGCAGATCATTGAGTTCCAGCACGTCAAGCCGGGTAAGGGCCCCGCATTCGTGCGCACGAAGCTCAAGGACGTTGTCACCGGCAAGACCGTTGATAAGACCTGGAATGCCGGTGTGAAGGTCGAGACCGCGACCGTGGACCGCCGCGACATGACTTACCTGTACAACGACGGCACGAGCTACGTCGTCATGGACGACAAGACCTTCGAACAGTTCGAGCTGCCCGCTGACAAGTTCGGCGACGCGGCACGCTTCCTGCTGGAGAACATGCGCGTGCAGGTTTCTTTCCACGAGGGTGAGGCGCTGTTCGCCGAGCTGCCGATCTCCGTCGACCTCAAGGTCGAGCACACCGAGCCGGGCCTGCAGGGCGACCGCTCCTCCGGCGGCACCAAGCCGGCGACGCTGGAGACCGGTGCTGAGATCCAGGTTCCGCTGTTCCTGGAGACCGGCAACGTGGTCAAGGTGGACACTCGCACGGGTGAGTACCTCTCTCGCGTGAGCAACTAATGCCTGACTACAAACGCCACGGGGCGCGCTACCGCGCCCGCCGCCGCGCGGTGGACATCCTCTTTGAGGCCGAAACGCGCGACGTGGATCCGGTGGAAATTGTAGAAGACCGGGCGGAGCTGTCCCGAAACCCACAGAACTCGGTGGCGCCGGTGGCGGACTACACCCGCCAGATCATCTCCGGAGCCGCCGAGCAGCTCGACGACCTGGACGATGCCATTGAGCGCTACCTGGTGGATGACTGGGAGCTCTTCCGCTTGCCAGCCGTGGATCGGCAGATCCTCCGCGTCTGTGCGTGGGAGATCATGTACAACGAGGACGTTGACGCGCCGATTTCCATTAAGGAAGGCGTGGAGATGGCGGCGGAGTACTCCGGTGCGGCGGCGTCGCCGTACATCAACGTCGTGCTCGACGGTATCGCGCAGCGCGGCGCCCCGGAGGCACCGTTCGCCGACGACACTGAGGATGCTGTGGGCGCTGAGGGCGCCGAGGGTACCGAGGAAGCTGGTGTCGGCGAGCAGGAGGCAACGTCTGCCGATGATGCGCAGCGCGCCGTCACCGCTGTCGTCGCCGGCGCCGCGGTCCCGCCCGAATCGCGCTCCGCTGTCGCCGAGAAGCTGGAAAACTAGGCAGCAACGAGAAGAACGTGAAAGAACGTGAAGGTGTTCGCCGAAAGGCGGGCACCTTTCGCTGTATCCTGCGTTGACAGATACAGCACCGTAGGGGAGCAACACAGGAGGAACCATGTCCAAGGTGACGATCGAAGACGCGAAGTCGTTCATGGTCGGGCCCAACTTTCAACTCGACGATGTCGACCCGGCCGCCACCCCCGGTGTGTCCGACGTGGACGACGCGTTCAACGCGTACGACGATGAGCTGAGCGAGCTCCACAAGCTGCTCTTTGCCAACGGCCGCGCGGGAAACGAGGACGCCGGTTCGGTCCTCTTGGTGTTGCAAGGAATGGACACGTCCGGCAAGGGCGGCCTCATCCGGCACGTGGTGGGGCAGACAATGGATCCCCAGGGCGTCCACATTCAGGCGTTTGGCAAGCCGACCGAGGAGGAGGCAGAGCACGACTTCCTCTGGCGTTTCTACCCGCACCTGCCCGAGCCGGGCGGGGTCAGCGTTTTCGACCGCTCACACTACGAGGACGTGCTGGTGCAGCGCGTGAAGCAGATGGCGCCGCCGGAGGAAATCGAGCGCCGCTACGGCGCGATCGTGGACTTTGAAAAGGAGGCGGCCGCCCGCGGCACCAAGATCATCAAGGTGATGCCGCACATTTCCCGCGATTTCCAGGCGGAAAACTTGAAAGACCGCATCGAGCGGGCGGACAAGCACTGGAAGTACAACCCGGGCGATATTGATGACCGCAGATTGTGGTCGCAGTACATGGCCGCCTACCAAATCGCGCTGACCAGGACCTCGACGGATGAGGCCCCCTGGTACTGCATCCCCTCCGACAACAAGAAGTATTGCCGTGCCGTGGTCAAAACCTTGCTTGTCGACGCCCTCGCGTCCCTCGACCTCACGTGGCCGGAAGCCACCTTTGACAAGGACGAGGAACTCAAGCGCCTCGCCGAGTCCTAGTCGCGGTTCTCGCGGGCCTGCGTCATTTCGTCGACAAGCGCGCGCATGGCGTCCTGGGCCTGCAAGACGCCGTCGATACTCAGCTTGAGCGCGCTTTGCAGCTGTTCGTCGGTCATGCCGGCTGCGACCTGGGTCTCCGATTCGGTGCGCACGATGAGCGTGTCGGCCTTGTTGACCACGAGCGCGCGTGCGTCGAGGAAGGTCGAGTTCACCTGGTTCGCGGCGAGATAAACCGTGGGGTCGGGGCTGTCCGCCGGGGTCTCGGTCGACGCATCCGCGCGGATGATCGCCACGGAGTCCAGCAGGACGAAGAGGACGTTGAACCCGTTGAGGTTGGCCACCGCGGCGCGGCCGCTGGCGTCGGGTTCGATCGTGACACCGTGCGCGCTCATCGCATCGGCGATGCGATCAATGGTTACGAGCGAGGTGTAGGTTTGTGTGTCTTTAGTGCTCATTGTGCGGGTCCTCCCATGTAACCAGGGTCGGGAACGAGGTGGCCAGGAAATCGAACGCCTGCAGCACGACGTCGATGGAGCTCATGATGAACGCGCCGAGCTGGTTGTGCGACGCGCCGTGGGTAATGTCCATCGAGCGCACCGCGCTGATCGCAATGTGGTCCTCGCCCTGCTCGAAGAAGCGGAGCGTGGGGGCGAAGTGGGTCTGGTTGTGCTCGTTGGTGGCGAGCAGGATGTGGGAGGCCATGTCCTTGGGGATCTCGCCGCGCCACAGGGATTCGAACACCAGGTGATCCTGGTCGATCGCCACGACGATCGCGGCGTTGACGAATCCGGACAGCAGGGTGCCGTTTTCTACGCGGTACTCCAGGTTTTCCGCCTTGAAGATCTCCTCCACCGCTTCAATGGTCACGGGGTGCAGCTGGTTGGCGGGGTCTGCCTGCGCGTCGGCGTTGACCTTGGCAACGGTGTCTTCGTCCGGCGTGGGCGGGATCGTCGCCTCTCCGCCGGTCTGGTCGGGTGCGTGTTCGTTGTTAGTCACACGCACGACTGTACCTGGTAGCGCCTACGCCTCGAGGAGGTCCTCGCGTCCCAGCTCGTGGTCCAGCGCGGAGCGCAGCGTGGGGTAGCGCTGCACCCAGCCGCATTGGCGAGCGACCGCCGCGTCCACCCGCTGGTCCGCGAGCGCAAGCTCGTCGGCTCCCTCCGAGCCGAGCAGTAGCTTTGGTCCGAAGGTCGGGATGGGCAGGACGTCGGGGCGCCGGAGGACCTCCGCGAGGGTGGCGGACATCTCCGCGTTTGTGACGGGCTGCGCGGCCGTCGCGTTCACCGGTCCAGACACCGTGTGATCCAGGAGCGCGCGAACGTAGGTGTCCGTGAGGTCGTCGAGGCTCACCCAGGACAGCCAGAACTCGCCGCTGCCAAATCGGGCGCCGAGCCCCGCCGAAACGCTCGCCTTGAGCACGGGAAGGAGTCCGCCCGCTCCAGACAGTGCGAGACCGGTGCGGATCTGCACAGTGCGCAGCCCCTCTACGCGGGCCGCCTCTTCCCACGCCTGGCAGACCTCGGCGAGGAAGCCGGTGCCAACGGGGGCGTCCTCGGTGTGAGGGGAGCCGCCCGCCTCGGTGCCGTAGTACCCGACGGCGGAGGCGGAGATGAACGTGCGCACGCCCGACTCCGCGGCGAGTGCGGCGAGCTTCCGCGTCGGCGCGACGCGCGAGTCCCAGATCCGGCGCTTCTTCGCATCGGTGAAGCGGCCCATGATCGATTCGCCCGCCGGGTGGATCACCGCGTCGACCCCCTCGAGCAGGTCGGGGTGCGGGTTGTCCGGGTCCCACTGGCGCTCGCCGGGGCCGGCGGTGTGGCGGACCAGCGGGATGACGGTGTGGCCCAGGGTGGTCAGTTGCGTGTGGAGGTGGGTACCCACCAGCCCGCTCGAGCCGGTGAGGGCGATGACGAGGGGCGCCGAAGCGGGCAGTGATTGCGCGAAGGCGAGGTCGCCGACCAGCTGCCGCTGGCGGTAGGCAAACGCCGGGGTGAGCAGCGGGGCGGGGGTGGGGGTAGACACGGCGTCGAGAAGCACTGTGCTGCCAGCGTCCTCGACTGAGTCCCGGAACGTGTGACGGTGGCGCCATTTGGTCAGTGCGCGCACCGACTGGTTGGTGGCGACATCCTCAAACGAGCGGGCGAACTCGTACCCGGCGCGTTGGTGCTGCGCCACCCACCGCTGGCCTGCGGGGAGGGCAAAGACGGTGGTTCCGGAGCGAAGCGATGCGGCCTCGGACGCCACTGTCATGGGCAGAAACGGCGGGGTGAGCCGGGTGACCGCCCCCGGGCGCGCGTGCCAATTCCACACCTCGAGGCGGGGTGCGGGGACGGTGTGCTCTGCGGTGATTCCCATGGTCGCTGCTCCGTGCCTGTGTGTGCGGATCTGGTGCTAGACTGAGTGTCAGTCTCCACCCTAGGCGCTGACGCGCCCAGGGGTATCTGAGAAGACGGCACATTGTGAATATTGCATGCACCAGACAAGCATCCTTTAAATTCCGCACTGTGAGGCGGGGAAGGAGGCATGATGAGTGAAGACAACCGCGCGACCGTAGAGCTGCTGACTGCAGACGACGTCGCGCGCACAATCGCACGCATCGCGCACCAGATCATTGAAAAGACGGCGCTGGATTCGGCGCTGAAGTCAGAGGCGAGCGACGCAACGGCGTCGCCAGTATTGCTCCTTGGCATCCCCTCCGGGGGCGTGCCGTTGGCGCAGCGGATCGCCGCGTCCGTCGAGGAATTCTCTGGCGTAGAGGTCCCCGTTGGAAGTCTCGACGTGACCCTATACAGGGACGACCTGCGCGACAAGCCGCACCGCGCGCTGCGCCCCACAAGCATCCCCGCGCCGCTTGACGGCGCGACGGTGATCCTCGTGGACGACGTCCTCTATTCCGGCCGCACCATCCGGGCAGCGCTCGACTCGCTGCGCGACATTGGCCGCCCGGCCGCGATCCAGCTCGCGGTGCTGGTGGACCGGGGGCACAGGCAGCTGCCCATCCGCGCCGACTACGTGGGCAAGAACATTCCGACCGCGCTCACGGAGGACGTGACCGTCACGCTCACGCCGATTGATGCCCGCGACGCGGTCACGCTGAGCCGGACCGCACCGGCCGCCGAAGGAGAGGCGAAGTAACATGAAACACCTCGTTGACATCGCGGATCTCACCCGCGACGACGCCATCGCGATCATGGATGAGGCCGACCGTTTCAAGGAAGCCCTGGACGGCCGCGACATCAAGAAGTTGCCCACACTTCGTGGGCGCACCATCTTCACCCTGTTCTACGAGAACTCCACCCGCACGCGTTCCTCGTTCGAGACCGCGGGCAAGTGGATGAGCGCGGACGTGATCAACATTTCCGCTTCCAGCTCCTCGGTGAAAAAGGGCGAGTCCCTCAAAGACACGGCGCTCACGGTGCAGTCGGTCGGCGCCGATGCCATCATCATGCGACACTCCGCATCCGGTGCCGCGAAGCTGCTCACGCAGTGGCTGCCGGAGACCAGCATCATTAACGCCGGCGACGGCAAACACCAGCACCCGACCCAGGCCCTGCTGGACGCGGTGACCATGCGCCAGCGCATCGGCGAGATCGCCGGGCGCAAGGTGGTCATCGTGGGCGACATCGTGCACTCGCGCGTGGTCCGCTCCAACGTTGACCTGCTCACGCTGCTCGGCGCGGAAGTCGTGCTGGTCGCGCCGCCAACCCTGCTGCCCACCGGGGTCGAGCACTGGCCAGCGCGCGTGGCTTACGACTTGGACGCGGAGATTGCGGACGCGGACGTGGTGATGATGCTCCGCGTGCAGGCCGAGCGCATGCACGGCGGCTTCTTCCCCTCGCACCGCGAGTACGCCTCGCTGTACGGGCTGAGCGCGGCTCGCGCGGAACGCATGAAGGACGGCGCGATCATCATGCACCCGGGCCCGATGTTGCGCGGAATGGAAATCAATTTTGCTGTTGCGGAGCGCCAGAACACGGCGGTGTTGCAGCAGGTAACCAACGGTGTCTACACGCGCATGGCCGTGCTGTTTACGCTGCTTGCGGGAGAGGAAAAGTAAATGGCAAAGATTCTGTTGAAGAACGTGCGCCCGTACGGCGAGGACGAGGTGCAGGTGCTTATCGACGGTGGCGTGATCACCGCCATCGGCACCGAACTCGACGTCAACGACGCCGAGAGCGTCAAGGACGCCGAGGTCATCGACGCGAAAGGGAAGGTGCTTCTGCCGGGCCTGGTGGACATGCACGTCCACTTGCGCGAGCCGGGCCGCGAGGACACCGAGACCATCGCCACCGGCTCTGACGCCGCCGCGAAGGGTGGGTTCACCGCCGTGTTCACCATGGCGAACACTAGCCCGGTGATTGATCAGCCGTTTTTGGCTGACGCCGTGTGGGAAAAGGGCCAGGCCTACGGGAAGTGCGACGTGTACCCTGTTGGCGCGATCACGCAGGGGCTTCAAGGTGAGCAGCTCAGCGAGATCGGCCTGATGAGCCGCGGCCACGTGCGGATGTTTTCCGACGACGGAAAGTGCGTCAACAACCCGCAGGTGATGCGCCGCGCGGTGGAGTACGCGAAGGCGTACGACGTCCTGCTGGCTCAGCACGCCGAGGACCACCGCATGACCGCGGACTCGGTCGCGCACGAGGGCGAGGTGGCCGCACGACTCGGTTTGGGCGGCTGGCCGCGCGTCGCCGAGGAATCGGTGGTGGCACGCGACGTGATCATGACGCGCGACTACGGCGGGCGCCTGCACATCTGCCACGCCTCGACCGAGGGCACCGTGGAACTGCTGCGGTGGGCGAAGTCCCAGGGCATCGCGGTAAGCGCCGAGGTTACCCCGCACCACCTGCTCCTCACGGACGAGAAGCTGGAAACCTACGATGGCGTTTTCCGCGTCAACCCGCCGCTTCGCGAGTCCCGCGACACAGTCGCGCTGCGCGACGCGCTGCTCGACGGCACCGTGGACGTCGTGGCCACTGACCACGCGCCGCACGGCTCCGAGGACAAGTGCGTGGAGTTCGAACACGCGAAGCCGGGCATGCTCGGGCTGGAGACCTCGCTGGCCATCATTGCCAAGGTCTTCGTCGAATCCGGCCTGGCAGATTGGCGCTTCGTGGCCAAGGTAATGAGCGAGCGCCCCGCGGAGATCCTGCGCCTGGCCGACCAGGGCCGGCCGATTGCGGAGGGCGAGCCAGCCAACCTGGTGCTCGTGGACCCGGGTGCCGCGTGGACCGTACACGGCGACGAGCTCCGCTCGAAGGCCTCGAACACGCCCTACGAAGGCACCGAGTTTTCCACTAGCGTGGCACTGACGCTGCTGCGCGGCGAGGTGACCTACCGCGCCACCCCAAGCGACACCACAACCAGCACGAAGTAAGGAACCACCATGACTGAATCTCGAATCCCTGCGGCACTCGTGCTCGGAGACGGCAACGTCTACCGCGGAACCGCCTTTGGCGCCGTCTCGGCTGATTGCGACTCGCAGGACTCCGCGACGAGCGAGCCGGTGTACGGCGAAGCCGTCTTCACCACTGGCATGAGCGGCTACCAGGAGACCATGACGGACCCGTCCTACCACCGCCAGATCGTCGTGATGACGGCACCGCAGATTGGCAATACCGGCTGGAACGACGAGGACAATGAGTCCCGCGGCAACCGCATCTGGGTCGCCGGCCTGATCATCCGCGACCTGTCCAAGCGGGTCTCTAGCTGGCGCGCGGAGCGTTCGCTGGAAGAGGAGATGCGCAACCAGGGCATCGTGGGCATCAGCGGCATTGACACCCGCTCCGTGGTGCGCCACCTGCGGAATTTTGGTTCCATTCCGGCTGGCATTTTTGTGGGGGAGGACGCCGCACAGAGCGTCGATAAGCTTGTGGCGCTGGTGAACGAGCAGCCGAGCATGGCTGGAGCCGACCTGTCCGCCGAGGTCAGCGCGGACGAGCCGTATACGGTCAAGGCGCAAGGGGAGAAGCGCTTCACCGTCGTGGCGTACGACATGGGCGTGAAGACGGCGACCCCGAACCACCTGGCCAAGCGCGGGGTGGAGACCATCGTCGTGCCTGCGAACACTCCCTTTGAGGAGATCACTCAGTACAACCCGGATGGCGTATTCATCTCCAACGGTCCGGGCGACCCGGCGACCGCCGATGAGATGGTGGACATCACCCGCAAGGTCCTCGAACAGAAGCTGCCGCTGTTTGGCATCTGCTTTGGCAACCAGATCCTCGGCCGCGCGCTGGGGCTGGAGACCTTCAAGATGAAGTTCGGCCACCGCGGCATCAACGTGCCGGTGAAGAACCACCTGACCGGCAAGATCGACATCACCTCGCAGAACCACGGCTTCGCGCTGAAGGCGCCGGACGGCGTTGGCGTGGGCGAGAAGTTCGACACCGACTTCGGCCCGGCCGTGGTGTCGCACACCTGCCTGAACGACGACACCATGGAGGGCGTCGCGCTGGAAAACGGCATGGCGTACTCGGTGCAGTTCCACCCGGAGTCTGCCGCCGGACCGCACGACGCGAACCCGCTGTTTGATCAGTTCATCGAGCTCATGCAGCAGCACAGCCCGAACGCACAGTAACCAGGAACCAGGAAACACAAGGGAGAATTCACGATGAAACGCAACGACATCAACCACGTCCTGGTTATCGGTTCCGGGCCAATCGTCATCGGTCAAGCCTGCGAGTTTGACTACTCGGGTACCCAGGCGTGCCGCGTGCTCAAGGAGGAGGGTCTGCGCGTGACCCTCATCAACTCCAACCCGGCCACCATCATGACCGACCCGGAGTTCGCCGACCACACCTACGTCGAGCCGATCGAGCCCGAATACATTGACAAGATCCTCGCCCGCGAGGCCGAGCAGGGCAACCCGGTGGACGCCATCCTGGCAACCCTCGGCGGCCAGACCGCCCTCAACGCTGCGATCCAGCTGGACCGCCAGGGCATCCTGGCCAAGCACGGCGTGGAGCTCATCGGCGCAAATATTGACGCCATCGAGCGCGGCGAAGACCGCCAGAAGTTCAAGGACATCGTTGCCAAAATCGGCGGCGAGTCTGCGCGCTCCCGAGTCTGCTTCAACATGGACGAGGTCCACGAGACCGTCGCCGAGCTGGGACTGCCCGTCGTCGTGCGCCCGTCCTTCACCATGGGTGGACTCGGCTCCGGCCTGGCGTTTTCCATGGAGGACCTGGACCGCATCGCCGGTGGCGGCCTAGAGGCCAGCCCGGAGGCCAACGTGCTCATCGAGGAATCCATCCTCGGCTGGAAGGAGTACGAGCTGGAGCTCATGCGCGACGGCGACGACAACGTCGTGGTCATCGCGTCCATCGAAAACGTTGACGCGCTCGGCGTGCACACCGGCGACTCCGTCACCGTGGCGCCCGCGCTGACGCTCACCGATCGCGAGTACCAGACCATGCGCGACCAGGGTATCGCGATCATCCGCGAGGTCGGCGTGGACACCGGCGGCTGCAACATTCAGTTCGCGGTCAACCCGGACGATGGCCGCATCATCACCATCGAGATGAACCCGCGCGTCTCGCGCTCGTCCGCACTGGCGTCGAAAGCCACTGGCTTCCCGATTGCAAAGATCGCCTCGCTGCTGGCCATCGGCTACACCCTCGACGAGATCACCAACGACATCACCGGCGAGACCCCGGCGGCGTTCGAGCCGACCCTGGACTACGTTATTGCCAAGATGCCGCGCTTTGCCTTTGAGAAGTTCCCGGGCAGCGACGACACCCTCGGTACCTCCATGAAGGCGGTCGGCGAGGCCATGGGCATTGGCCGCAACTACATCCAGAGCCTGAACAAGGTCATGCGCTCGATGGAGGACAAGCCGAACGGTTTCTGGACCAGGCCCGACGAGTACTTCGCGGAAGGCCGCGAGCAGGACCTCAACGCCGTGCTGGATGACCTGAAGACGCCGACGGACAAGCGCATGTACGACGTCGAGCTGGCCCTGCGCCTCGGCGCGTCGATCGAGCTCGTGCACGAGGCCAGCGGTATCGACCCCTGGTTCCTCGCCGAGCTGCAGGCGCTTGTGGACTTCAGGAGCACGCTTGCCGACGCCCCCGTGCTCGACGCCGACCTCCTCCGCGAGGCCAAAACGTACGGGCTGTCCGACGCCCAGATCGCCGCGCTGCGCCCGGAGCTGGCCGGCGAGGACGGCGTGCGCTCCCTGCGCTGGTCGCTGGGCATCCACCCCGTGTTCAAGACGGTGGACACCTGCGCGGGTGAGTTCGAGGCGCAGACGCCGTATCACTACTCGGCCTACGAGATGGACCCGAACGCGGAGTCCGAAGTCGCCGAGACCGGCCGCGAGAAGGTCATCATCCTCGGTTCCGGCCCCAACCGCATCGGCCAGGGCATTGAGTTCGACTACTCGTGCGTGCACGCGGCCCTTGAGCTGTCGCGCATTGGCTACGAGACGGTGATGGTCAACTGCAACCCGGAGACCGTCTCCACCGACTACGACACCGCAGACCGCCTCTACTTCGAGCCGCTGACGTTCGAGGACGTCATGGAGATCTACCGCGCCGAGCAGGCGTCCGGCACGGTGGCTGGCGTGATTGTCCAGCTCGGCGGCCAGACCCCGCTGGGCCTGGCGCAGAGGCTTGCCGACGCCGGTGTGCCCGTCGTGGGCACCAGCCCGGAAGCCATCGACCTGGCGGAGGACCGCGGCGAGTTCGGCGACGTGCTTACCGCAGCGAACCTGCCGGCACCGGCCTACGGCACCGCAACGTCCTTCGATGAGGCCCGCGAGGTGGCCAACGGTATCGGCTACCCGGTGCTCGTACGCCCCTCCTACGTGCTGGGCGGCCGCGGCATGGAGATCGTCTACGACGAGGCGAGCCTGCACGACTACATTGAGCGCGCCACCGAGCTGTCGCCGGACCACCCGGTGCTGGTGGACCGCTTCCTGGACTCCGCGATCGAGATCGACGTGGACGTGCTGTGCGACGGCGACGAGGTCTACCTCGGCGGCGTCATGGAGCACATCGAGGAGGCGGGCATCCACTCCGGCGACTCCGGTTGCGCGCTGCCGCCGATGACACTCGGCCCGGACGACATTGCCAAGGTGCGCCGCTCCGCGGAGGCGCTGGCGCACGGGATCGGCGTCAAGGGCCTGATGAACGTGCAGTTCGCGCTGAAGGACGACATCCTCTACGTCATCGAGGCAAACCCGCGCGCCTCGCGCACCGTCCCGTTCGTGTCGAAGGCGACGGGCGTGCACCTGGCCAAGGCCGCGTCGCGCATCATGATGGGCGCCTCCATCGCGCAGCTGCGCGAGGAGGGCCTGATCCCGTCGGACTACGACGGCGGCTCCCTCCCGCTGGAGCACCCGATCGCGGTGAAGGAGGCGGTCCTCCCGTTCACGCGCTTCCGTCGCCCAGACGGCTCGCTGCTGGATACCATCCTTGGCCCGGAGATGAAGTCCACGGGCGAGGTGATGGGCCTTGCCCCGTCCTTCGGCGTGGCGTACGCGAAGGCGGAGACCGCAGCGTTTGGCGCCTTGCCCACCGAGGGGACTGTCTTCGTCTCGGTGGCCAACCGCGACAAGCGCACCCTCATCTTCCCGATCCAGCGCCTGTACACCATGGGCTTCAAGGTGGTGGCTACGGCCGGCACCGCCCAGATGCTGCGCCGCAACGGCATCGAGTGCGAGGTCGCCCAGAAGGCCTCCGAGGTGCGCGAGGGCGGCGAGGGGACCTCGATTGTGGACCGCATTAACGACGGCGAGATCGACCTGATCCTCAACACCCCGGCCGGTTCCTCCGGCGCCCGCCACGACGGGTACGACATCCGCGCGGCGGCCGTCGTCGCTGGCGTGCCGATCATGACCACGGTGCAGGGCGTGACCGCGGCCGTGCAGGGCATCGAGGCGATCCGGGACAACGAGATCACCGTGATGAGCCTGCAGGAGCTCGAGCACGCAGCCAAGGAAGAGGCGAGCGCCGATGCCGAGTAGCGCCCCGCAGCCCGGGTTCGGCGGACGTCTCGTCGCCGCGGGCGAGCGCCACGGTCGGCTGTGCGTCGGCATCGACCCGCACGCCGCGCTGCTTAAGCAGTGGGGCCTCCCAGATTCCGTCGACGGCTTGCGCCGCTTCGCGGAGATCTGCGTCGAGGCGTTCGCCGGGCACGTCGCCTTGGTGAAGCCGCAGGTCGCGTTCTTTGAGCGCTTCGGCGCGCGCGGCTTTGCGGTCCTGGAGGAGACGCTGGCGTCACTGCGCGAGCGCGGCACCCTCTCGGTGGCGGATGCGAAGCGCGGCGACATCGGCTCGACCATGGCCGGCTACGCGGCCGCCTGGCTGGAGCCGGGCGCTCCGCTGGAGGCCGACGCGGTCACGCTGACGCCATACCTCGGCGTCGGCTCGCTGGAGCCCGCCATCGAGTTGGCCGGCCAGCACGGCAAGGGCGTGTTCATCATGGCCGCGAACTCAAACCCGGAGGCGGAGGCGTTCCAGAGCTCGCTTATCGACGACCGCACGATCGCCCAGTACATGGTCGACGGGTGCGCGGCGTACAACGGCGATGCCGAATCCGGAATCGGTCACGTTGGGGTCGTGGTGGGCGCGACCGTCGGCAAGCCGCCCCTGCTTGAGCGCCTCAACGCGCCGGTGCTCATGCCCGGGGTGGGCGCGCAGGGCGCCACGATGGATGACGTGGCGCGCATCGCCGGCGCGCAGGCGCGGCTGGTGTTTCCGAACGTCTCGCGGTCCGTGCTCAGCGCTGGCCCTGACGTGGGGAAACTTCGCGACCGGGCCGGTGAGCTGGCAAAATAGGAGCTTCGCCGGGGTCGTTTGCGCTTCTGGGCAAAAACCCTGGTAGTTTAGTTCCGTCAACGCGTTGACGTGGTTAAATCCTTTGACGCATCGGGCCGCGGTTGCGGTGCGGTGGCCGGGGCACGCTCCCCGGCGCGCGTCGGCGCGGAGGATCTGACCCAGTGCTACACTTAGCCAGAACTGAGAGTTGCACGGATGGCATTCGGGCTGTTGAACGGCCCTGTGGATTCGTGTGGTGGTCTCGGCTTGACGGCTTCGGTAGAACTGGACCGATACGTACTACTACACACATGGAGGAACCAGTGGCACTTCCACAGTTGACTGATGAGCAGCGTAAGGCAGCACTTGCAAAGGCAGCCGAGGCACGTAAGCAGCGCGCAGAGCTGAAGGCTTCGCTGAAGCGCGGCGACACCGACCTCAAGGACGTGCTGGACAAGGCTGAGTCCGACGAGATCATTGGTAAGACCAAGGTCTCCGCACTGCTCGAGGCGATGCCGAAGGTGGGCAAGGTCAAGGCCCGCGAGATCATGGAAGAGCTGGAAATCGCACAGACCCGCCGTCTGCGCGGCCTGGGCGAGCGTCAGCGTCGCGCCCTGCTGGAACGCTTCGGCTTCTCCGAGGACTAGAGATGGCTGAGACAGCGCCGCGTGGGAGCCTGGTCGTCCTGGCCGGGCCCTCCGCTGTAGGGAAATCGACAGTGGTGCGGCGGCTTGTCAGCGACGTCCCGGATCTTTATTTCTCCGTCTCTATGACCACCCGGGCACCCCGCCCGGGCGAGGTCGACGGGGAGGACTACTTCTTCGTCAGCGCTGATGACTTCCAGCGCCGGATTGACGCGGGGGAGATGCTGGAGTGGGCCGACATTCACGGCGGCCTGCAGCGTTCCGGCACCCCGTCCGGTCCGGTGCGTGAGGCCCTCTCAGCCGGTCGCCCCGTGCTCGTGGAGGTTGACCTCGCCGGGGCTCGCAACATCAAGCAGTTGATGCCGGAGGCAAGAACGGTGTTCCTTGCCCCGCCGTCGTGGGAGATTCTGGTGCAGCGCCTGTCCGGGCGTGGCACCGAGACCGAGGACGTGATTCAGCGTCGTCTCACCACGGCTCGTGAAGAGCTCAACGCTCAGGATGAGTTTGATAGCGTTGTGGTCAACGATGACGTGGATTCGGCCGTCGCGGCAATTGCCAGCATCCTGATGAATACATCGAACAACAACACAAGCGAGTAGGTTTTTAGTGAGCAACATTACTGAGGAACCGTCGCAGGCAGCCCCGGAAGCTACCGAGGACAAGTCCTACGACGCACCCGAAGGCATTACTGCGCCTCCGATTGATGAGCTGCTGACCAAGGTGTCGTCCAAGTACGCACTGGTTATCTTCGCCGCGAAGCGCGCACGCCAGATCAACAGCTTCTACCAGGATTCCGAGGACGGCGTGTTTGAGTTCGTCGGCCCGCTGGTCACCCCGGAGGCGGGGGAGAAGCCGCTGTCCATTGCGCTGCGTGAGATCCAGGCTGGTCTCCTCGAGCACGAAGAGGGCCAGTAACGCCTCGGCGGCCCCGCGTCGCCTGAGACATCGAATCGGCACCACCGAGCAAGCCTGCATTGGGTTTGCGGGTGGTGCCGTTTGCGTAGACTAGGCCACCATGAGTCAACGCAACGTAGTCGTCGGCGTCGCCGGCGGTATCGCGGCATACAAAGCCTGCCACCTGATCAGAGACTTCAAAGAGGCGGGGGACGACGTCCGCGTGGTCCCGACCGCCAACGCGCTCAACTTCGTCGGCGCCGCCACATTCGAGGCGCTGTCCGGGCACCCGGTGGACACCGGTGTCTTCGAGCGGGTCGACGACGTGCAGCACGTTCGCATTGGTCAGGAGGCTGACCTGATTGTGGTGGCCCCGGCGACCGCGGACGTGATCGCGCGCATTGCAGCGGGGCGCGCGGACGACCTCCTGACCGCGACGGTGCTCGTGGCCACGTGCCCCGTCGTCGTGGCACCGGCGATGCACACGGAGATGTGGCACAACGCTGCCACGCAAGCGAACGTGGCCACGCTGCGCAGCCGTGGGGTGACGGTCCTGGAGCCCGCGCACGGGCGGCTGACCGGGAAGGACTCTGGCCCCGGTCGGTTGCTCGAGCCTCAGGCGATTGCGGAGCTTGCGCGCACGGTCGCCACGATCGGGCCGCTGGGCCGCCCGCTGGAGGGCAAGCGCGTGCTGGTCAGCGCCGGGGGCACGCAGGAAAACATCGACCCGGTCCGGTACGTGGGCAATCGGTCCTCCGGGCGCCAGGGCTTTGCACTGGCCGATATTGCCGCGCACAAGGGCGCGCAGGTCACTGTGGTTGCGGGAAACACGGAGGCGCTGGAGACCCCGGCTGGTGCAGACGTGGTACGGGTGACCTCGACCCGCGACATGGAGCGCGAGATGCGCTCGCGTGCTCCCGAGGCGGATGTGGTGATCATGGCCGCCGCCGTGGCAGATTACCGGCCGGCGCACGAGGCGACCTCGAAGCTGAAGAAGGGGCAGGCCGATGCGTCGCTAGAGCGCATCGAGCTGGTAGAAAACCCGGACATCCTGCGTGGGCTCGTTGACATGCGTGACAACGGGGAGACGACGGCGGCGATTATGGGGTTCGCGGCTGAGACGGATAACGCGCTGGAGTATGGGAAGGCAAAGCTGGCACGCAAGGGTGCGGACCTCCTGATGGTCAACGACGTCTCGGGCGGCAAGGTATTTGGGCAAGCCCGGAACTCGGGGTGGTTGCTGTCGCGCGACGGCGGGGTCGCCACGATTGAGGACGGCACCAAGCACGAGGTCGCGGCGCAGATCTGGAGCGCGATTGAGGCCGCGGGGCACGACACGGAAGCATAACGTTGCCAACTTAGACAGCTTGGTCTATCGTGGTGTTCATTCGCGTGGGGCGAGGTGGCGTCGTTAAGCGTTCGCCCCGCTCGCGCTTAGCCTGCACGGCGATGAGATACGAAACAGTGCTGCACCGAAAGCGAGACCATTTTGTCTACTGATCCTTACTACCGTTTGTTCACCAGCGAGTCGGTGACCGAGGGCCACCCCGATAAGATCTGCGATGCCATCTCAGACGCCATCCTGGACGACATGCTCGCGCAGGATCCCGCAGCGCGCGTGGCTGTAGAGACTCTGGTCACCACCGGACAGGTGCACGTGGTGGGCGAGGTCAACACGACGGCGTACTCCAACATTGCGAAGATCGTGCGCGACAAGCTGGTCAGCATCGGCTTTACGTCGTCCGAAGTGGGGTTCGACGGGCGTACGTGCGGCGTCAACATCGCGATCGGTGACCAGTCGCTGGAGATTTCGGAGGGTGTGTCGACCTCGCAGGAGGTCCGCGAGCAGTCCTCCGCGGAGGCGGACGATCAGGCCGGTGCCGGCGACCAGGGCCTCATGTTTGGGTACGCCACGAATGAAACGCCGGAGTACATGCCGCTTCCCATTTCCACCGCGCACCGCCTTGCGCGGAGGCTCACCGAGGTGCGCAAGATGGGCAAAGTGGTGGGCCTGCGCCCCGACGGCAAGACCCAGGTCACCTTTGCCTACGACGGCAACACCCCTGTCGCACTGGACACGGTGGTAATTTCCACGCAGCACGACCCGGACTTCACCGGCGATCCGCTGCGCAACGCCCTGCGTACCGAGGTGCTCGAGTGGGTAGTCAAGGACGCCGGTTTGGAGCAGTACTACACGCCGGACACGAAGCTGCTGGTGAACCCGTCCGGCTCGTTTGTGCTCGGCGGCCCGATGGGGGACGCCGGGCTGACCGGCCGCAAGATCATCGTGGACACCTACGGCGGCATGGCTCGCCACGGCGGCGGGGCGTTCTCGGGCAAGGACCCCTCAAAGGTGGACCGCTCGGCCGCGTACGCAATGCGCTGGGTGGCCAAGAATATCGTCGCCGCGGGCCTGGCGGAGCGCGTCGAGGTCCAGGTGGCGTACGCCATTGGCCGCGCCACCCCGGTGGGCCTGTACGTGGAGACCTTCGACACCGCCGCCGAGGGGCAGACGGATGCCACGATCCAGCAGGCCGTGGAGAAGGTCTTTGATCTCCGACCTGCCGCGATCATCCGCGAGCTTGACCTGCTGCGCCCGATCTACGCCCAAACCGCAGCGTACGGGCACTTCGGCCGCACCGATGTGGAGCTGCCGTGGGAGCAGTTGAACAAGGCGGAGGAGCTCAAGGCCGCCGCCAGCTAGTGCGCTAAACTCGGGCACCATGTCGTCGTCGCCCGCAACCCAGTACCCCGTCGCGCGGGTGCTGCCGATGTTGGGCCTGGCGCAGCTGGACCGCACCTTCGACTACCTGGTCACAGAGGGCGACTCCGAGGCCGCGCAGCCCGGGGTGCGGGTGCGGATCCGCTTTGCGGGCCGACTGGTGGACGCGATTGTGCTCGAGCGCACTGCGGTCTCCTCGCACGAGGGGAACCTTCGCTTCATCGAGCGCGTCATCTCGCCGGAGGTCGTTGCGCCAGAGCAGTTGCGCTTGCTTATCGACGCCCTCGCGCAGCGCTACGCCGGCGTCCGCTCCGACATCTACCGCTCCGCCATCCCGGCGCGCCACGCCAAAGCCGAGGAGACCGATACGTCGACGCCCTGGGACGAGCTGGGGGAGGCGACCGAGCCAGACCTCTCTGCGTGGAGCTCCTATCAATACGGGGAGAGCTTTGTCGACGCAGTCCTGGACGGGAAACTCGCACGCGCCGCCTGGCAGGTCGTGCCTGGCGAGGACTGGGCCGCGACAGTGGGGGCGCTCGCCGCGAAGGTCGCGCTCAGCGGGGGCGGCGCGCTCGTCGTCGTGCCCGACCAACGCGACGTGGACCGGTGCGAAGCAGCGCTGCGCGAGTACGTTTCGGCGCGCCAGGTGACCACGCTCACCGCGAAGCAGGGGCCGCAGGCGCGGTACTCGCGCTACCTCTCGATCTTGCACGGCCAGGGCCGGATCGTGGTGGGGACCCGCTCGGCGGCGTTTGCCCCCGTGCGCAACTTGCGGTTGATAGTGCTCATGCACGATGGGGACGAGAGCCTGGTCGACCCCCGCGCGCCCTACGCTCACGCACGCGAAGTACTCACCACCCGCTCGGCGCAGGAGCAGGTGCCGCTGATCATCGGCGGGCATGCGCGGACCGCGGAAACGCAGCTGTTTGTGGAGCGCGGTTGGATGCACGAGCTGCTCGCCCCGCGGGCGGTGCTCCGGCAGGTCAGCCCACGCATCCACGCGGCGGGGGACTCGGACGCCGCTATGGAGCGGGACCCCCGGGCGCGGCAGGCAAGGATGCCGTCGGCGGCCTTCATGGCCGCGCGCGCTGCGCTGCGCCGCGGGACGCCGGTGCTCTTCCAGGTCCCGCGCACCGGCTACATCCAGTCCCTGGCCTGCGGGCAGTGCCGCGCGCCGGCGCGCTGCAGGTGGTGCAACGGCCCGCTCGGCCTGCCCGCCGGCGGCGAGGCGTCGGCGCCGACGTGTCGGTGGTGCGGCCGCATGGACCCGGCGCACGTTTGTCCGGAGTGCGGGTCGAAACGGGTGCGCGCGATGGTGCTGGGCACCGAGCGCACGGCAGAGGAGCTTGGCAGGGCGTTCGCGCAGTTCCGGGTGCGCACATCGTGGGGCGACAAGGTCCTGGATGCCGTGCCTGCGGAGCCGGCGATCATTGTGGCCACCCCGGGGGCTGAGCCGGTTGCGGATGGAGGCTACGGCGCGGCCGTGCTGCTGGACGTGTGGGCGCTGCTGCAGCGGCCGGACCTGCGGGCGGTGGAGGACACGTACGCCAAGTGGGCGGCCGCTGCCGCGCTCGTGCAGCCGCACGCCGACGGCGGCGAGGTTGTCGTGGTCGCGGAGCCGTCGCTCCCGGTCGTGCAGCACCTGATCCGGTGGGACGCCCGCGGGCACGCGGCACTCGAGCTGGCGCAGCGGCGGGACGCCCGCTTCCCGCCCGCGGTGCACATCGCTGTGGTGGACGCGCCGCGCAAGGCGTTGGACGACTTCTTTGGCAACGTGGAGTTGCCGGACCACGCGGAGGTGCTCGGTCCGGTCGACCTCCCGCCGGGAATCGACGTCCCGGGTGAATGGGACCGGGGCGAGTACGGCCCGGCCCAGCGGATGCTCGTGCGCTCACCGCTCCATGGCCGCGCCGCGCTAGGTTCGGCGCTCCGCACCGGACTGATCAACCGGGCGGCGCGGCGGCAGACCCTTCCCCTGCGCGTTCAGGTCAACCCGATAGACGTGGGTTAGGCGCCGCGGTGGAGCAGTAGACTGGGCGGGCAAACGCTGCCTGCGGCGCACGAGTGGTGCGGGGGCGGTGACGTCGATAAGCCCGGGCGACCGGGGGAGGAGAAAGATATGCGGCTAGTGTTCGCCGGCACCCCGGAACCAGCGGTGGTGGCGTTGCAGCGACTCATTGATTCACAGCACGAGGTCGTGGCGGTGCTCACTCGGCCCGACGCGCGGCGCGGGCGCGGCCGTACGCTGCACCCCTCGCCGGTCAAGGCGCTCGCGGTCGAGCACGGCATCGAGGTCCTGGCACCGGAGAGCTTGCGCGAAAACGAGGAGATTCGGGACCGACTCACGGCGCTGGCGCCGGACGCAATCCCGGTGGTGGCGTACGGCAATCTCATCCCCGAGGACATGCTGGGCATACCGAGGCACGGGTGGGTCAACCTGCACTTTTCGCTCCTGCCACGGTGGCGCGGCGCGGCGCCGGTCCAGTCCGCGATCCTCGCCGGTGATACGGAGACGGGCGCGAGCACCTTCCGCATTGACAAAGGTCTGGACACCGGCGAGGTCCTCGGCACCATCACCGAGACCATCGGCGCGGAGGACACCGCCGACGATCTGCTTACGCGCCTGGCCTACGCCGGCGCGGACCTCCTCGTGGACACCATGACGGGGCTCGAAAATGGCACGATCACACCCACGCCGCAATCGGGGGAGGCCACCTACGCGCCCAAGATCGTGCCTGCCGACGCCCGCGTGGACTGGTCCGCACCCGCCGCCGACATCGACCGCGCCGTGCGAGCCCACACCCCGGGCCCCGGCGCGTGGACGACGGTGGGCGACGACCGTTACAAGCTGGGCCCCGTCGCGCTTACCGGCGAAGACACACTCGCGCCCGGCGCGGTGCGAGTGGAAAAAAACCGGGTTGTCGTGGGCACTGCGACGCAGGACGTGGTGTTGGGCATGATCCAGCCGCCGGGAAAGAAGCGGATGAACGCCGCCGACTGGGGCCGCGGCCTGCAGCCGGCGCAGATTGAGCAGGGAGTGGTGTTCGCATGAGCGGAGGATTCCGATCCCGCTCGGCAGGGCGGCGCAGCCAGGAGACAGCGCGCAACCAGGAGCCCGAGCGCAAGGGGCAGAAAAGCGGCCGCGGTGACCGCCGCGGCCAGGCGAGCCGGCGTGGTGGCGCCAACAAGCGGGGTCCTGCTACGCGCACTGGAGACGCGGCGCGAGAGGCGGCCTTTGACGTGCTGCTCCGTGTGAGCGAGGAAGGCGCGTACGCGAACCTGGCGCTGCCGGCGCTGCTGCGGGAGCGCAAGATCTCCGGGCGCGACGCGGCGTTTGCCACCGAGCTGACGTACGGTGCGCTGCGCACGCAGGGCGTGCTGGACGCGGTGATCGCGGAGAACTCCTCGCGTGAGCTGGACCGGATCGACCCGCGGGTGCTGGCGGCGCTTCGCCTGGGCACCTACCAGCTGCTCTACACCCGTGTGTCCTCGCACGCGGCGGTCGACACGTCGGTGCGGCTGGTCGAGGCCGCCGGCCAAGGCAAAGCGAAGGGCTTTGCCAATGGCATCCTGCGCACGATCGACCGCTCCACGCCACAGCAGTGGTTTGACCGGCTCACGCCCTCCGGCGCGCTGGAGGCGGCGGCGTTCCGCCACGCGCACCCGGCCTGGATCGCACGCTCCTTTTTCGCCGCGCTCGGGCTCGACAGCGAATCCTCGCCCGACCAGCTGGCCGAGCTGGAGCGCGCCCTCGAGTCGGATTCGGCTCGCCCCACCGTGCACCTGGTCGCCCGGCCCGGCGAGCTCTCCGCCGAGGAGCTGGCGCTGAGCATCGGCGGGGAGGAAGGGACATACTCCCCGTACGCGGTGTACCTCGATGAGGGCGATCCGGGTCAGCTCGAGCCGGTTCGTGAGCGGCTCGCCGCCGTGCAGGACGAGGGCTCGCAGCTCATCGCACGCGCCGTTGCCGAGGTGCCCGTCGAGGGAGATCAAGGCAAATGGCTTGACTTGTGTGCGGGGCCCGGTGGCAAGGCGGCGCTGATGGGCGCGCTCGCGCGCATCGACGGCGCGTCGGTCGACGCCGTGGAGAGCAGCGCGCACCGCGCCGAGCTCGTTCGCAAGGCAACCGACGGTCTCCCGGTCCGCGTCCACACCGCGGACGGCCGAGATCCTGGTCTCGCACCGGGCTACGATCGAGTGCTTGTCGACGCCCCCTGCTCCGGCCTTGGCGCGCTGCGCCGTCGCCCGGAGGCGCGCTGGACCAAGTCCGAGCGAGACATCGCCGAGCTGACCACCCTGCAGTCCGAGCTTCTTGCCTCCGCGATTCGCCTGGCGCGCCCCGGCGGCGTCATCGTGTACTCGACCTGCTCGCCGGACCTGCGGGAGACGCGCGGTGTCGTCGACGCGGCGCTGGGTGACGGCGGGGTTGAGGAACTCGACGCCGCCGGGTTCGCCTGCGGCATGGAGCACACCGGCGAATTTCCGAGCGTGCAGATGTGGCCGCACCGGCACGGCACCGACGCGATGTTCTTCGCGGTCCTGCGCAAGAAGTAAGCTCGGTGGCATGATCTACATCGCCCCCTCCATCCTGGCCGCCGACTACGCCAATCTTGGCGCGGACGTGCGGAAAGTCCCCTCGGCAGACCTGCTCCACGTGGACATCATGGACGGTCATTTCGTGCCTAACCTCTCGTTCGGGCCGGACGTGACAAAAGCCGTCAACGGTGTCACCGACCAGTTCCTGGACATGCACCTGATGATCGAGGAGCCGGAGCGGTGGTTCGCCACCTACGTCGAGGCGGGCGGCGACCGGCTGATTTTTCACGTGGAGGCGACCAGGGACCACGTTGCCGCGGCGCGCCAGTGCCGTGAGCTCGGCGTCCAGGCTGGCTTTGCCATCAAGCCTGGCACCCCGATCGAGCCGTACCTCGACTCGGTGTCGGAGTTTGATCAGGTCATGGTGATGAGCGTGGAGCCCGGCTTTGGCGGACAGAAGTTTATGCCCGAGGTGTTGCGCAAGGTGATGACGTTACGCGACCACATTGCCGCGGAGAGCTTGGACACCATCATCGGCATCGACGGCGGGATCAGCAACGCGACCATCGCACAAGCCGCGGAGGCTGGCGTCGACGCGTTTGTCGCGGGCTCCGCCGTGTTCGGCGCCGACGATCCTGCGCAGGCGGTGGAGCGACTGCGCGAATTAGCACAGGAGGCGGCCAGCGGCCCCGGTTCCGCGAGTTGACACGTATCCTGAACCCTGTCAGTCTGTCGCAAAACCCATCTCATTGCAGGGCGCGCGCGTTGCGACGGGCGTCGGCCCGGGACCTACGCGTCGCGCAGTACGCGCGTTGAAGGAGTGTTGTACGCATGACCGCTTCCGGTGCGCCGGAGGATTATTCCCCGAACGCTGAGGGATACACCCTTGCCATTGTGGCGACCCGCTGGAACGCACGCATTGTGGACATGATGCGCGAGCGCGCGCGGGATACCGCGCGCGAGCTCGGGGCGAAGGCAGATGAGTACCTCGTGGATGGGGCGATGGAGCTCCCCGTGGTGACCCAGGCGTGCGCGCGCCGCTACGACGCGGTGGTCGCCCTCGGGTGCGTGATCCGCGGCAAGACGGCCCACTTCGAGGTCGTGTGCGACTCCGTAACCAGCGGCCTGACCAGGGTGTCGCTGGACGAGGGCACTCCGGTGGGCAACGGTGTGCTCACCGTCGAGGATGAGGACCAGGCCTACGAGCGCTCTGGCGGCGAGGACGCGAAGGAAGACAGGGGAGCGTTGGCCGTACGAGCCGCGCTCAGCGCCGCAGTCGAGCTGGGCAAAGTACGGGCGCTGCGCGAGCGGGACTAGTATCCGAAGGGACCCGTAGCAGGTTCCTGATACCCCAATGCAGCACACCTATAGACGAGGCAGGAAAGGGAGAAGCGAGTGTCGGAGGATACAACCCAATCGAGGAAGCTCAGCGACGAAGAACTCGCGTACCTTAACGCTCTCGACCCCCACGCGGTGACGTCGTCCAAGCCGTGGGAATTCACGGCGAAGTCGCCGTTTCTCAGGCGTGTGGCCATCGTCTGGATCATCGTGGTGATGGCTGTGCACATCTTTATGTCGGCCGTCGTGGACGTGAAGTTCACCGGGGTGGCCATCACCGGCGTGGACAAGTTCGCGTTCATCGGCGTCGGACTCATCATCTCCGCCTTGTCCTGGTACTTCCTGACCCGCCCCCGCGTTCGCGCTAATGAAGACGGCGTGGAGGTCTCCAACATCATCGGGACGAGGTTCTACCCCTGGCTCGTGGTCTACGGACTCTCGTTCCCCAAGGGTGCCCGCATGGCGCGCCTTGAACTCCCGGACTTTGAGTACGTCCCGCTGTGGGCCATCCAATCCGGAGACAAGGAGCACGCGTTGCGCGCCGTTGGCCAATTCCGAGAGCTTGAAGCAAAGTACATGCCGCAGGATTAACCTCCTGTCGCCGATGTGTGAAGGAGGCGCGCCCACGTGGCGAACCCGAAGGACTACCGCCCGGCCCCAGGGACCATTCCGACGGAGCCGGGAGTGTATAAGTTCCGCGACGCGAATGGTCGTGTCGTGTACGTGGGCAAGGCTAAAAGCCTTCGCGCAAGGCTGAACAACTACTTCCAGCCGCCCGAGCACCTGCACCCGCGCACCAGGCAGATGGTGTTCACCGCGGCCTCGGTGGAGTGGACCGTGGTGGCCAGCGAGGTGGAGGCGCTCCAGCTCGAGTACACGTGGATCAAGAGGTTCGATCCTTGGTTCAACGTGATGTATCGGGATGATAAGACGTACCCGATGCTCGCCGTGAGCGTGCGAGAGCGGTACCCGCGAGCCTTCTTCTATCGCGGGCCCAAGCGGAAGGGGGTGCGTTATTTCGGCCCGTATTCCCACGCGTGGGCAGTGCGCGAAACGCTTGACCTGCTCACCCGGGTGTTTCCCATCCGCACCTGTTCCAACGGCGTGTATAACCGCCACGAAACGTTGGGGCGCCCCTGCCTGCTTGGGTACATCGACAAGTGCGCCGCGCCGTGCGTGGGCCGGGTCGACGAGTCGGAATACGAAGACATCGTTGCTGGCTTTATGGGGTTTATGTCCGGCAACACGGACAAGGTCGTGCGCGATATGACTGCGCAGATGGAGTCCGCCGCGGAGCACCTCGAGTTTGAGAAGGCCGCGCGGCTTCGCGACGACCTCGGCGCCGTCAAAAAGGTCATGGAGCGCCAAACGGTCGTGCTCAGCCCGGATACGGATGCGGACATCATCGCCTTCGATACGGACGAATTGGAAGCCGCGGTGCAGATCTTCAATGTCCGCGGCGGCCGCATCCGCTCGCAGCGCGGCTGGGTGGTGGAGAAGTCTGGCGACGAGCCCGGCTCCGCGGAGCGCCTCGACGGGGATGGGCCAGATCCTGCGCTGCCCGTGCTCGTGCAGAACTTCCTCGTGCAGTACTACTCCGACGCGGTGGAGCGCCAAAAGCAGGAACAGGCGGAGGACGCCCGTCGGGCCGCGGAGACCATCAAACGCCGCGGCGTGGACCAGGAATCGCACGCGGAGGTGCGCTCGCCAGTTCCGGTGCCCAAGGAGATCCTCGTGTGCGCGATGCCGGACGAGGAAGAGGAAGTCACGAAGCTGCTCGAGGGCCTGCGCGGCGCACAGGTGAACATCCGCGTCCCGCAGCGCGGTGACAAGGCGGCCCTGATGGAGACCGTGCGCAAGAACGCCGCCGATGCGCTGCACCAGCACAAGCTGAAGCGGGTCGGCGACCTCACCGCCCGTTCCCAGGCGCTCCAGGACATCCAGGACGCGCTTGGCATGGAGGAGGCGCCGCTTCGGATGGAGTGCACGGATATTTCGCACATCCAGGGCACCGACGTGGTGGCTTCGCTCGTCGTGTTTGAGGATGGCCTGCCCAAGAAGCAAGATTATCGACGCTACCGCATCAAGGAAGCCGCCGGCGACGGTCACTCCAACGACGTCGGCTCGATCGCCGAGGTGACCAGCCGCCGCTTCAAGCGCTACAACGAGGACAAGCTGGCCAACCCGGACGAGGAGTCTGCCGCAGTGATGTTCGCGGAGGAAGCCTCCGAGGTGGAAACGACCAATAACAAGCGGTTCGCGTATCCGCCACAGTTGTTCATCGTTGATGGCGGCAAGCCCCAGGTCGATGCCGCGCAGGCAATTTTCGACGAGCTGGGCGTGGTCGATGTCCAACTCATCGGCCTGGCCAAGCGCCTCGAGGAAATCTGGGTCCCGGACGATGACGAGCCGGTGATCCTGCCGCGCAACTCGGAGGGCATGTATCTCCTCCAGCAGATCCGCGACGAGGCCCACCGCTTTGCCATCACGTACCACCGCCAGCAGCGCTCCAAGCGCATGCGTTCCTCCGCCCTGGACGCGATCCCTGGCCTCGGGCCCTCCCGACGGTCGGAGCTGGTCAAGCACTTTGGCAGCGTGAAGAAGATGAAAGCGGCGTCCGTCGAGCAGATCGAAGAGGTCAACGGCGTTGGGCCGAAGCTGGCCGCGACGATTTACGAGCACCTGCACAAGGGAGAATGAGCCCTCGCTGCAAGTTCCTCCGCAGACTGGGACAGGCGCGGTCCGAGTTCCGTTAGGATGGCCGTATGACTCAGCACCAGGACCAACCGCTCCACCCGGTCATCATTACCGGCTTGTCCGGCGGCGGGCTTTCCACCGCTGCGAAGATTTTTGAGGACAAGGGCTACTTCGTGTCTCAGAACCTGCCCCCGCAGCTGATTCTGGAGCTGGTGGGCATGTCGACCGCGAAGGATTCCCCGGTGTCGCGTCTCGCCGTGGTGACGGACGTGCGCGCGAGGAAGTTCAACGGGTCGTTGATGAATACGATCTCGGAGATCAAGAAGCTCGGGTTCGCCCCGTTCATCCTGTACCTCGAGGCGCGTGATGACGTGCTGATCCGCAGGTTCGACTCGGTGCGGCGCACCCACCCGCTCCAGGACGGGGACACGTTGCAGCACGGCATCGAGCGTGAGCGCGAGGCGCTCGAGCCGGTGCGCGACATCGCCGACGTGATCATTGACACGACCAACCAATCGGTGCACGACCTGCGGCGTTCGATTGAGGCGTCGATAGGCGAGCTTGCGACTGGGAAGCAGCACGTCACGCTGGAATCCTTTGGGTTCAAACACGGCTCGCCGCGTGACGCGGACATCGTGCTCGACGTGCGCTTCCTCCCGAACCCTTACTGGGTGCCGGAGCTACGCGAGTTCCGTGGCGTGGACAAGCCGGTGTCGGACTACGTGCTGAGCCGGGAGGACGCGGAACCGTTCATCGACAACTTTGTGCGATTGCTCAGTAGCACGCTCGAGGGCTACCAGCACGAGGGCAAGGACTTCATCACCGTCGGGGTGGGGTGCACGGGCGGGCACCACCGGTCCGTCGCGGTCGCAGAGGAAATCGGCCGGCGGCTGCAGCAGAAGCCACGCCTGGAAGTCAACGTCTTACACCGCGACCTCTGCAGAAACTAGCGCTGCAGCGCAATCACACTGGGTGAGCGGGTCAGAGGGCCCGCCACCTTGCCGTATCCAATTCTTCATAGCTTTCCGTTGAAAGGAGACCGCGATGAGCTCGAGCGAACGCCTTGCGTTCACCTGCCTGGGTGGCGGTCATGGTCTGTACCAAACACTGCTGGCTGCGCGGCGTGCGCAAGCGACGGACATTAACGCCGTCGTGACCGTCGCCGACGACGGTGGCTCCTCCGGTCGCTTGCGCCGTGAATTCCCCATCATCCCGCCCGGGGACCTGCGCATGGCCACGGCCGCGCTCACTGCGGACGATGAGGACGGGGAGCTGTGGCGCGAGGCGCTGCAGCACCGCTTCGGGGGAAACGGTGTGATGGCGGGACACCCGCTAGGAAACCTCATGCTGGTGAGCCTCGTGGAGCGCTTCGGCGACATGCAGACCGCGCTGGACATTGTGGCGAAGTGGACGCGGTCCGCGGGCCGAGTGATCCCGATGTGCTCACAGCCGTTGGACATCGAGGCGGATGTCTCCGGGCTTGATGATGACCCCCGCGTTCTCCGCTCCGTGCGTGGTCAGGCGGCGGTGGCGTCCACCTCTGGTGCTGTCCGGCGGGTTCGCTTGCTGCCCGAGCAGCCCGCTGCTTCCGCGGAAGCCGTGGCGGCGATTCGGGATGCGGACATCGTCACCATCGGGCCAGGCTCCTGGTTTTCGTCCGTGCTCCCGCACCTCCTGGTTCCGGAGATCGTCGCTGCGCTGAACCAGACGGACGCCATGGTCGTGGTGATGCTCAACCTCCTGCCACAGGCCGGGGAGACCCCGGGCTTTAGCACGGAGCGCCACATCCACGTCCTGAGCCAACACGCGCCGGAGCTGCAGGTCGACTACCTCCTCGCGGACAACCACATCAGCCCATCCGAGGGGGAGCGCACGCATCTCCAGCGCGCCGCGGAACGGCTCGGTGCAAAAATCGCGTTCCGTGATGTCCACCAGCCCGTGCCAGAGGGCAAGCAGGCCGAGAAGCACGACCCGGACAAGTTGGCAACGGCAATTTTGGAGTTGTACCGGGCACGCTAGAATCAGGCGTCGGTACACCTGGCCCCGGTGCGAAGCGAGAGGCCTGCGAGACATCAACTGCGAAGGGAAAGGACCACGGTGGCGCTGACCGCGAAAGTCAAAGATGAGCTGCTGAGCGTACGCGCCACCCAGGCAAGCGCGCAGATTGCGGAAGCAACGGCGATGATCCGGTACGCCGGAACGTACGAGCAGACGCCACACGGTACGGTCCTGCGCGTTGAACTTGCCGAGCACCCCGTCGCCGAGCGACTGCAGCAGTTGCTTGACGCGACTACCGGTGTCGCGACCACGCTCGAGGTCATCGCCCCCGGCTCCGCGAGCAAGGAACGCAAGTGCGTGGTGACCGTTTCCGAGGGGTTGCGCGAGGTCGTACGGAAGCTCCGCTTGATCACGGCCTCCGGGCATCCTGTGGAAGGGATGCCGCACACCATCATCTCCGGCCCGATCGCGGATGTGGAGGCTGCTTGGCGCGGGGCGTTCCTTGCCCGCGGCTCGCTCACTGAGCCAGGGCGCACCGCGGCGCTCGAGGTGGCGTGCCCTGAGGAAACTGCCGCCTTGGCACTCGTCGGGTTGGGGCACCGGCTTGACGTGGCGACGCGGACGAAAGAAACGCGTGGCATCGAGCGAGTCTTCGTCCGCGACGGGGAGACGATCGCCATCCTGCTGAGCAGGATGGGCGCACCGCTCGCGCGCCTGGAGTGGGACGAAAAGCGCAAGCGGAAGCAGCTGCGCGCGCGATCGGGGCAGCGGCTGGCAACGTTCGACGACGCGAACACGCGCAGGTCCGCACAGGCGGCGGCCGCGGCCGCGCGCCGCGTGGAGCGCGCGATGGAGATCCTGGGCGACAACGTGCCCGAGCACCTCGCGGAGGCGGGGTATCTTCGTGTGGAGCACCGCCACGCCTCGCTCGAGGAGCTGGGCAAGCTCGCGGATCCGCAGATGACCAAGGACGCCGTCGCAGGTCGCATCCGCCGCCTGCTCTCCCTCGCTGACAAGGAAGCGAAAGAGCTGGGAATCCCGAACACGCAGGCCGCGGTTGAGCAGGCCGAGCGCGGCGCGGCGGACGACGACGTCTCGAACGCGAAGTAAAACGACATCACAACTCGCGCACTCGTCTATTTCCGGGGGGTGTGAGATATGCCATACCCGAAAGTTGTTTCAGTATCACCTTTCTAGAGTTCGATGGGTGGAGGGGGAGCGGTCGCGTTTGCCGTGCTGAAGGCGTGTAGCTGGCAAGGGGAGGGGACGGTCAGAATGTCAACCGGGCGCAAAACCCACACCGGTATTGGGGAAGTTACCCCCGGATTTTCGTCCGATTGTGTCCGGTTGTTGTGGGGTTGACGAGAAGCGGAAAGGCCGGTGCACGGTTGTTGGTCCGTCGCTACACTGGATTTCGACAGGCCAGGAAGTGAGCCAGTGGACGGCATCGGCGCAGGTGAAGCGCCCCGCCGAACGAGGTTCCGCTTCTCAGACCTGACCGTATGAGGTGCGCTGCATCTCAACCGACACGACTCAACAAGAGGAGTAATTTTACAGTGACTACTCGTATTGGCATCAATGGCTTCGGTCGCATCGGCCGCTCTGCATTCCGCATCATCCAGGACAAGTTCCAGGGCGAGCTCGAGGTTGTCAAGATCAACGATCTGACTGACAATGAGACCCTCGCTCACCTGATGAAGTACGACACCGCTTACGGCCAGTTCGGCCACGATGTTGAGTTCGATGAGAACTCCATCACCGTCGACGGTCGTCGCATCGAGGTCTCTGCTGAGAAGGACCCGGCCAACCTGGCTTGGGGCGAGGCTGGCGTCGACATCGTGCTCGAGTGCACCGGCGTCTTCCGCTCCGGCGACACCGCAAGGGCTCACATCGACGCTGGCGCGAAAAAGGTCATCATCTCCGCTCCGGGCAAGAACGTCGACGGCACCTACGTGTGGGGCGTGAACAGCGACTCCTACACCAACGACCAGACCGTCATCTCCGCCGCTTCCTGCACCACCAACTCCCTGGCTCCGCTGGCCAAGGTGCTGGACGAGGAGTTCGGCATCAAGTCTGGCCTGATGACCACCGTTCACTCCTACACCGGCGACCAGCGCCTGCAGGACGCACCGCACAAGGACCTGCGCCGCGCCCGCGCTGCGGCTCAGAACATCGTCCCGACCACCACCGGCGCTGCAAAGGCAGTCGCCCTGGTGCTCCCGAACCTCGAGGGCAAGCTCGACGGCTTCGCAATGCGCGTGCCCACCATCACCGGCTCCGCAACCGACCTGACCGTCCAGCTGAACAAGGACGTCACCGCTGAGGAGGTCAACGCTGCAGTGAAGAAGGCCACCGAGGACGAGGTTCTCGGCACCGCAATGCAGTACTCCGAGGAGCCGCTGGTTTCCTCCGACATTATCGGCAACACCCACGGCGCTATCTTCGACGCTGGTATGACCCGCGTCATCGACGGCAACCTGGTGAAGGTCATCTCTTGGTACGACAACGAGTGGTCCTACACCTCTCAGTTCGTGCGCATGACCAAGCACGTCGCTGACAACCTGTAAAACTAGGTACAGCGGATGAGCCCGGTGTGTGCGCATGCGCATGCACCGGGCTTTTTCAGCACCCGAGAGACCCCTTAACAAACACGACATACTCAAGGAGACAACAATGGCAACGCAGACGCTCAAGCAGCTTCTCGACGAAGGCGTGGAAGGCCGCCACGTTCTGGTCCGCTCCGACTTCAACGTCCCGCTCGACGAGGACGGCAACATTACTGACCCGGGCCGCATCGACGCGTCCCTTCCCACCCTGAAGGCGCTGCTTGACGGCGGCGCCAAGGTGATCGCCATGGCCCACCTCGGCCGCCCGAAGGGCGAGGTCAACCCGAAGTTCTCGCTGAAGCCCGTCGCTGAAGCGCTGTCCGAGCGCCTCGGTCAGTTCGTTGCTCTCGCCGGCGACGTCTCCGGCGAAGATGCGCACGAGCGCGCCAACGGCCTGACCCACGGCGAGATCCTCCTGCTGGAGAACGTACGCTTCGACCCGCGCGAAACCTCCAAGGACGAGAACGAGCGCGGCGAGTTCGCGGCCGAGCTCGCAGCGCTGGCCGCCGACAACGGCGCCTTCGTGTCCGACGGCTTCGGTGTCGTCCACCGCGCCCAGGCGTCGGTCTACGACGTCGCACAGAAGCTCCCCGCATACGCCGGCTACCTGGTGGAGAAGGAAGTGTCCACGCTGTCCTCCGTCAAGGATGACCCGGCCCACCCGTACGTGGTTGTCCTCGGCGGTTCCAAGGTCTCCGACAAGCTCGGCGTTATCGAAGCGCTCGCAGCGAAGGCAGACAAGGTCGTTATCGGTGGCGGCATGTGCTACACCTTCCTCGCAGCGCAGGGCCACAACGTCCAGGAGTCGCTGCTGCAGGAAGACATGATCGACACCTGCAAGGAGCTCATCGAGCGCTACGGCGACAAGCTCCTCCTGCCGGTCGACCTCTCCGCCGCTGAGAAGTTTGACAAGGACGCAGAGACGAAGATCGTGGACCTGGACGGCATCCCGGAGGGCTGGATGTCCCTGGACATCGGCCCGGAGACCGCGAAGAAGTACGCCGCCGCCATTGAGGACTCCAAGACCGTGTTCTGGAACGGCCCGATGGGCGTCTTCGAGTTCCCGAAGTTCTCCGCCGGCACCAAGGCCGTCGCAGAGGCGATGATTGCTGCGACCAAGAACAACGACTCCTTCACCGTGGTCGGCGGCGGCGACTCCGCAGCGTCCGTGCGCACCCTCGGCCTGGATGAGGCGGGCTTCTCCCACATCTCCACCGGCGGCGGCGCTTCCCTCGAACTTATCGAGGGTAAGGAACTGCCGGGCGTCGCAGTCCTGTCCAAGTAACCAAGCCGAAACGATAGGAGAAATCCATGGCACGTAAACCACTCATCGCAGGCAACTGGAAGATGAACCTCGATCACCTCGAGGCAATCTCCAGCGCTCAGAAACTCGCCTTCGCGTTCCCCAAGGACGGCTACGAGCTTGTCGACGTCGCACTGACCGTTCCGTTTACTGACTTGCGCTCCATCCAGACCCTCGTTGAGGGCGATAAGCTGCAGATCACCTACGGTGCGCAGGACGTCTCCGCCAACGACAACGGCGCCTACACCGGAGAGATCTCCGCCACCATGCTGGAGAAGCTCGGCTGCACCTGGGTTGTCGTCGGACACTCCGAGCGCCGCCAGTACCACAACGAGTCGGACGAGCTCGTTGCCGCGAAGGCGAAGAAGGCCCTCGACCACGGCATGTCGCCGATCGTCTGCGTCGGCGAGCCCCTCGAGGTCCGCGAGGAAGGCAAGCACGTCAGCTTCGTCGAGGACCAGACCCGCGCGTCCCTGGCCGGCCTGACCACCGAGGAACTATCGCGCACCGTCATCGCTTACGAGCCCGTGTGGGCCATCGGCACCGGCAAGGTCGCGTCCGCAGAGGACGCACAGGAAGTGTGCCACGCCATCCGCGAGCTCGTGCGCGAGCTTGCCGACGATGCCACCGCCGACGGCATCCGCATCCTCTACGGCGGTTCCGTTAAGGCCAACACCGTCGCCGAGATCGTCGGGCAGGCTGACGTCGACGGCGGTCTGGTCGGCGGTGCTTCGCTCAACGGCGAGGACTTTGCCAAGCTGGCCGCTGCGGCAGCAAACTCGGTCCAGTAGGCGCCGTGCAGCAGACCGCATGGTCGCTGCACGGGGCACGCTCCCCATGGTGTACGATTTAGCAAGTTCACCAACATCCCATTTGAAAGTGGAGGATCGTCCCGCATGACGTTGGCTTTGGAGATCGTGCTCGTAATCGCGTCGGTGCTTGCGACCGTGTTCGTCCTGCTCCACAAGGGCAAGGGCGGCGGCCTGTCCAGCCTCTTCGGTGGTGGCGTGCAGTCCAACCTGTCCGGTTCCACCATCGTGGAGAAGAACCTGGACCGCTACACCATCATCATCTCGCTGATCTGGGTGGCGTGCATCATCGCGCTCAACCTGATCCAGACCTACTCGGCGTAGCGCGCACAAGCACGTAGCAATACGGCACAGACCTCGGGCCCCTTCCGGCAAACAATGCTGGGAGGGGCCCGCGGCGTCGGTAAGTGCTCTGCTTAAAGCATCGAGGCGGCGTCGTCTGTGATAAAGAGCACCGTCTCCGTGCGGCCCTGCGCGCCGGCGGCCGCCCACTCCTCGGCCGACGCACCGTGCGCGACGTGGGAAGCGGCCTCCGCCTTCTCCGCTCCAGCAACGAGCAACCACACCCGCTCGGCGCTGCGCACTGCCGGCAATGTGAGTGTCGCGCGCTCGGCCGGCGGCTTGGGCGAATCGGTGACGGCGAGCGTGGTGCGCGTGTCCTCGCGCACGGCGTCGGTGTGGGGGAAGAGCGAATTGATGTGGCCCTCGCCGCCCATGCCGAGGAGGTGGAGATCGAACCCTCGCGGGGCGTGCTGGGCCACCGTTGACGCGTACTCGCGCACCTGGTCCGACATGTCCCCGCCGTCCAGGCCCCAGCCGTGGATACGCTCGGCGGAGACATTCACCTTGCTCAGCAGCGCGGCGCGGGCCTGTCCCTCGTTGGAGTCGGGGTGCGTGGCGGGGACGTTGCGTTCGTCGCCGAAGAAGAACTCGACGCGGTTGAAGTCGATGCCCTTCAGCGTTGCCATGGCGCTGAGCAGCTCGATGCCTGCGGTACCGCCGGTCAGGACGACGCGCGCCACACCGTCGCCGTGGATCCCGCCGGCGGGGTCAGCCTGAATACCCCGCAGCAGAGCGGCGAACTGCTCCGCGGCCGCGGCAACGAGGGCAGGACGGTCGGGAAACTGGGAAACGGTCACGTGTGCTGGCACAATCGGCCTCCTTCTGATGTGGTTACTGCTCTGTTGCGCGAGTCACGCCGGACAGCCCCCGGAGAGCGCGCGCGTAGGTGACATCGTTGTCCAGGTGGCGCAGCTCCTCAGCGAGGCACTCCGCGTCGGTCCGCGCACTCAGCGCCACGTAGGAGTCGGGGCTTCCCGGCACGGTGATGCGGGCCGTGTTGTCGTCGACGACCTCGATCGTTACGTCGCCCCCGACACAATGCAGCGCGAGCCGCGTGATGGGTGCGCCGTGCGCTGCGGAGTCGTTTGTGGAGTCGCTGATACCGCGCGTCACGTCGACGTTGAGGCACGCGGCGAGCCAGCCAGCGGCGATGTCCACGGAAGGATCGTCAGCAGGACCGTCAATGTGGACGGATTGCACCGGGTCGTCGTGGTAGCGGTCCAGCGCGGAAGCGACGGCCCCGCGCCACGGGGTGATGCGGGACCACGCGAGGTCGGAGTCGCCGGGCTGGTAGCCGTCCGTGCGGGCGCGGAGTTGGTCCCCGGAGGCATCGGAGTGGGCGTTGGTGATGCGGCGCTGCGCGATGCTGCCCAGCTCCGCCTCCTTCGGGCAGGAGGGTGCCTCGTTTGGCCACCAGGCCACAATCGGCGTGTCCGGCAGCAGCAGCGGGGTGACCACGGCGCCGAGGTGATGCGTGAGGTCACCGAAGAGGCGCATGACGACCATTTCAGACGCGCCCGAATGCGCAGCCACGATGAGATCGGCGTTCATGCTGGTGGGCGCGGTTTCGTCGCCAAGCAAAAGCACGAGCACGCGGGCGGGGTGCTCGCGGGTCGCGGCGCGCACCGTCTCAAGGATCTTGTCGGAATCCTCGGTGTCGCGCGCGGCGACGAGGAGGGTGAGCACGCGGCCCGAGGACAGCGAGAAGTTTTCTTGCGCTTGGATCAGCGCGTTCGCGATCTGGCTGGTAGTGGTGTCCGGGAGTGAGATGATCACAGCCGCAAATCCTTTCTTAGGGGCGCCGCCAGACGCGGCCGTCCTTTTCCAACATGTGGTTCGCCGACGCCGGACCCCAGGTGCCGGCCTCGTACTCGTCGGGGCGGCCTTGTTGGGCCCAAAAGTCGAGGATCGGGTCGAGGATCTCCCAGCTCCGCTCCACCTCGGCGTTGGTGGGGAAGAGGCTCGATTCATCCAGCAGCGCGTCCAGGATGAGTCGCTCGTAGGCTTCGGGCGACTGCTCGGTGAACGCCTCCGAGTACGCGAAGTCCATGTTGACGTCGCGGACTTCCAGGCCCACGCCCGGCACCTTCGAACCAAAGCGCATGAGCACGCCCTCGTCCGGCTGGATGCGGATCACCACGGCGTTGTTGGTGAGCAAGTTCGTCTGGTCCGGGTAGAAGGGCTGGTACGGCGGCCGCTTGAACACCAACGCAATCTCGGTGACGCGTCGGCCGAGACGCTTGCCGGTGCGCAGGTAGAACGGCACGCCGGCCCAGCGGCGCGAATTGATCTCCAGGGTGCAGGCCGCGAAGGTCTCGGTCTCGGAGTCCGGGTCGAAACCCTCCTCGTCGCGCAGTCCCACGACCGGTACGGAGCCCTGCAGCCCGGCGGTGTACTGGCCGCGGGCGGTCGTTTCCTCGAACGGTCCGGTGGGCGAGGTCGCCCGCAGCACCTTAAGCTTCTCCGAGCGCAGCTGGTGCGGGGAGAAAGACGTCGGCTCCTCCATCGCAACGAGCGCGAGGAGCTGGATGAGGTGGTTTTGGATCACGTCGCGCGCCGCGCCGATGCCGTCGTAGTACCCGGCGCGGCCGCCCAGCCCGATGTCCTCGGCCATGGTGATCTGGACGTGGTCGATGTAGTGCGAGTTCCAGATCGGCTCAAACATCTGGTTGGAAAAGCGCAGCGCCATGATGTTCTGCACCGTTTCCTTGCCCAGGTAGTGGTCGATGCGGAACACGGCGTGCTCGGGGAAGACGGTGTTGACCACCTTGTTCAGTTCCTTCGCCGAGGCGAGGTCGTGACCGAACGGCTTCTCAATGATCACGCGGCGCCACTGCCCGTCTCCGGGGTGGGCCATGCCGCAGCGGTCCAGCTGGTGGACCACGTTGGCAAAGAACTCCGGCGGCACGGACAGGTAGTACGCCCAGTTTCCGGCAGTGCCCTGGCTCCGGTCCATCTCCGCGAGGACGGTGGCGAGCCGATCGAAGGCGGTGTCGTCGTCAAATGCCCCGGAGACGAAGTGGATCCCTTCCGCCAGGCGGTTCCACACGTTGGTGTTGAACTTGGTTCGCGATCGCGCCTCGACCGCCTCGCGGACGTAGTCTTCGAAGTCCTGCTTGCTCCAGTCGCGCCGACCGAACCCGACGAGGGCGAATCCGGCGGGCAGGAGGCCGCGACTTGCAAGATCGTAGACGGCGGGAAGGAGTTTCTTCCTGGCCAGGTCACCGGTGACCCCGAAAATCACCAGACCAGATGGTCCGGCAATACGGGGCAGCCGCTTATCGACGGCCGACCGCAGCGGATTCCCCCGCTGTACTTGCGCGTCTCTCTCTTCGATCACCTTTGTTGCGTCTCCTTTTGCGTACCGCTTCCGGAACAATGAACCCTTAGAGGTTAGCTGTTGAGCTTCGTTTCAGTGGAGTCGAGCAGGTCCTGCCACGCGGTGACGAACTTCTCCACGCCCTCGCGCTCCAGCACCGCGATGACATCGTCCATGTCGATGCCGACCTGCTCCAGGCCGTCGAAGACCTGCTTCGCCGCCTCGTCGCCGTGCGTCAGGGTGTCGCCCTTGAGCTCGTCCATATCGTTGACGGCATCAATCGTGCCCATCGGCATAGTGTTGACCGTGTCCGGGCCGGCGAGCTCGACTACGTACATGTTCTTGGGGTACTCGGGGTTCTTCACACCGGTCGACGCCCACAGCGGGCGCTGCTTGTTTGCCCGCGGCGGGAGCTCGTCCAGGTCGTTGAAGGAGTCGAGGAAGAGGCGGTAGGCCAGGCGGGCGTTGGCGATGCCCGCCTTACCGCGCAGCGCGAGGGCCTCGTCGGTACCGATGGTCTCCAGGCGCTTATCCACCTCGACGTCCATGCGGGAGACGAAGAAGGACGCGACGGAGTGGATGTGCTCCACGTCGTGCCCGTTCTGAGCGGCCAGCTTGATGCCCTCCTTGTAGGCGTCGATGACCTGCTTGTAACGGTCGACGGAGAAAATCAGCGTGACGTTGACGCTGATGCCCTCGGACAGGGCCGTCGTGATTGCCGGCAGCGACTCGTCGGTGGCCGGGATCTTGATCATGGCGTTGCGGCGGCCGACCTGCTTCCACAGCTCGCGCGCTTGCGCAATGGTCTTCGCCTCGTCGTGGGCGTAGCGAGGGTCGACCTCGATGGACACGCGGCCGTCTCGGCCGTTGGTGTCCTGGTAGATGGGGTCAATAACGTCGCAGGCCTGCTGGACGTCCGCGATGCTCATACGGTACACGGCCTCCTCGGCGGAGACACCCTCCTTGCGCAGCTCCTCGAGCTGGCGGTCATAGTCGCCGCCGGCGGAGATTGCCGCGGAGAAGATCGCCGGGTTCGTAGTGATCCCGAGGATGTTTCGCTGAAGGAGGAACGTCTCGAAGTTCCCCTGACCGTTGAGAAGGTCGCGGGAGAGATCGTCCAGCCAGACGGAAGTGCCGATGTCATAAATGCGGTTGGTTGCAACCATGTTGTCGTGTGCCACGGTGCGGTCCTTTCTCCAGGGCGCCAGGTCGAAAGATATGACTGCGACCTGGCGTAACGGATGTGTGCGATGTGGGTGGGTAAAGAGGTAGAGCTACTGTGCAGACTTCGCGGACTCGATCGACTCGCGGGCCGCGCGCAGCACGTGCTCGGTGGTGAAGCCGAAGCGCTCGAAGAGTTCCGCGCCCGGTGCGGAGGCGCCAAAGTGCTCGAGGGAGACGTTGCGGCCGTGGTCGCCCGTGAAGCGGTGCCACGGCATCGCGGTACCGGCCTCGACGGACACGCGTGCCTTGACCTCCTTGGGCAGGACCTGCTGCTGGTACTCCTCGGTCTGCTCGAGGAACCAGTCGATGGACGGCATGGACACCACGCGGGCGGCGACGCCATCCTCGGCCAGCAGCTTGGCTGCCTCGACGGCGTACTGCACCTCCGAGCCGGAGGCGATGAGGATGACGTCGGGGGTCGGCGCGGTGGCGTCGACAAGCACATAGCCGCCCTTGGCCACGCCCTCGAACGCCTTCTCCTTCGTGCCCTCGAGCACCGGGAGGTTCTGGCGCGACAAGGCGAGTGCCTTCGGTTGCTCGCGGCCTTCCAGCGCGGCGATCCACGCAGCCGAGGTCTCGTTGGCATCCGCCGGGCGGATGACGGCGAGGTCCGGGATAGCGCGCAGTGCGGTGAGCGTCTCTACCGGCTGGTGGGTCGGGCCGTCCTCGCCGAGGCCGATGGAGTCGTGGGTGAACACGTAGTAGCCGTCGATGCCGGACAGGGCGGCCACGCGGATGGCGGGGTAGAGGTACTCGGAGAAGATCAGGAAGGTACCGCCGTAGACACGGGTGCCGCCGTGCAGGGCGATGCCGTTCATGATGGCGCCCATCGCGTGCTCGCGGATGCCAAAGTGGAGGTTGCGGCCGTACGGCTCGGCAGTGAACTTGTTCGTGGTGATCGCCTCAGGGCCGAAGGACGGCGCGCCCTTGATCAGCGTGTTGTTGGAACCGGCCAGGTCAGCGGAGCCGCCCCACAGCTCCGGGAGCGCGGCCGCAGCGGCCTGGATCGCCGCCTCGGACGCCTTGCGGGTAGCCAGGCCCTTGGCGTCGGGCTCCCAGGTGGGGAACTCGGCCTTCCAGTTCACCGGCAGCTCGCGCGCGGAGAGACGGTCGAACAGTGCCTTGCGCTCCGGGTTGCGAGCAGCCCAGTCATCGAAGCCCCGCTGCCACTCCTCGCGCACTGCGGCGGAGCGCTCGGCGAGCGCGCGGGTGTGGGCGATCACGTCCTCTTCCTCGGGGAAGTCGACGTCGGTGTCAAAGTCGAGCTCTTCCTTGACCAGCTTGATCTCCTCGGACCCGAGCGCGGCACCGTGAGCGGCGCCGGTGTTTTGCAGATTCGGGGCCGGGAAGCCGATCACCGTCTTGAGGCGGATGATGGTCGGCTTCGCGGTTTCCGCCTTAGCCTCTTCGACGGCGCGCTCAATTGCTGCGACGTCCTCTCCGGACCCTACGGTGAGGGTTTGCCAACCGTAGGCCTCGTAGCGGGCGAGCACATCCTCGGTGAACGCGATCTGGGTGTCGTCCTCGATGGAGATGCGGTTGTCATCCCAGAAAAGGATGAGGTTGCCCAGCTGCTGCGTGCCCGCGAGCGAGGACGCCTCGGAGGTCACGCCCTCCTGCAGGCAGCCGTCACCGGCCACGACGTAGATGAAGTGGTCGAACGGGCTCTGGCCGGCCGGGGCCTCGGGATCGAACAGCCCCCGCTCGCGACGCGCGGCCATCGCCATACCCACAGCGGAAGCGAGGCCCTGGCCCAGCGGTCCAGTGGTGATCTCGACGTGCTTGGTGTGGTTGTACTCCGGGTGGCCGGGGGTCTTGGAGCCCCAGGTGCGCAGCTGCTTCAGATCATCCAGCTCCAGGCCGAAGCCGCCGAGGTAGAGCTGCACGTACTGGGTCAGCGAGGAGTGGCCGTTTGACAGGACAAAGCGGTCGCGGCCCACCCAGTGCGGGTCGGTGGGATCCAGGCGCATGATGCGCTGGAAGAGCGTGTAGGCCAACGGAGCAAGCGACATAGCGGTGCCGGGGTGGCCCGATCCGCAGCGCTCAACAGCATCCGCAGCGAGGATTCTGGCGGTGTCCACCGCGCGCGTATCAGTCTGCGTCCAGTCGTCCGGGTAGTTCCGGACGGTCATAGCTTGAAGTTCCGGGGGCAGCGTCGACTGTGTCACAGTTTCCTCATTCATTGGATTGGCATTACGTCTCGGCTCCGGCGATGGGCCGGGCACCCGCCTTAGTGTAGTCGCCAGGCGGTGCGCCGTGTGCGGGCAGTGTATTTTGAGTCACCGCAGTGAGCGTCCACCAATCCGCCCACACCGGCCGCAAGGAGTGCGTGTCCGATTGGGCGCAGTGCAAGGTTAGGGCTAACATCATCCAAAGGAATGATACGGGTGGCAAAACCGCAGGACGCTTGCGAGCGTATCCCAACACGGCCGCCCACGAAGCAGTTGCGCCGACGGCGGCGCGGACAACACGCTGTAAGGAGAAGTTTTTGGAGACCGTGAAGGCGTATTTCGCGTTGACGAAGCCGAGGGTCATTGAACTTCTCTTGGTAGCCGCCATCCCCGCGATGCTGCAGGCAGATCGCGGCACCGTCCACGTGTGGCTGATCCTGGCGACCCTGCTCGGTGGATGGATGGGCGCGGGCGCTGCCAACGCCTTCAATATGGTCGCTGACTACGACATTGACCAGAAGATGGGTCGTACACGCGCGCGCCCGCTCGTGCGCGCCAAGGTGACCAAACACCGCGCTGCGGTATTCGCCTGGGTCTTGCTCATCGTCAGCGTGCTCTGGCTCGGGCTCGTGTGCGGGTCGTGGTTGGCAGCGCTGTTCATCATCTTCACCAACTTCTTCTATATCTTCGTCTACACGAAATGGCTGAAGCGTAAGACCTGGCAGAACGTCATCTGGGGTGGCGCTGCGGGCTGCATGCCGGTCCTCGTCGGCTGGGCCGCGATTCGGGACAACGTGCACGACGGTTCACCGGACCGCTGGTGGCAGGCGATCGTCATGTTCCTCATCATCTTCTTCTGGACCCCGCCGCACACCTGGGCGCTGGCCATGAAGTACAAGGACGACTACGCCCGCGCAGAAGTCCCGATGCTGCCGGTCATCGCGTCCCCGCAGGAGACGACGCGCCAGATCGTCATCTACTCCTGGTGGACGGTCATCGTCTCCCTCGCGCTCGTCCCGGCGACGTCCTGGATCTACCTCGTCGTGGCAGTGGCGTCCGGCGCCGCGTTCCTCGTCATGGCCACGCGCCTGCACAACGGCGTGCGCCGCGGCGAGAACGTCAAGCCGCTCAAGCTGTTCATCCTGTCCAACAATTACCTCGCCGCGCTCTTCCTCGGCCTCTCTGTGGACGCCGTGCTCGGTCTGCCGACGATCGGCGGCCTCTTCTAAGCGCGCAGCAGCACACTCCCAACGCGCTGGGCATCCGCGAGCGCCTCGTGCGCGGCGTCCGCCTCGGCGAGCGAGAACACCCCGCCGATAGGGAAGCGCAGCGTCGCATCCTCGACGGCACGCGTGACCGCTTGGGACCGCAAGCGAAACTCGTCCGCAGTGCGCGTGTACCAGTCCAACGAAGGGGCGGTAAGGAACAGCCCCCCATGCTCGTCGAGTTCGTTCAGGAGCGCGTCTGCGCTCCTCCCCGCCGCGAGCTCCGAGCCGCCGACGGCGCAGATCAGGCCAAGCGGTCGGCAGGCCTGCAGCGTCAGGTCGAAGGGGTGGAGCGCCTCGGGCAGAGGCGGTTGTGACGCCTCGATAACGACGTCGACGCCGCTGCCGCTGTTGGCCTCGCAAATACGTTGCGCCGCGTCAGGGAAGTAGCGGAAGACGCCGGTCGCGCCGGCGTCGTACGCGATTTCCTCCTCGTGGGCCGTTGAGACCACTGAAAACACCGTGCCGCCCAATCCCGCTGCCAGCTGGGTCACGGCGAGGCCGAGCTCGCCGCCTCCGCCGGTGACCACCATGGTGTCGCCGTCCGCGGTGTCGCGGACGCCGTGCAGGAGTGCGTGCGCCAGTATGCCGGGAGCGAGCATGCACGCGGCGACCTCATCGTCGATGGATTCCGGGACGGCGGCGATCCGGTCCCGGTGGACGACAGCCTGCTCCGCGTACGCGCCCTGCGCGTCGCAGAAGGCGACGAGCGTGCCAGCGGCGATCTCACCGACAGGGTCGTGGGCCACGCGCCCGCATCCTGCGGCGCCCGGGATGCCGGTGCCGCGGGCGGGAGTGGGGTCGCGCTGGACGTGGGCGTAGGTGACGTCGATAAGCACTTGCTCGGGTGTGGGAACTGGGGGATCGACGCGAGTGAAACGGAACGGCCCGCCGGGGGAATCGCTGATAATGGCGTGCATAGCCAAAGCGTACCCCGGCGGGCGCGGTGTGCGTGGGAGGTTAGACGAGTGTGGGGAGACGGCGCGAACTGTGTGCCCACAGGAAGGCGGTAAACGCGACGACGGTGGACGACATAGCGATGTGCGCCGGGATGGTCCAGCGCGGGACGCCGAGCCTGAACTGGATGACGCCGATCGCCCACTGGATCAGGATGAGCACGATGAGGACGAGGGCGGTGCGCATCGCGTCGCTCGGCGCCTTGTGGCGGCGCAGCATGTACACGGTGACCAGCGTGGCAATGAGGTAGAGGTACAGGCAGATTGCGTGGACGTACGCAAGGACCCTGGTGTCCATCTCGAGGCGGCCCTCCAAACCGGCGGTGGCGTCGCCGGCGTGCGGACCGGAGCCGGTGACCATGGTGCCCGTCACCAGGACGAATACTAGCGCGATGGCGGCGATGATCGCCCAGGTCACGGCGGCCTTGGGGACGCGCCTCGTCGGGGCGACATCATCCGGCTCCGCAATGCGCATGTAGAGCACGGCGGCGACGGCGACCAGCACCATCGAGGGCAGGAAGTGCACGGCGACGGCCCACCACTTCAGGTCTAGGAGGACGGAGATGCCGCCGATGACGGCCTGCAGGACGACGCCGCCGAGTGAGACGGCTGCGAGCGACTTGATACCGGAGCGACGTCCCGCGCGGACGACCGCGACGAGGACGGCGATGGATGCTGCGGCGACGACGAAGGTGAGCGTGCGGTTGCCAAACTCGATGAGCTGGTGGATCCACGGCGCCGAACCCGCGACGGGGACGAGCGAGCCCTCGTGGCACATCGGCCAGGTATCGCAACCCAGGCCTGAGCCGGTGACGCGGACGAGCGAACCAGTAACGGTGATGCCGCCCTGGCACAGCAACAGGATCATGGCCAGAACGCGCTGTACCTTGAGCGACGCCCCCTTTGGTGCATCCACGGCCTGTGCCGCATCGCCGGCATTGTGGCTGGCATTGTGGCTGGAGTTGTGCTCAGTCTGGGGAGACCCCAACTGCGGAGAAGACACGAGACGCGCTCCCTTTCACGTGTGCAGTTTTGCAGTGCAACTTTAGTTTGAGAAATGACTGCTTCAGCTTAACGCATGACGCCCCAAACTCCGAGATCCGATTGGGCGTGGAGCGAGTTGAGCTCCGCAGCGGTGCGCCACAGGAGCTACCCCTCGAAGCGGAACCATCGGGCCGCGGCCGCCATGGCCGCCCCAGCCCAGCACACGAGCGACAGCCACGCCTGCCAGTGGAAAGAAAGCTCGAGCGCCTTGGTCAGGGCGCCAGCCAGCGCCACCGTGGGGACCGCGTTCCACCAGCCGGCGTCCCCGACGTCACCGCTGTACTGCACCCACCCGAGCACGCCCATGAGGACGAGCCAGATGAGGTTTGCCAGAGCAAGGACCAGCTCGGAGCTGAGCGTGCCTCCCATGAACAGCCCCATTGCTGTGAACGCGGCGACGCCGACCAGCAGGGTGATCAGGCCACACAGGGCGCCGAGCGCACTGACGCGCCATCCCAGCGCAACGGCGAGCGCGCCCAAGACGACGATCTGCACCGCAACGGTGGCCAGGACGCCGATGATCTTTCCAGCGATGATGGTCCACGGCGGCACCCCGGAAGCGCCGGTCCGCTTCAGCGCACCGTAGCGACGGTCAAACGCTAGCGCGATAGCCTGGCCGGTAAAGCCCGCGCTCGTGGTGGCGACGGCGAAGACCATCGGCACCAGCTGGTGGAAGTCGGTATCGCCGAAGACTGGAACGATCGCTGCCGCCACGAGCAGCGCCGCGGGGATGACCAGGTTGAGCAGCAGCTGCTCGCCGTGGCGCAGCATGAGCTTCGCCTCGATCCGCCCCTGGGCGAGCGCCATTGCGGCCACGGAGGCGCGCTGCGGGCGGGGAGCAAACGTGCCCGGCGCGAGCTTGGGATTGGGGGCTGCACCGTCCTGGGATCGGTGCAGCTGTGCATCATGGGCTGTCGTCATGGTGTACCTCCTTCAAGTATTCAAGTAAGGGTCTGCGCTAGCTGCGCAGCTCTCGGCCGGTGATGTCGAGGAAGACGTCCTCAAGGTTTCGGTGCGACACGCTGAGTTCGCGCAGCAGGACATCCTGCTGGGCCGCGGCGTGCGCGATTGCTTCAACCAGCTGGGGGCTGCCGTCGCCGCGCACGCGGTAGGAGAGCGGCCTGACGTTTTCCGCTTCCCTGTCCGCAGCGCCGAACGCGCGCAGCGAGTGGTTGAACGTTTCCAAGTCCAGCGCCTGTGCCGTCCCGAACGATACGAGCGGGTAGTCCTCGTGGGAGGTGAGCTCCGCCGGCTCGCCGGTGGCAACGACTCGCCCCCGATCCACAATGACAACGCGATCCGCCAGCGATTCGGCCTCGTCCATCAGGTGGGTGGTCAGCACGATCGTCGTGCCATCGCGCTTCATCGCATTGACCAGCTCCCACACCGCGAGCCGGGACTGCGCGTCCATGCCTGCGGTGGGTTCGTCGAGGAAGAGGAGCTCGGGCCTGCCGATGATGGCCAGGGCGAGCGAGAGTCGCTGCTGCTGCCCGCCGGAAAGTCTGCGGTACGTCGTCGACGCCACCCCCTCGAGGCCGAGCAGCTCGATGAGCCAGTCGGGGTCGTGCGGGTCCTCGTTGTAGGACGCCGCGAGGTGCAGCATCTCCCGCACCTTGACCCCGGAGTATGATCCGCCGCCCTGGAGCATGATGCCGATGCGGTCTCGAACCCGCTGTGGCTCGGTCGCGGGGTCGTACCCTAATACTCGGATGGACCCGGAGGTCGGCTGCGTGAACCCCTCGCACATCTCGATGGTGGTGGTCTTGCCTGCCCCGTTTGGCCCCAGCAGCGCGAGAAGCTCGCCGCGTCGAGCGGTGAATGAGACCCCGTCGACAGCGCGCTTGGGCCCGAATTGCTTGACTACCTCGTTGAGCACGAGGGCTTCAGGTTCCATGCTTGGCATGGTTGGTTAGTGTAGACCTCTCCCGGCCGTACGGCGGTACCAGAACCACGCGGCGGCGCACATGACCGCAAACCACACCGCGGCAGCGAGATAAATCGTCGCGACGGTCCCCGGCGGCAGCGCGAGCCCGCGCGGCAGCACCAAGAAGCTAAAAAGCGCAGAGTAAATCGCGACGGCAGCCCGGAAGAAGAAGCGATTCGCCCACGCCGCGAGCGGCAGGATCCCCCAGAGTGGGTACCAGGGGTGGACCACTGGGAAGAGCAGGACGAGGACGAGCGTGGCCACACCCAGCCCGCCGACAGGGTGGATGGAGCCGCGGAACGTCGCCCAGAGCATGCGCACGAGGAACGCGCCGGCGACGAGGAGTCCCACGCCGCGCGTGATGCTCAAGATCGCCTCCGTGTGGTCGCCCAGCTGCAGCAGCATCCCCGTAAAACCGCTGATCACGCCGATGTCCGTGGTCAGCGACAGCCAGCTGCGGATCGCTGCCGCGCCGCCCTGCCCGGTGACCCACCCAAGCCCGATCCCAGTGAACCAGGAGATCAGCCCAGCCGTCACCGCAAGGCACCCCGCCTGGATAAGGGCCGCGGTGCAGATTGCGCTTATCGACGCCCGCTTGCCCCCGCCTTGCGCCCGCACCCGCGCCAGCGCCATGCCCGTAAACCCGAGGGCGATGAACCCGGTGACCTTGACCAGCCCGCCGCACGACAGGAGCGCCCCCGAGAGGAGGAACAGCGCCCACCCCCGACGCCGCTGCCGGCCGGCCGCAAGCGCGTCGATACCCCGTAGCCCTACCTCCATACCGACGAGGAGGAACCCGAGCATGATCGACTCGTTGTGAATACCTGCAATGAGGTGCAGGATTGCCAGGGGGTTCAAGACCCCCAGCCAGAGCGCGGTCGCGCCGTGGACGCCGCACCGTCGTGCCAGCGCGCGGATACCCCACGCCGCGGCCACCACGCCGGCGAGGGACAAGACCCGGTGGCACAACACCCCGAAATAGATCGAGTCCTGAGTGATCCATGACACCGCGGAAGCAATCCCGAGCGCAACGGGGCCGTACGGGCTGGGGGAGTGCGCCCAGATGAACGGGACGGACCGTGCGAGCCGGTTCTCGGTGCCCAGCAGCTCGACGGGGCCCGCGGCGTAGGGGTCCAGCCCCTGCCGAACGATGGATCCCTGCGCCAGGTACGAGTAGATGTCCTGGGTAAACAGGGGCGCGGTGAGCAGCAGGGGCGCCGCCCACACCAGGAAGGTCCGAAACACCACCCGGGCGCTGATTCGCGCATGGTTGGTCCCGGCACCGACGAACGGTCCCATGAGCAGCCACGCGACCACGAGGCAGCCGACGCCGATGAGCACGAGTGAGGAAGAGGCCTGCAGCATCCTCCCCATGAACGCGCCGCCGGGAAGGTCGAACCAGGGGTTGTCCACCACGGGCAGCGCCCCGCCACCGAGCCCGCCGAGGCCGATCAGGAGCGTGCCGACCGCGCCCAACCAGCGCAAAAGCGCGAATCGATTGAGCTCGACGACGGACGCGCGAACCCCCTCGTCCGAAATCCCAGCGCGGTGCAGCGCGGCTGAGCGGGAGCCGGGCGCACCGAATCGGGGCAGGGCGTCGACAAGCGTGGACGGCCGCGTGGTCTCGGGGATGTGGCGTGCAGGGGTCACATCACGCATTCTAAGGCCCGGGCGCTCGCAGAGCGGCAATGCTTTGCGACACGCTGGGGACCCGCCGCAGCGGAAATATTTTGGAAACACTAGTGTTGTGTAAAGGCGAAAGGATCGTCCTTTTGTCCGCGGATTTCGCGGAGACGTCGAGCGACACGGAAGCTGAGGTGAAGCAATGGCCGAGCAGCACCACGCTGCGGGGAGCGATACCCGCACCGAAGTCATGCGCGCGCTTCTCACGCTTGGCCCGGTGACCGCCACCGACATAGCCGCGCAATTAGGCCTTTCTGCCGCCGGTGTGCGCCGCCACCTTGACAAACTCATTGAGTCGGAGCTGGCGGAGACGTGCGGTCCGCGCGCCATCGCCGGAGAAGAAGCGACGCGGGGGAGACCCGCCAAGCACTTCCGGCTCACTGACAGCGGGCGGCGCTCATTTGGCACGCAATATGACGACCTCGCAGTCGAGGCCGTCGAAATGATTAAGACACTCGGGGGTGAGGCGGCCGTGCGCGATTTTGCCCGCGCCCGGATTGACAAGATCCTCCAGGGTGTCGACGGGGCCCACGGGACCGACACATCGCCGGAAGGAGACAGCGAGGCGGCGCGCACGCAGGCTACCGTTGAAGCTGTCGCCGAGGTGCTTGATCAACATGGGTACGCGGCAACGGTGAGCGCCGTTGGCAACGGAATCCAGTTGTGCCAGCACCACTGCCCAGTCTCCGAGGTTGCGTCCGCGCACCCGGAGATCTGCGAGGCAGAGCACGAGGCGATCTCGGCTCTGGTCGGCAAACACGTGCAGCCGCTCGCGCTGATCGCAGACGGCAACGGCATCTGCACAACCAACATTCCACTCGCCGCTACCGCTACGGCGGCGGGAACCATAAACGAAAGGAGCGGAGACTATGACGAAAGCTAACCCCGCACCCGGCCTGGACAAGCCGATGAATGATGATGAGATCATCGACTCCATCGGCGCCTACAGCTACGGCTGGCACGACTCCGATGTGGCCGGCGCCTCCGCACGGCGCGGTCTGAACAAGGACGTTGTCAAGGACATCTCCGGGATCAAGAACGAGCCGGAGTGGATGCTTAACCAGCGTCTCAAGGCGCTCGACATCTTTGACAAGAAGCCGATGCCGACCTGGGGCGCAGACCTCTCCGACATCGACTTCGACAACATTAAGTATTACGTGCGCTCCACGGAGGAGCAGGCGGCCTCTTGGGACGATCTTCCGGAGGACATTAAGCACACCTACGACAAGCTCGGTATTCCTGAGGCGGAGAAGCAGCGCCTCGTCGCCGGCGTCGCGGCTCAGTACGAGTCCGAGGTGGTCTACCACCAGATCCGCGAGGACCTAGAGGAGAAGGGTGTTATCTTCGTCGACACCGATACCGCGCTGCGCGAGCACGAGGAGCTGTTCAAGGAGCACTTCGGCACGGTGATTCCGGCCGGCGATAACAAGTTCTCCGCGCTGAACTCCGCTGTCTGGTCTGGTGGCTCCTTTATCTACGTTCCGCCGGGGGTCCACGTGGACATCCCGCTGCAGGCCTACTTCCGCATCAACACGGAAAACATGGGCCAGTTCGAGCGCACCCTGATCATCGTGGATGAGGACGCGTACGTCCACTACGTCGAGGGCTGCACCGCCCCGATCTACAAGTCGGACTCCCTGCACTCCGCGGTCGTGGAGATCATCGTGAAGAAGGGCGGCCGCTGCCGCTACACCACGATCCAGAACTGGTCCGGCAACGTGTACAACCTGGTGACCAAGCGCGCGAAGGCCGAAGAGGGCGCCACCATGGAATGGGTCGACGGCAACATCGGCTCGAAGGTGACCATGAAGTACCCGGCCGTGTGGATGACTGGCGAGCACGCGCGTGGCGAGGTCCTTTCCGTCGCGTTTGCGGGTGAGGGCCAGTTCCAGGACACCGGCGCGAAGATGACCCACATGGCACCGCACACCTCCTCGTCCGTGGTGTCCAAGTCCGTGGCTCGCGGCGGCGGACGTTCCGCGTACCGCGGCCTGATTCAGGTGAACGCGAACGCGCACCACTCCACCTCCAACGTGGAGTGTGACGCCCTGCTGGTGGACGACATCTCCCGTTCCGACACGTACCCCTACAACGACATTCGTAATGACCGAGTCACCCTCGGCCACGAGGCGAAGGTTTCCAAGGTCTCTGAGGAGCAGCTGTTCTACCTCATGAGCCGCGGCATTCCGGAGGAAGAAGCAATGGCCATGATCGTGCGCGGCTTTGTCGAGCCGATCGCCAAGGAGCTCCCGATGGAGTACGCCCTTGAACTGAACCGTCTCATCGAGCTGCAAATGGAAGGATCGGTGGGCTAACCCCAATGACCGTCTCTGTTGATCCCGTACAAAACGCCACCCCGCACAACAACAAGGGTGACCTCTTCCAATCCTTCACCGTCGACGACTTCCCGGTCCCGGGCGGTCGCGACGAGGTCTGGCGCTTCATCTCCCTGCGTCGCCTTCGTGGTCTGCACAACGGCAAGTTCGCCGACGCTGCAAAGGCGCAAATAAAGATCGACGCCCCCGAAGCGGTCAGCGTCGAAGAGGTCGCAATTGACGACGATCGCCTCAAGGTCGTTGGCGGCGCCGTCGATCGCGTCGCAGCGCAGGCCTGGTCCTCTGCGAAGTCCGGCTACATCGTGTCCATCCCGGCAGATACAGAGTTGGACGAAGACGTGACCATCACCGTTAGCGGTGCAGGTGAGGATGTCACCACGTTCGGCAACATCCTGGTTGAATCGGGCACGCACTCCAAGGCGAACGTCATCCTGCGCTACGAGGGCACCGGTACCCACGCCGACAACGTGAACTGGCACATCGGCGAGGGCTCCCGCGTCCACGCGATTGTGGATGCGGAGTGGAACTCCGACGCTGTCCACATCGGACAGCAGTCCGTGCTGGTCGAGCGCGATGCCACGCTGCGCCACCACGTCGCAACGTTCGGCGGCGAGGTTGTCCGCATCACCCCGCGCGTGAAGTTCGCAGCGCCGGGCGGCGACGCGGAGCTGACCGGCGTCTACTTCGCGGACGCGGGCCAGTACATCGAGAACCGCATGCTCGTTGACCACTCCGTCCCGAACTGCCGCTCCAACGTCCTGTACAAGGGCGCACTGCAGGGCGACAAGCAGTCTTCGCTGCCGGAGGCCCGTACCTGCTGGGTTGGCGACGTCCTGATTCGCTCCGACGCGAAGGGCACCGACACCTACGAGACGAACCGCAACCTGGTGCTCACCGACGGCGCACGAGCCGACGCGATTCCCAACCTGGAGATCGAGACCGGCGAGATCGCCGGCGCCGGCCACGCAGCGACCGTGGGACGCTTCGACGACGAGCAGCTGTTCTACCTGCGCTCCCGCGGCATCCCGGAGGACGAGGCGACCCGCCTGATCATCCGCGGATTCTTCAACGAGGTCCTCAACCAGATCCCTGTCGAGTCCGTCCGGGACGAGCTCATCGCCCGCGTTGCCGGCGAGCTCGAGCGGAGCAACTCCTAAGCGCCCCAGCCACGTCGCTGAACACCTGTAACACCCGCGTCACCGAATAAAGAAAGCTGAAAACACCGAATGTCTACGCTTGAAATTAAGAACCTGCACGCCAACGTCTTGCCCACGGAGGAAGGTCAGGAGCCGAAGCCGATCCTCAAGGGCGTGAACCTGACCATCAAGGCGGGCGAGACTCACGCAATCATGGGCCCGAACGGCTCCGGCAAGTCCACCCTGGCCTACACCCTTGCGGGCCACCCGAAGTACGAGGTCACCGAGGGCGAGGTGCTGCTCGACGGCGAGAACATCCTGGAGATGGAGATCGACGAGCGCGCTCGCGCCGGCCTCTTCCTGGCAATGCAGTACCCGGTTGAGGTCCCGGGCGTGTCTTCGTCCAACTTCATGCGCTCCGCCGTCACCGCGGTGCGTGGCGAGTCCCCGAAGCTGCGCGAGTGGGTTGCTGAGCTCAACGCCGCCCGCGAGTCCCTGCAGATGGACGCCTCCTTCTCCGAGCGCTCGGTCAACGAGGGCTTCTCCGGCGGCGAGAAGAAGCGCCACGAGGTCATGCAGCTCGCGCTGATGAAGCCGAAGTTCGCTGTCATGGACGAGACCGACTCCGGTCTTGACGTTGACGCGCTGCGCATCGTCTCCGAGGGCATCAACAAGTACCAGGAGGAAACCAACGGCGGCGTCCTCATGATCACCCACTACAAGCGCATCCTCAACTACGTCCAGCCGCAGTTCGTGCACGTGTTTGCTGACGGCAAGATCGTGCAGACCGGCGACGCATCGCTGGCAGACCAGCTCGAGGCAGAAGGCTACGAGAAGTTCATCTAATGGGATACGTCAACGACAACGGAACACTCAACGTGGAGGCGATCCGCGCGGAGTTTCCGATCCTGTCGCGCACCGTGAGGGACGGCAAGAAGCTCGTCTACCTCGACTCCGGTGCGACGTCGCAGCGACCGGAACGCGTGTGGAACGTCGAGCGAGACTTCGTCCTCAACACCTTCGCGCCGGTGCACCGCGGCTCCTACCAGCTTGCTGAAGAAGCCACGGATGCCTACGAGACGGCACGCGACGCCATCGCGGCGTTCGTCGGCGCGGACGGGCACGAGATCGCGTTTACAAAGAACGCAACTGAGGGACTCAACCTCGTCGCCTATGTGCTTGGCGACGAGCGCGCGGGCGATCTCGCGGTACGTGAAGGCGACACCATCGTCATCACCGAGCTTGAGCACCACGCCAACCTCGTGCCGTGGCAGGAACTCGCCGAGCGCACTGGTGCGACCCTGAAGTGGTACACGATGACGCCGGACGGGCGGATCGATCTGGACTCGCTCGAGCTGGACGAGACCGTCAAGGTCGTGGCGTTTACGCACCAGTCGAACGTCACCGGTGCTGTCGCTGACGTTGACGAGCTGGTGCGCCGCGCGAAGGCCGTCGGCGCCTTGACGGTGCTCGACGCGTGTCAATCGGTGCCGCACATGCCGGTCGACCTGCACGCGCTCGACGTCGACTTCGCTGCCTTCTCCGGCCACAAAATGTGCGGGCCATCGGGCGTCGGCGCCGTGTACGGCAAGGGCGACATTCTCAATCAGCTGCCGCCGTTCCTCACGGGCGGCTCGATGATTGAGATTGTGAAGATGGAAAAGACCACCTTCGCGCCGGCACCGCAGCGATTTGAGGCGGGCACCCAGATGACCAGCCAGGTCGTGGGGCTAGGTGCCGCAGTCGAGTTCCTCAACGAGGTCGGCATGGACGCCATCCACGCCCACGAGCAAGAGCTCACCGCGTACGCGCTCGAGCAGATGCAGGGCATCGAGGGGCTGCAGATCGCGGGGCCGCTCACCGCCGAGCAGCGTGGCGGTGCGATCTCGTTTACCGTCGACGGTGTGCACCCGCACGACCTCGGTCAGGTGCTGGACTCCGAAGGCGTGGCAATCCGCACCGGGCACCACTGCGCGTGGCCTGCCCACCGCGGCCTGAACCTGCAATCCACCTCGCGCGCAAGCTTCTACCTGTACAACACGAAGGAAGAAGTGGATACGCTGGTGGCAGCGATTGGCAAGGCGAAGGAGTTTTTCGCACGATGAACCTTGAATCGATGTACCAGGAAGTGATCCTGGACCACTACAAGAACCCCCAGTACGCCGGGCTGCGCGAGCCGTACGAGGCGGAGGTGCACCACGTGAACCCGTCCTGCGGCGACGAGCTGACGCTGCGCGTTCACCTGTCCGAGGATGGGAAAACGGTGGAGGATGTTTCCTACGATGCGGCCGGTTGCTCGATCTCGCAGGCGTCGACAAGCGTGATGGCGGAGGAGCTGAAGGGACTCCCCGTCGAGCAGGCGATGGAGAAGCTGGGGTCGTTCGAGGAAATGATCACCTCGCGCGGCACCATCGAGGGCGATCCGGCGTTGATTGGCGACGGCGTTGCGTTCGGTGGCGTGGCGAAATTCCCGGCGCGCGTGAAGTGCGCACTGCTCGGGTGGAAAGCCTTCGAGGCGGCAACGCACGAGGCCCTGGAGAAAAAGGAGAGCTAGGACATGGCTGAAGACAACGTCAACGAACAGACCACTGCGGCCGACGCTGACGCTGCCAAAGGCGGCTCCGCGTCGAACTTCGGCGGCGCGGGCGAGCGTCCGCCCCAGACCGATGCACAGCTCAAGCTGGCCGGAGAGGTGGAGGCGTTCCTCCGCGACGTGATCGACCCGGAGCTGGGGATCAACGTCGTCGACCTCGGCCTGGTCTACGACCTGTGGATTGAGGAGCGCGACGGCAAGACGATCGCGTGCATCAACATGACGCTCACCTCGCCGGCATGCCCGCTGACAGATGTGCTCGAAGAGCAGGCGCAGCAGGCCGTGGTGGGCAACACCGAGGCGGACGACATCGTGCTCAACTGGGTATGGATGCCGCCGTGGGGCCCGCAGATGATTACTGAAGAGGGCCGCGAGCAGCTCCGCGCTCTCGGGTTCGCGGTGTAGCACCCCTCGGTGTCCCCCTCACGGTTCGCGCCGTGAGGGGGACCTTTTGCATTGCTGACCCGGCTGACCCTGCGGTGTCGATTTGGGGGTGCTTGCTACAGTGATCCCGTGATTGTCACCAATGATCTCGAAGTCCGCGTCGGCGCACGCACGCTCCTGTCTGCGCCCGGTCAGCACCTGCGCGTGCAGCCGGGCGACCGTATCGGGCTGGTGGGGCGAAACGGCGCGGGCAAGACGACGACCATGCGCATCCTCTCGGGGGAAACGGAACCGTATGGCGGTTCGGTGACGCGTTCGGGCGAGATCGGCTACCTGCCGCAGGACTCCAAAGAGGGTGACATCGAGCAGACCGCACGCGCGCGAGTGCTTTCCGCTCGCGGCCTCGACCAGATCCAGCGCTCGATGGCCAAGCAGCAGGAGATCATGGAGACCACCGACGGGGCGGAGCGCGACAAGGCGATTGCCAAGTTCTCCCGCCTGGAGGAGCGGTACCAGGCGCTCGGCGGCTACGAGGCGAACGCGGAGGCGGCGCAGATTTGCGACAACCTCGGTCTGCCCAGCCGAGTCCTGGACCAGCAGCTGAAGACCCTGTCCGGCGGACAGCGCCGCCGCGTGGAGCTTGCGCAGATTCTCTTCTCCTCGCGCCAGGGGTCGGGCAAGTCGCAGACCACGCTGCTTCTCGACGAGCCCACGAACCACCTCGACGCCGACTCGATTAGCTGGCTGCGCAACTTCCTGTCCAAGCACGAGGGCGGGCTCATCATGATCTCGCACGACGTCGAACTGCTCGACGCCGTGTGCAACAAGGTCTGGTTCCTCGACGCCGTCCGCGCCGAGGCGGACGTGTACAACATGGGCTTTGCCAAGTACAAGGACGCACGCGCGCTCGACGAAGCGCGCCGCCGCCGCGAGCGCGCCAATGCGGAGAAGAAGGCGTCTGCGCTGCAGAAGCAGGCGGCAAAGCTCGGTGCGAAGGCCACGAAGGCAGCTGCGGCGAAGCAGATGCTCGCGCGCGCCGATCGCATGATGGAGCAACTCGATGAGGTCCGGGTGGCGGACAAGTTTGCGTCGATTAGCTTCCCCGAGCCAGCGCCGTGCGGCAAGACTCCGCTGTACGGCAAGGGGCTGACCAAGATGTACGGCTCGCTCGAGGTCTTTGCCGGGGTTGACCTGGCGATTGACAAGGGTTCGCGCGTGGTCGTGCTGGGCACCAACGGCGCGGGTAAGACGACGCTGCTGAAGCTGCTGGCCGGTGTGGAGCGCACTGACGGCGAGGGCGGCCTCGTGTCCGGGCATGGGCTGAAGATCGGGTACTTCGCGCAGGAGCACGACACGATCGACGGCGACAAGAGCGTCTGGGAGAACACCATCGAGGCCTGCCCCGACGCCGGCCAGCAGGATCTGCGCGGCCTGCTCGGCGCCTTTATGTTCTCGGGCGACAAGCTCGAACAGCCGGCTGGCACTCTCTCCGGCGGTGAGAAGACGCGCCTCGCGCTCGCCACGCTCGTTTCCTCCCGCGCCAATGTGCTGCTTCTCGACGAGCCCACGAACAACCTGGATCCGCAATCTCGCGAGCAGGTGCTTGACGCGCTCAAGACCTACACCGGGGCCGTCGTCCTGGTCACCCACGACCCGGGGGCAGTGCGCGCGCTCGAGCCGGAGCGCGTGATCATCATGCCCGAGGGCGACGAGGACCTGTGGAGCGACGAGTACATGGAGATCGTGGAGCTGGCGTAGCGGGTTGAGTTCGCCCGGCTAGACTCGCTGGTATGACGAAGAACAACGACCTCATCACCATGTTCCGCGACGCGTGGAACGCCATGTCGAGCGACCAGAAGACCATCGTCGGCGTTCTGGCCGCCATTGACGCGCTCGGCAAGGCGCTTGCGCTGCGCGACCTGGCGCGTGCGAAAGACGGCAGGGTGCGCGGCCCGAAGTGGCTGTGGGCGCCCATCATTGGCGCGGTGAACACGCTTGGCTGGGCGGCCTACTTCCTCGTCGGGAGGAAGCGCCACTAGTTCCTAAAACCGTGCACCGGCGCCGGGATGAAGCCGCCGCGCCGGATCATCTCGGCGCTGCCCTTCGTGTTCACCGGAATGACTGGCGCGTAGCCGAGCAGTCCGCCGAAGTTCACCTCGTCGCCCGGCTTGGTGCCCGGGACTGGGATGAGGCGTGCGGCGGTGGTCTTATGGTTCATGATGCCGATCGCGGCTTCGTCGGCAATCATGCCCGCGATGGTTTCGGCCGGGGTGTCGCCGGGGATGGCGATCATGTCGAAGCCGACGGAGCAGATCGAGGTCATCGCCTCGAGCTTGTCCATGGAAATTGCGCCGGAGTGCACGGCGTCAATCATGCCCTGGTCCTCGGAAACCGGGATGAAGGAGCCGGACAGGCCACCGACGCGGGAGCAGGCCATCATGCCGCCCTTTTTCACCGCGTCGTTGAGCAGGGCGAGCGCCGCCGTAGTGCCGTGGGTGCCCACCTGCTCGAGCCCGATGTGTTCGAGGATGTGCGCCACGGAGTCGCCGACCTCCGCTGTCGGGGCGAGCGAGAGGTCGACGATGCCAAACGGCACGCCGAGTCGTTCGGCGGCCATGTTGCCCACGAGCTGGCCGGCGCGCGTGATCTTAAACGCGGCCTTCTTGATCTCCTCGGCGATCTCGTTGAGCGACGCACCCTTGAGCGGGGTGATCGCATTGTCCACCACGCCCGGGCCGGATACGCCGACAGAGACGACGGTGTCCGGCTCCTCAATGCCGTGGAATGCGCCAGCCATGAACGGGTTGTCTCCCACGGCGTTGGCAAACACGACGAGCTTCGCGCAGGCGATGGAGGACTCGTCCTTGGTCAGCTCGGCGGCCTCCTTGACTACCTCGCCCATTCGCGCCACGGCGTCCATGTTGATGCCGGCGCGCGAGGTACCCACGTTCACGGAGCCACAGACCGCCTGGGTCACGCTCAGCGCCTCGGGGATCGAGTCGATGAGCCGGCGGTCCGAGGACGTCGCACCCTTTTCCACGAGCGCGGAGTAACCACCGACGAAGTTCACGCCGAGCTCCGACGCCGCCTTGTCCAGGGCTCGTGCGATGTCGACCGGCTTTCCATCCACGCCGGCGGCGACGAGCGAGACGGGGGAGACGGAGATGCGCTTGTTCACGATCGGGATGCCCAGCTCGCGCTCGATGCCCTCGCATACCTCGACGAGGCGGGCGGCGCGTGCGGTGACGCGGTCGTACACCGCCTGGCAGGTGGCGTCCATGGTGGAGCGGGTGCAGCCGATGAGCGAAATGCCCATGGTTACGGTGCGGATGTCTAGGCGGTAGTCCTCGATCATTTTGATGACGTCGAGGATGTGGCCGGATTTGAAGTCGAAGTCTGTAGCCATCGCGCCGCCCCTAGACTTCGTTCATCGCGGTGAACAGGTCCTCGGACTGAATGCGCACGACCACCCCGAGTGCGTCGCCCACTTGGGCCAGGTGGTCCTGGAGCTCGCCCATATCTGGGGTGTCGTCCGGCAGCGCGACGCGCATGACCATGGTGAAGTAGTTGTCCATGAGCGTCTGCGAGACGTCGAGAATGTTCAGGTTGCGCTCTGCTGCGGCGCCCGCGACTGCGGCGATGATGCCAACACGGTCCGGGCCGGTAGTCGTAATAATTGCGTGCATGAGGGACCATCATAGTGGCACGTACGGACACGGGTGAGAGTTGCGCCACAGCGAGTCCGCGCCGAGTTGGTTACGGTGGGCCGCATGACTGATTCAGCGAACACGCCCAATGCTTCTGCACCCCAACCTTTTGCCACCACGGCGTCGGAAACGCCTGAGCGCACCGCGCGTGTGCTCGTCATCGGCGCGGGCGGTCACGTGAGCCGCCACTCGGTGCCGCTGCTGGTCCAGCAGGGCCACGAGGTCACCGGCCTTGTGCGCAATCCCGATCACGTCGCCCGCATCGAGCAGGCGGGCGCGCAGGCAATGGTGCGCGACATCACGGACCTCACGGTAGAGCAGTGGGCGGCGCTGCTGTCCAAGTTTGATGTGGTGGTGTGGTCCGCTGGCGCGGGCGGAAGCTCCGCCGAGGCGACCTACGCTGTGGACCGAGACGCGGCGCTGCGCGTCGTGGAAGCGCTTGAGCAGCTCACCGAGCACACGCCCCGACTTCTCATGGTGTCCTACGCGGGCGCGCGCTTCGCCACCACGGATGATGACGGCGCGTGGTACGCCTACGTCGAGTCCAAAAAGACGGTCGATGTGCGCATCATGGACAGCGACCTCGAGCAGGTCATTCTTGGCCCGGGCATGCTTGTCGACGGCCCCGTGCCCGGCTACGCCACCATCGATCTCGAGGGGGACGACGCCCAGGGCCACCCGCAGACCTCGCGCGAGCTCGTCGCTGAAGTGATCGTCGAGCTGGCTGGTCGCGACAGCGTCGCGGGCATTGCGAACCCGTTCGAGTTCCAGAACGGGCAGACCCCGGTGCGCGAGATCGGGCGCTAATCTGCCACGGAACTCTCTCCAGGGTTCCTGCTACGCCTTCGGCGCGTGGGCCGGGCTGCGGTCGAAGCAGTACTGTGCAAAGTCCCGCAGGATCGCGTTGGCCCAGGCGACGTCGTGGTTGGGCAAATCGGCGACGATACGAGCGTAGTCCTCGGCGGGGAAGTACCCGTAGTTGTAGAAGAAGTCCATCCGGGTGTGCATCGCGGCGGCGTCCATTTCAGCGTGGAACTGGGTGGCCCACACGTGGTCGCCGTAGCGGACCATCTGGACGGGGCAGGTAGGTCCGGTGGCGAGGACGGTAAGCGTCTCCGGGAGGCTGTCTTCGTCCGGGTTCTCGGTGTGCCCGGTCAGTGCGGTGAACCGCTCCGTGGCGCCGCGCAGCAGCCTGTCGTCGCGGCCGGCGGCCGTCAGCGCAACGCTCGTCGGGCCTGAGTTCTCCGGGTGTGTGTGGCCGACGGTGCCACCGAGGTGGTCAACCAGCCACGAGATGCCGAAGCAGACGAAAAATACGGGCAGGCCCGATTCGACGACGCCCGCGAGCACGTCGTTAATGTGGCGCTGCCACAGTGAGTACTCGGCGTTGCTGACGTTGAGCGAGCTGCCGCCGATGATGATCCCGCTAATGGTCTCCAGCGAGCCAACTTCCTCGTCAACGCGGTCCAGGATCTTGAGCTCGACGTCAACCTCGCTTAGGCCGGCGGCGTTGAGGACGTCGTGGTATTCGGCACGCGCGATCTCGGGTGCGAGCTCGCCTTGTCGGAGGGAGAGGAAAAGCAGCTTGGACATAGCGGTAATTCTATACCGCTTGGTCTATTTTTCACTAACCGGCTTACGGACCGACTGCTCGACGAGCGAGAGCATGGCCTCCAGGCGCTCGACTGGCTCGCCCGCAGCAAGCTTGACCACGAATCCTTCGAACACTGTCTCCAGGTAAGTCTGGACGACGTCGATGGACACGTCCTCTCGCATGGCTCGGTTGGACACGATGCGATCATGGACAGCTTGGTCCAGAACCTCTTGGTGAGCGCGCCACCGTTGCTCAAACTCCGGGTCGGTGCGGAGCTTGCGGACGATCTCCGCGCGGGTGACAAACCAGTCGTTCTTTTCGCGGTGGTGGAGCATGTCGCGCATCACCTCGACCAGGCCCTGGTTGCTCACCACCGCCGCCTGCCGCTCCGCGTCCTCGCTCGCGATGGCGAGAAACAGCGCTTCCTTATCCGCAAAGTGGTGGAAGATTGCCCCGCGCGTCTTGCCCGTAGCCTGTTCGAGCTTGGCCACGGTAGCGCCTTCGAAGCCGTAGTGGGCGAAGCAGAGCCGAGCGGCATCAATGATTTCTTGGCGCCGACGTGCGAGTTCGCCTTCGCTGACGATGGGCATGCGCGGTGCAATCCTTCCTGTAATAGGGGGTGTGTATTGAATAATTCGGTGGTGAGAAAACGAAGAGGGGCACCCGGGCGGGAAGCCCGGGTTACCCCTCTCCAGGGTCAAGGAGTTAGTTCTTGACCATCTGGCGCAGCACGTACTGCAGGATGCCGCCGTGGCGGAAGTACTCTGCCTCACCAGGCGTGTCGACGCGGACAACTGCGTCGAACTCGACCTTCTCGCCGCCGTCCTTCGTTGCTGCAACGTGGACGGTCTCTGGGATCGTGTCGCCGTCGTTAAAGGCGGTGATGCCCGTGACCTCGAAGGTCTCGGTGCCGTCGAGGCCCAGGGAGCCGTGCGACTGGCCCTCGGGGAACTGCAGCGGCAGCACGCCCATGCCGATGAGGTTCGAGCGGTGGATGCGCTCGAAGGACTCCGCGATGACGGCCTTCACACCGAGCAGGTTGGTGCCCTTTGCGGCCCAGTCGCGGGAGGAACCGGTGCCGTACTCCTTGCCGGCGATGACCACGAGCGGGATGTTCTTCTCTGCGTAGTTCATCGCGGCGTCGTAGATGTACGCCTGCGGTGCGCCCTCCTGGGTGAAGTCGCGGGTGTAGCCGCCCTGCTCGTCCACCAGCTCGTTGCGCAGGCGGATGTTGGCGAAGGTACCGCGGACCATGACCTCGTGGTTACCACGACGGGAACCGAAGGAGTTGTAGTCGTGGCGTGCCACACCGTGCTCGTCCAGGTAGTTCGCCGCCGGGGTGCCCGGCTTGATGGAGGAAGCAGGGGAGATGTGGTCGGTGGTCACTGAGTCGCCGAGCTTGGCCAGCACGCGTGCGCCGGCGATGTCCTCGACTGCCTCCGGCTGCTCCGGCATACCGTCGAAGTACGGAGCCTTGCGGATGTAGGTGGAGTCCTCGTTCCAGTCGAAGGTCTTGCCCTGCGGGATGTCCAGGTTCTGCCACTGCTCGTCGCCCTTGAACACGTCGGCGTAGTCAGCCTCATACATTTCGCGGGAGATGATGCCGGAGATGGTGCTTTCGATCTCCTCGGTGGACGGCCACACGTCCTTGAGGAAGACGTCGTTGCCGTCGGCGTCCTGGCCGAGCGGCTGGGCGTCGAAGTCGAAGTCCATGGTGCCGGCAATGGAGTACGCGATGACCAGCAGCGGGGAGGCCAGGTAGTTCATTTTCACGTCGGGGGAGATGCGGCCCTCGAAGTTACGGTTACCGGACAGGACCGCGGTGGCGGTCAGGTCGTACTCGTTGATGGCGTCGGAGACCTCGGTCGGCAGCGGGCCGGAGTTACCGATGCAGGATGCGCAGCCGAAGCCGGTGAGGTAGAAGCCGACTGCCTCAAGGTCCTTCCATAGGTCGCCGCGCTCGTAGTAGCCGTCGACAACCTGGGAACCCGGAGCCATGATGGTCTTGACCCACGGCTTGGCGTGCAGGCCCTTTTCAGCAGCCTTGCGCGCAAGCAGTGCGGCGCCGACCATGACGGACGGGTTGGAAGTGTTGGTGCAAGAGGTGATTGCAGCGATGGCAACCATGCCGTGGTCGAGGGTGTACTCGCCGCCCTGCGGGGACTCGACGATGACCGGCTTGGAAGCGCGGCCCTCGGCGCCGTCAGCGGCGGACTCGCCGTGACCCGGCCAGGACTGGTTGTAGTCCACGGTCTCGGACTTCTCGGCGCGCACCGGCTCGGTGACGTCGTTGCCAGCGGTGTTGTAGTCCGGCAGCTGGGTGCGGAAGGTGCTCTTGGCCTCGGAGAGCAGGATGCGGTCCTGCGGGCGCTTCGGGCCGGCGATGGACGGCACGACGGTGGAGAGGTCCAGCTCGAGGTACTCGGAGTACTCGGCCTCCTCGGCGTCCTGCTCCAGCCACATGCCCTGCGCCTTGGCGTATGCCTCGACGCGGTCGATGTCCTCCTGGTCGCGGCCGGTCAGCTCGAGGTAGTTGATGGTCTCCTCGTCGATCGGGAAGATCGCGCAAGTGGAGCCGAACTCCGGGCTCATGTTGCCGATGGTGGCGCGGTTTGCCAGCGGAATCTGCTTGACGCCGTTGCCGTAGAACTCGACGAACTTCTGCACCACGCCGTGCTCGCGGAGCATCTCGGTGATGGTCAGCACGACGTCGGTAGCGGTCACGCCGACCGGGATCTCACCGGTGAGCTTGAAGCCGACAACGCGGGGGATGAGCATGGACACCGGCTGGCCCAGCATGGCCGCCTCTGCCTCGATGCCGCCGACGCCCCAGCCCAGGATGCCCAGGCCGTTCTCCATGGTGGTGTGGGAGTCGGTACCAATGCAGGTATCCGGGTAGGCAAGGCCCTCGTTGTCAAAGACGACGCGGGAGAGGTACTCAATGTTGACCTGGTGGACGATGCCGGTTCCCGGCGGAACGACGCGGAAGTTGGAGAAGTTCTCAGCACCCCAACGCAGGAACTGGTAGCGCTCCTCGTTGCGCTGGTACTCGATCTCGACGTTCTTATCCAGTGCAGCGTCGGAGCCGAATGCCTCGATGATGACGGAGTGGTCAATGACCATCTCGGCCGGGTTCAGCGGGTTGACCTGGTCCGGGCTGCCGCCGAGGTCGCTAACTGCCTCGCGCATGGTTGCAAGGTCGACGACGCAGGGCACGCCGGTGAAGTCCTGCATGAGGACGCGGGCCGGGGTGAACTGGATCTCGATCGACGGCTCGGCCGACGGATCCCAGTTAGCGATTGCCTTGATGTGGTCTTCGGTGACGTTCTTGCCGTCCTCGGTGCGCAGCAGGTTCTCGCCGAGCACCTTCAGGGAGTAGGGCAGCTTCTTCATGCCGTCAACCGCATCGAGGGCAAAGTAGTCGTAGGACTTACCGCCGACCTCGAGGGTCTGCTTAGCGTTGAAGGAGTTCTTGCTTTCAGCCACAGTGAGCTCCATTTCTCGTCGTAATGCAAATCTGGGAACTATGACACGTGATGGTCAACCAATAATGATATGCGACCTCTCACGGTTCCGTCGCCATAATAACAGTACGGTCGTTATGTTTTGCGCTAGGGCGCACTTATCGACGCCCCCGAGCACCCAAATCCCCTCATCCGCGGGGGCAAACACGCTCGGATAACCACAGCACCTGGGCAAACGCAGCGACGGTGAGGGCGGACCGTGCTCACTCTGACCGCACTGCCTACCCCCAAACGCGTGGTAGGTTTCCGGTCGCGCATTGGACGACCGGAGCGCCAAGCGCGACGGCGAGCCGATTACACTTCGAAACGACGGCGAATGAGAGCGGAAAGGGACGACGTGATTCCAGTAGACGTTGACATGGCGAGTCTGGAAGCCCAGCTCCAGGAGGATGGGATCGCCTTTGGGACGGAAAACCCCGTCAACGTACCGCTCGAAGCCGCAATGCGCGACGCGCTGACGCAAGCACCGTCCGACGACATGGGGGCGGCCGGGCTCGTTGTGCTTGAGCAGACCCCACCGCAGATTGCAGACCTTCGCGACGTCGCACAGGACCTCCTCAATGGCACCGGTTACGACACGGTCGTGGTCCGGACGCCGAACGCCGCTATCGCGGTGAGTGATTCGCTCAGCCGGGCGGCGATCGAGCGCGGGCAAACCGCAATGGTGGCCCAGCCTGACTACCCGCAAGGGGTCGTCGCGTTCGTGGAGGCGGCGCAGGGGCACTCCGTGGCGTGGGGGATTGCCGTTGGATCGGTGGTGCTCGCGCTTGCGTGCATCGCGGCGTTGTCCGCCTGGCGCGCACGCCGTTAGCCACCCCCTCGTTAGCCACCCCCTCAATAAGTTAAGTCGTTCGCCTTGACGGTTTTGTCTTGCATCAAGGGATACGCAGCCGCATCGCGATCCCAGCGCAACGGCCATGGCGACTTGTCCCCCTGCCGGTAACTGTGTCGAACTTCACACTACTTGTTCGTATCGGCTATATCTGCTGTACCTGGCGCTATCGGGTTATGTGAAAAGCCTTGACTGCTGTGGTTTTTGGTAAAGATTGTGCAACAAGTTGATTACGTGTCGTATGGTCTTGCTGTCGGCTCGTGAGCTGAATGCAACACCAATCGTTTCAGGCCTTACTCCTTGACTGAACTCGTCATTCGGTAAAGGCCCCGGTTCGGGCATGTGGGGAAGCACGCCAAGAACCAGGCCGGTAACGAAGGTGGGGCTGAAGGCTCGCGTGCCTGCATCAGTAGTCAACCCATTAGGGCTGCGCGTCAAGGCTGCAGGCTAGTCACCTGTGGCGGTGAATCGTCGAGAAGCACTTTGCTCCTCGCTTGATTTGTCATGCCTGGGCGCGCGGCGTGAGGAGCCCCATTCCGTGGTAGAACCATCGAGGTTCACCCGGTCGGGTCGCGCGCGCATTGCGCTCGGCACGATCGCGTGTTCCACAACTCTGTCTCTCGCGGCGACGCTGGTCACCCCAGTGGCAACCGCGCAACCTGCGTCCATGACGGAGCTGGTCACCAGCATTTCGCAGGCGCAGTCCAACATCGATGACCTGAATTTGAACATCGGCGACCTGCAGGAAAAGGTCAATCAGGCGCTCGTGGACCTCAAGGACGCCCAAGGCCGCGCCGAGCAGGCTCGCCAGGGTGCAGAGGAAGCGAAGAAGCGCCTGGAAGCCTCGGAACACGCCGTCGAGGAGGCGCGAGCAGCGCTCGACGAGGTCACGCGGTCGCAGTACCGCGGCGCCGGCCAGAGCGGCGGGCTCGACATGGCCACCAGCGGTGACGCCCAGAAGGACGTGCTCGACCGTTCGCTGTACCTGCGTCAGCGCAGCGACGAACGCCGGGCGAAGCTCGACGAGGTCGAGCGCGCACGCACCGAGGCAGCCAACGAGGCGTCGATCCAGCGCAAAGCGAGCCAGCTCGCCGAGTCGACCGCTAGCGAAGCGGAGGCCGCGGAGGCCGAGGCCCGCGAGCTGCTCGACTCCACCAGCGAGGCCCTGGCCGAGCAGCGTCGGGAGCGTGATCGGGCGCAGTCCGAGTTGGACAGCGCTCAGGCGTCGTTAGCCGAGCAGCGCCAGGCGTCGGGATCGGCCCCCCAGACCGATGCGAGCGGGTCCTCCGGCGTGACTGAGGCGGCGGAGTCAGGCGAGACGGCGGCACCTGCTGCGACCTCCCAGACGGCCGAGTCGGAGGGGGCGCAGCAGCAGTCCGCGCAGAGCCAAGCTGCGCAACCGAGCATCGAGGCGTCCGCTGCCGCCCCCGAGCAGCAGGTCACTGCTGATGAGGTCCCCGAGGACGTGGTGCTTCGCGTCGAGCAGCACGCGGCGAACATCGATCCCTCGGTCGCACAGCTCAGCTCGGAGACGGTCGCGCAAGCCCTCACCAACGCCGCCGCAGCGAACGGGGAGAGCCTGCAATCCGAGCCGGAGGCAGGCGCAGTCGGCGCACCCGACGCGGCAGCGCCGTCCTTCAGCGGCATGTCCAGTGACCTGAACATCTCCGAAGACACCATCGCCGCGGCGGCAGGCATCATCGCCGCCGCCGCGATGGTTGGCGCGACCCAAGCCAACCACACAAGCCTGGAAAGCCCGTACGGCTCCTCGAGCGACAGCGAGGTCATCGCGGCGTTCGCCGGCGGGCTGAGCGACGCGCTCGGTGCCGGTGGGGCCGCGCAGGTGAACCAGACCTCGGACGAAGAATCCGCATCCACTGGCACCACTGAGGATCTCAACTCCGTGCTCCCGGAGGTCGACTCCGCAGCAACGGTCTCGGACACGATTCAGAGCGCCGTGAGCAAGGCCAGCGGCTCGCAGAGCGCCTCTAGCTCCGGCTCCATCGAGACCGTGATCGCCCGCGCCCAATCCGCCATCGGCACCCCGTACGTGTGGGGCGGCGGTGACGCCAACGGTCCGACCACGGGCGTGGACGGCGGCAGCCAGGCGGGCTTCGATTGCTCGGGCCTCGTGCTCTACGCCTTCGCTGCGGTGGGCATTTCGCTGCCCCACTACACCGGGTACCAGTACCAGCGCGGCACCCAGGTGCCGGCGAGCGAGGCGCAGCGCGGCGACCTCCTGTTCTGGGGTCCGGGCGGCAACCAGCACGTGGCCATCTATCTTGGCGACGGCACCATGATCGAGGCCCCGCAGGCCGGGCAGAACGTGCAGATTTCCCCGGTGCGCTACTCCGGAATGGCCCCGAACGCGGTGCGTTTGCTCTAGGCGGCGAAGCGGTGTGACGCCGCGGATCGCCACCGCACTACCATCAGTGGCATGAAGCTATCTGACTACGATGCACTCCTCGTCCTTTCCTTCGGCGGCCCCGAAGGAAAGGACGAGGTTATTCCGTTTTTGGAGAACGTCACGCGCGGCCGGGGCATTCCCAAGGAACGGCTGGCTACCGTCGGCGAGCACTACTTCCACTTTGGCGGTGTGAGCCCCATTAACCAGCAGAACCGCACGCTGATCACCAACATCAACGCCGAGCTGGAGCGCCGCGGGATCAAGTTGCCCGTCTATTTTGGCAACCGCAATTGGCACCCGTTTGCCGAGGACACCGCGAAGCAGCTCGCCGCAGACGGCGCGCGCCGCGTCCTCGTCTTCGCCACGAGCGCGTGGGGCGGCTATTCCGCCTGCAGGCAGTACGACGAGGACATACAGCGCATGCGCGAGGTGGCACCCGAGGTCGAGTTCACCAAGCTGTGGCAGTTTTACGGCAACGAGGCGTTCATCGACCAGGTGGCGGCAGGCCTCAAGGAGGCGCTCGCGCAGGCGCAGGGGAAGGACTACCGGGTGCTGTTTACCGCCCACAGCGTGCCCACGGCGGCCGATGTTGCCTCGGGTGGCCCCGTTAACGCCAACCTCTACTCCCGGCAGGTTGCGGAGGCCGCGCGGCTCGTCGCGGAGCGCGCTGGCGCGCCCGACTACGAGGTGGTCTGGCAATCCAGGTCGGGGAACCCGGCCACGCCGTGGCTCGAGCCGGATGTGGTGGACCGGGCGGAGGCGCTTGCCGACGCCAACGTGCAGCACCTCATCTGCGTCCCCATCGGGTTTATTACGGACCACATGGAGGTTGTGTGGGACTTAGACACCGAGCTCCGGCAGGCCTGCGAGGAGCACGGGGTCACGCTGGACCGCGTCGCGACCGTGGGGCTGACCCAGGAGTTTGCGTCCATGGTCGTCGACATCGCGGAGGCGGTCGCCCGGGGCGAGCAGCCAGCGAGCCTGTCGACGCTCACCGTCCAGGGTTGCACCCGCAACGGCGCCCCGTGCTGCGAAGGGTGCTGCGAGCCGCGGAAGCGGCCCGCCCGCGCGCACTAGCAACTAAGCGCCGCCGGTGGACGCCGCGTACTCGCGCTGGTAATCCACCACCGCGTCGGCGACGCCTGCCATGCGGGCGGTGCGGATATGGCGCCACAGCGCGAAGAGCTGGGGGTCGAAGGAGTGATCGTCTAACCGGTCGGTCACCGTCTCAATGATCGCCGCCACCCGGTCAGCGCGGGCGAACAGCTTCGCCGCGCGCGGCGTGACGCCCGCAGGCAAGCCGGGTGTGTCGTAGAAGTCCGCGAGCGTCCCCACAGTCAGGCGCGGGTGGGGGAGTTCGCGAAGTACTTGGTTTGCGGGGTTGGCGGAGCGGGTGGCGTCGATAAGCACTGCTGCCTGGTTGGTTGCCTGGGACAGGAGCGCATCGGCCTCGCCGGGGCTGAGCCACGCGGGCTCCGGGAGCCGGCGGGACTCCTCGAACCACCGCCAGTGCACGGACGCGCCCGTGTAGTCGGGGACGAGGATGTGCGATTGGTCCGCGCCACGGACGACGATCGCGCCGGCCGGGGTGAGAGCTTCCATAGCGGGGCTGCCTGCGATGAGTCCGGCGGCCTGGCCCGGTCCCCAGAGGATGAGGCGGACCGCTGGACCCGGGGTGTCCAGGTCGGCTGCGGCGCGGACGTCGCGAAGCAGCGGCAACAACGGGCCGCCGAGGTATTCGTGGGTGCCGCCGAGGTCGCGCAAGGCGTCCATGGTTTCGTCGCTGGATTCGACGTTGTACAGCCATGCGGCGAGCCACACGGCAGTGTTCTGGAGCGGTGAATAAACCTCGGCACGAGTTTGCATCCGGGGTATCCTAACAGGAACCGGGGGTTGGGGAAGATACACTCTGGTCACTATGAGCTATGACGACCGCTACGGAGCAGACATTTTTCAGGGTCATGCGCGACGCAAGCGCCCGACCTACCCGGAGATGCCGGCAAAGCCCGGGATCATCGTCGAGATCGTGGGCAACGACTTCGTCGGGGCGGTCATCGGCTTCGAGCGCACCTACGACGGCGACTTCGTCCGCCTCGAAGACCGCTACGGCACCGAGCGACTGTTTAAGATGCTCCCCGGCGCGTTCATGGTGGAGGGACAGCGCGTCACGCTGACCCGCTACGTACCCAAGCAGGACTCCGGGCCGAAGCGCTCCAACTCGGGCTCCCGGAAGGTTGAAAATGTCCGCGCGAAGGTGGCCATGCCGAGCCGGATCTGGGTCGAGGGCATTCACGACGCCGCGATTGTGGAAAAGGTCTGGGGCCACGACCTCCGCGTCGAAGGCGTCGTCGTGGAGTACCTCGAAGGGTTGGACAACCTCCAGGCGCGCCTCGACGAGTTTCAGCCGGGGCCTGGGCGCCGAATCGGTGTGCTCGCAGACCACCTCATCGAGGGCACGAAGGAGTCGCGCCTGGTCCGCAACGTCGGCGAACACGTGCTCGTTACGGGGCACCCATACATCGACATTTGGGCCGCGGTAAAGCCGGAGAAGCTGCGGATCCCCGCCTGGCCAGACGTGCCGTACGGGGAGGACTGGAAGACGGGCGTGTGCAAACGCCTCGGCTGGTCGGACCCGAAGGATGGGTGGCGCCGCGTGTACTCGGCGGTGGAGACGTTCCGCGATCTCGACTCCACCCTGATCGGCGCGGTAGAACGGCTCGTCGACTTTGTCACCAACCCAGAGTTATCCAAAGAGGATCTGTAAGTTCCTGTAACCTTGAGCACGTGGGAGCACTCATTTGGTTTGTCGCAGCAGCTGTCCTCGCCGGCCTTGAATTGGCGGTGGGTGAGTTCACGCTACTCATGCTCGGGGCCGGCGCACTCACTACCGCCGGCGTGGCACTGGCCGGGGTTCCGCTGTGGGCGGAAGTCCTCACGTTCGTCGCCTCCTCGGCGGCGTTCTGGTTTTTCTTGCGGCCTTACCTGCACAAGCGCTACCACCAGCCGAAGGTGTACGACGATTCCCCGCGAGCCCTGGTAGGGCAGCGCGCGGAGGTGCTCGAGGCCTTCGGCCCCACGGGCGGCCAGGTCCGGATGGACGGTTCCATCTGGTCCGCGAGGTCGCTGGATCCGGCGGACACGATCGTCGCCGGCGATATTGTCACAGTGGCAGACATTGACGGCCCTGTCGCGGTCGTCTGGAAGGAACGTTAGATGGGCCCAACTATTGTCCTCGTCGTCATCATTGCGCTGGTGGCGGCGCTCCTCTTCGCATCGGTGAAACTGATTCCACAGGGTGAAGCCGCGGTGATCGAGCGGCTTGGCCGCTACACCCGCACGGTCTCCGGTGGCTTGACCCTCCTCATCCCGTTCATTGACTCCGTCCGCGCACGCGTGGACACCCGCGAGCGCGTCGTGTCCTTCCCGCCGCAGGCCGTGATCACGCAGGACAACCTCACCGTCGCCATCGACACGGTGGTCACGTTTCAGATCAACGATCCCGCCAAGGCCATCTACGGCGTGGACAACTACCTTGTCGGCGTGGAGCAGATTTCTACCGCCACACTGCGCGACGTGGTTGGCGGCATGACGCTTGAAGAGACGTTGACCTCCCGCGAAACCATCAACCGCCGCCTGCGCGGCGAACTTGACGCGGCCACCGGCAAGTGGGGCCTTCGTATCAGCCGAGTTGAGCTTAAGGCCATTGAACCGCCGCCGTCGATCCAGCAGTCCATGGAGATGCAGATGAAGGCGGACCGAGAAAAGCGCGCAATGATCCTCACCGCAGAGGGCAGGCGCGAATCCGACATCAAAACTGCCGAGGGCGAGAAGCAAGCACGCATCCTCTCCGCCGAGGGCGAGAAGCACGCCGCCATTCTGAACGCGGAGGCGGAGCGTCAGGCTATGATCCTGCGCGCAGAGGGCGAGCGCGCCGCGAAGTACTTGGCCGCACAGGGCGAGGCCCGCGCGATCCAGAAGGTCAACGCGGCCGTGAAGTCCTCCGGCGTCACACCGGAACTCCTGGCGTACCAGTACCTGGAAAAGCTGCCCAAGATCGCGGAGAACGAGGCAGCCACGATGTGGATGATCCCGTCCCAGTTCGGCGACTCGCTGCAGCAGTTTGCGCAGGCGTTCGCGGGCAAGGGCGAGGACGGCGTGTTCCGCTACGAACCTGCAAACGTGGACGAGGAAACCAAGGAGATGGCGGAGGCGGAAAACACGGACTCCTGGTTCGACACCTCGACCGACCCGGAGCTGGCTAAGGCGCTCGCCGAGGCCCGCGCGGTAGCCAACAAGCATGTCGACGACCCGGATCCGACGCAAGACGCCCCGCAGGTTGCCCCGGGAAGCAGTCGCCGTGAACTCGGTGCGGGCCCGCAGGATCCGCTGCCGGCCGACGAACCGAATCGCCCGTACCAGGGGTAGCGCATTAAGCGCTTTGCGACGCCTGCGTGAGCAGGTTCAGCGCCAGCTTCCACCCCGACTGCTCCGCCTGCCAGCCGGCGGCCTGCAGCCGCTGGCTTATCGCCTGCTTGGAGATGCCTAGCTCCGCAGCCGCTTCGTTCTGATTGAGGCCACCTCGCACCAGCGAGGTGGCCTCTCGGCCTTCCAGGGTGCGCTTGTGCAGCACGTAGCCCAGAAGCGCGAACGTCGCCTCGATGTCGTTTGCGGAGGTGCCCGGGTCCGGCGTGTCCACTACGACCTTCACCTGCGCGGGTCGCGTGCCCACTGCGTCCGTCGCCGCGAAGACGGCGCGTCCGTGTCCCGTGATCCCCAGGCCGATGGCCCAGTCGCCGTCGGAGAGTAGCGCCATGATCACGTTGAGCGCGTGCTCGGGCCCGACGACATCGGCGCGGATGTCCTCCACGCTGCACAGTTCAAACTCGCCGACGCCAGGCAGCGTCGCGAGCGCCTCAGCCGAGCGCCGCACGACCTCGGCGCGCGCCTTATCCCTTCCCCGGTACCTCGCGTGGACTGCAATCATGACCGAGATGTTACGCCTGGTCTACGTTCAGGCCTTTACTCTTCGGGGTGGGCGTGTCGCGGGTGGGCATGGTGGCGTCGATAAGCAAGCCCCCGACACCCAGCACTGCTAACACGACAACGGCGACGATGACCCACGGGTTGGCGTGGCCCGTGAGCGTGTCTCCGAAGACTGCGACGAGCACGGTGTTGGGCGCTGAGCCGAGGAGCGTGGCGATGGCGAAGGGAAGGACGCGTACACGGGTGAGTGCTGCGGCATAGTTCATGATGGAGAAGGGGACTCCAGCGATCATGCGCAGGCTGGTCACGGCCAGCCAGCCGCGCTGCTCCAGGCGCGCGTTGATCTTTTGCACGGCGGGGTGGGTGAGGCGGGGCTCGACCCAATCGCGCAGCAGGAATCGCACGATGAGGAGCGAGATGACCGCGGCGACCGTGGTCGCCGTCAGCGAGAGCGCGATGCCGAGCCCGGTGCCGAAGAGGATGCCTGCAGACAGTGTCATGACCGTCCGCGGGATGGGGAACTGCGTGATGAGTACGTAGAGCAGCCAGAAAACGAGCGGGAACCAGGGGCCGGTCGATTCCGCCCACGTGCGGAGCGTGGCGAGGGAGGGGACGTCCAGGAGCCACCACGCCGCAACGAACCCCACCGCAGCGAGCGCGAGCAGCGCGATCCGACCGGTTGAGGGGCGCGCTGTAGGTTGACGCTGCGCCACCGCCAAACCTCCTTGTACAAAAAGAAAACCGGCCTCCATCGTAGGAGGCCGGTCGGTTGTGCCCGAGGGGGGACTTGAACCCCCACGTCCGTTAATAGGACACTAGCACCTCAAGCTAGCGCGTCTGCCATTCCGCCACCCGGGCCGGGTGTTTCAACCTCTCGGCTGGGCACTTGAAACACTATAAGGTGCACGGCGTAAAACACACAAATCGCCTGCACAACGCCGCTTTTTAGGGTGCAATGGACACAATTGCGCTTCCAAACCACACCCTTGGCATTCTGCCGCTCCCGCCCATCACGCATCACGCCGTGATCCCACAGAATTTTTAGTGAAAATCATGGCGAAAGTCACAGCGCTGGGGTAGAAATATCTGTATGACTGCTTCCTACGTTTCAGACCGTTTTCCCGGCCCGGACCCGTACGCAGCGTTGAAGGACCTGCCGTCGTTCCCGCTTAGCTCCACCGACTTCGAGGACGGCGCCGAGCTGCCCGACTCCCTGGTCGGCGACGATGCCACGTCGCCTCAGCTGGCCTGGTCCGACCTTCCGGAGGGGACCAAGTCCCTGGCCATTACGTGCTACGACCCAGACGCGCCGACGACCTCTGGCTTCTGGCACTGGGCCGCGTTCAACATTCCGGTGAGCACGCAGTCCATTGCGACCGGCGATGCGTCCAAGGAGGACTTGGGCGTCGGTGCGATCCAGCTGGTTGGTGATTCGGGCGCGCCTGGCTTCTACGGCGCGAACCCGCCCGCGGGGCACGGCCCGCACCGCTACCTGTTCGCGGTGCACGCGGTCGACGTGGAGGAGCTGCCGGCGGACCAGATCGCGAACCCGACGCAGCTCGGCTTTAACCTGTACTTCCACAGCGTGGGCCGCGCGATCGCGTGGGGCTGGACCGAGACCAAGTAGACCGATCCGTCATGGCCCCGCTTCAACTTCGCGTCGGCGGAGCGTTTATCACGCTCGCCGCCGCGCTCTTCCTCTTTACTATTCTCTCGGTCTTGCGTGGTGAGGAGCTCTTTGCCCTCACACTCCAAACCCTGACCGTCCTCATCGCTGCGGTGATCATCGGCGCGTTCGCTACGGTGAGCACCTCACACGAGGGTTCGCGCACGCAGGTCGCCGCGCTTATTATCGCGCTCGTGCTCATCGGCTTGGGCGTCGCGTTGCCTACGCACACGCTCTTCTACACGCAGACGTACTGGCCCGCCCTGTGGGGCGTCGCAGCGTTACTCTGCGCCATCGTGCTGCGACGCACTACGCGCCCACGGGCGTAAGCGGGGGAGCGACTACCGCAGGTAGGGCAGCTCGCTGCCCACCGCCTGCGCGATGTTTTCCAGCCCGTGGGCGCGCACCTGCGCCGCGATCCCGCGGTGAATACGGCTGATCCAGGCCGGACCGCCGTAGATGAACCCGGTGTAGCCCTGGAGAAGGCTGGCGCCTGCGGCGATGCGCTCCCACGCCTGCTCCGGCGTGGAAATACCCCCAACGCTCATGAGCGTCAGCTGGTCGCCCACGCGCGCGTGCAGCCGGCGCAGGACCTCAAGGGCGCGATCGTTCAGCGGCGCGCCTGAGATACCACCGGCGCCCATCGCTTCCACCTCATCCGCGGGGGTGCGCAGGCCCTCGCGCGAAATGGTCGTGTTGGTGGCCACGATGCCGGCGAGCCCCAGCTCCACGGCCAGGTCGGCGACCGCGTCGATGTCCTCGTCGGAGAGGTCCGGGGCGATCTTGACCAGCACCGGAGTGGCGGTGGACTCTGCAACGACGGAGAGGATCGGGCGCAACTCCTCAACCGCCTGGAGGTCGCGCAGGCCGGGCGTGTTTGGCGAGGACACGTTTACCACCAGGTAGTCGGCGTGTGGCCCCAGCACGGTGGCGCCGGCCCGGTAGTCCGCCACCGCGTCGGTCGCCGTCTTGTTCTTGCCGATGTTGATGCCCACAATGTCGTCCGACTTCCGGGCGTCCAGGTTCAGCGCGGCGGGCAGGGCGCCGTCGTTGTTGAACCCCATGCGGTTGAGGATCGCTTTGTCCGCGGGGAGGCGGAACAGGCGCGGAGCCGGGTTACCGGGCTGCGCCTTCGGCGTGACCGTCCCGACCTCCGCGTAGCCAAAGCCGAGCGCGCCCCACGCGTCGAGGGACGACGCGTTCTTGTCAAAGCCGGCGGCAAGGCCCAGCGGCGCGGGGAAACGAACGCCAAAGCACTCCTGCTCGAGCGCGGAGTCGTGCACGCGCACGACGCGCTCCGCGAGTCGGTTCACCGGGCTCGCCACGTGCAGCGCGCGCAAGCCTGCGTTGATGATCCCGTGGATGCGCTCGGGCGGAAGGAGGAACACCGCCTTCAGCGCGGCGGCGTACGCCGCGTCGTAGGCCGCTTCGGAAGCCTTCGTCAGTTGCGTACCGTCGGGCAGGGAGTGCATTGCTTTTTGGAGAAACGTCATGATTAACCCTCGTTGTGCTGGGAGGAAGGAGACTGTTGGGTCGGGGCGTCGGCCGCTGCGGTCGCCGCCGGCAGTTCGTCGAGGTGGAGCTCGTCCGGCTCAACGACCTGGAGGCCGCCGCCGGAGGCGGAGGCGATGAGCAGCGTGGCGTCGTCAAGCGTGGCAATGCTCTGCGCATCGCCCACCGTGGCCAGCTCACCCCGCTGAAGCGGAACGCCGCGCGAGATGTCGTAGCCGGTGGCGGTGTTCGTCGCCGTCGAGGTGACCCACGCGACCTGGTTGCTGTTGTCCCAGGCGGCGTCCCACGGGCTCTCCGGGACCGGGGCCATCTGGTGCAGACGGATGATGTCGTCGGTGGTGTAGACGAGGAGCTGGTCGCCCGTGGCGTCGGCGGCAAGCAGCAGACCATTCGCCCCGGCGGCGATCTTGCCCACACCGAGACCTGCGCGCAGTGTGCCGCCCTGGCGCCCGTTGCCCCAATCGATGTCCTGGACGGTGGTGTCGAAGCGGTTGGTACGCACGACGCTGTCCGCCTGGCCGTCGACGGGTACGGCCTGGAGCTGGTCGGTCTCGCGCGCCACCGAGAAGGTGTCCGCGAGCTCACCGTCGCGGTAGAGCCAGACATCGCGCTCGCTGTTGCTGCCGGCGAGCACGTCACCACTGGAAGTCACCGTCGCGGACGTTACGCGCTCATCCACATCGAGCGTGTCCGCCTGCCCGGGGTCATCGGCGCGCACCAGCATGATCGAGGTGCCGCAGCCCAGCGCGAACGTGCCCGCGTTTGCAGAGACATCGCCGCACTCGCCGGAAAGCGGATGCGCGGCGGCGCTGCCGTCCCGCAGCTGGTCGAGGGTGCCCACCGTGAGTGCATTGGCGGTGCGGACGGCGATCACGCCGTCGGTGGTGTCGAGGTCTTCGATGGCGTCGAAGGGGAAGACCGTCCCGGCGGGGTCCGCGGCCTGCGGCGACGGATCGGGCGTCGCGTTGCCCATGCTTTCTTCCAGCTGGTCACCCGTCACATCCGAACCGCAGGCGACGAGCGCCAAGGACGTCGCGGCCGCGAGCGCAACGGCAAATCTCTTTCCGTATTTCACAACCCCTAACCCTAGCAACCTGCCAGCTTCGCTCCGGCCGTGTGTGTTCGGTCCCTGCAGCCACTCGCGGGTAGTGTGTTCTGCCATGACTGATCCGACACAGTTGGCCGAATCCATGTCCTGGGTTCAGGTCATCGTCCTCTCTATCGTGCAGGGGCTCACCGAGTTCCTTCCGGTCTCTTCGTCCGGGCACCTCCGCATCGTCTCGCAGCTCTTCTGGGGCGAAGACGCCGGCGCGAGCTTCACCGCCGTCATTCAGCTGGGGACCGAGCTCGCGGTCCTGGTCTACTTTGCCAAGGACATCTGGCGCTACCTCTCCGGCTGGTTCGTCGGCCTTGCAAACAAGGACAAGCGCGGTTTTGACTACCGCATGGGCTGGATGGTCATCGCCGGCACCATCCCCGTCGCTGTGTTGGGCGTCCTGCTCAAGGACCTCATCCGAGACAACTTCCGCAACCTCTGGATTACCGCGACGGTGCTCATCATTTTCTCGCTCGTCTTCATTCTTGCGGAGCGCCGCGGCACCAAGACCCGCGGCTTCGAGGACCTGACCATGAAGGACGCCGTGCTCATGGGCTTCTGGCAGTGCCTCGCGCTGATTCCGGGCGTCTCCCGCTCTGGCGGCACCATCTCCGGCGGCCTGTTCCTCAACCTCGAACGCGAGGTGGCCACCCGCTTTAGCTTCCTGCTCGCCATTCCCGCAGTGCTCACGTCGGGCCTCTTTTCGCTTCCCGACGCCTTCAACCCCGAAAGCGGACAAGCCGCCAGCGGCAGCCAACTCCTCATTGGTTCCGCCATCGCGTTCGTCCTTGGCTACGTCTCCATCGCCTGGCTGCTGAAGTTCGTGTCCAACCACTCCTTCGCCTGGTTCGCCGCGTACCGCATCCCGCTCGGCCTCGTGGTCATGCTGCTGCTGGGAACCGGCGTGATGGCGGCAGGCTAAGAGCCATGGGGCCAGCGCACAGCGTCGATTAGCGGAGCCCCCGGCAGCAGTGGGTAGGGTAGTGGCCATGCAATCCTGGCCTACTCCTCATGTCGCTGCTGTTGCTGGCATCCCTCGCCCCCTGCAGCTGTACGACACCGCGGATCAACACGTTCATGCCGTCGACGTCACGCCGAACGCCAACGGAGAGGTGGGCATGTACGTCTGCGGCATTACCCCGTACGATTCCACGCACCTCGGGCACGCCGCGACCTACCTGACCTTTGACCTGGTGCACCGACAGCTGCTGGCCAACGGCCACAAGGTGCACTACGTCCAGAACGTCACCGACGTGGACGACCCCCTCTTCGAGCGCGCGGATCGTGACGGCGTGGACTGGCGCGAGCTCGGCCGCAGCCAGATTGCCCTGTTCCGCAGTGACATGGAGGAGCTCTCCGTGATCCCGCCGCGCGACTTCATCGGCGCGATGGAAGCTGTCGACGAAGTTGCCGCCATGGTGCAAACGCTGCTGGACAACGGTTCCGCATACCGCCTCGACCAGGGCGACGTGTACGCGTCCATTCACGCCACCGAGCAGTTTGGCTACGAGTCCAACTACGACCGCGCCACGATGGAAACCTTCTTTGCAGAGCGCGGCGGCGACCCCGACCGCGAAGGCAAGCAGGATACGCTCGACGCACTGGTGTGGCGCGGCCCCCGCAAGGGCGAGCCCGCGTGGCAGACCAAGATCGGCCCGGGGCGCCCCGGATGGCACGTCGAGTGCTCCGCAATTGCCACGAACCGGCTGGGGCGCACCTTTGCCATCCAGGGCGGCGGTTCAGACCTCGCTTTCCCACACCACGAGTTCTCCGCCGCGCACGCGGAGGCGGCCTACGCGGAACCGCGCATGGCGGGCCACTACGTGCACTCGGGCATGATCGCCCTCAACGGCGTGAAGATGTCCAAGTCGCTGGGCAACCTCGTGTTCGTGCACAAGCTGACCGCGCAAGGGCACAGCGCCGCCGCGATCCGACTCGCCGTGTTTGCCGGGCACTACCGCGAGGACCGTGACTTTTCCTACCGCGGCCTCGAGGCCGCAGAGCAGCGCCTGGCCCGCTGGCAGGAGCGACTCGCGCAACCCGTCACGGAGGCGGAAGCACTGGCCAACGTCAACGAGCTGCGCACCGCGCTGGCGGACGACCTGGACACCCCGCGCGCCCTGCGGGTGTTGGACATGGCCCGCGGCGACCACGACAACATCCTGGTGAACGCGATCGACGGCCTGCTCGGGGTGCGCGTTTTCGCGTAGTCGATCACAATGGGAAGCATGACGCAACCAGAGACCTCGATTCGCGCCCGACTGCAGCCGGACGTTGACCAGTTCATCGATGACCTCCGCACCTTTGCCACCGGCTCCTACCTGCAAGAAAGCGACAAGGAGCTGTGGGAGCAGCCGTTCGACCCGGAGGCGCTGCCGGAGCTCAAGCAGATCATCGAGATGTTCCTTGACGCATTCGACCTCATTGAGCCTTCCCCGGACGGAGAGCGGTTGAAGGCCCTCGTGCAGCCGTTCTACGACAACCTGGAGCAGTTCAACGCCAAGCACGAGTACGCGGTGCTGGAACCGGAGGAGAAGTCGGAGCTTGCGGACGTGGTCCGTCGCGCCGCAATCGCTTCCGGCGCGGACGACGAGGCCCTCGGGGAGCTGCCCGACTTTGAGTAGCGCGAACGCCGCTCCAGCAGCCATCTTCTGGGACATGGACGGCACTCTCATCAACACCGAACCCCTCTGGGCGGAGGCCACGTTCGAACTCTCGGAGAAGCTCGGACGCAGGCTGTCCCCTGAAGAGCGCAAGAAGACTGAGGGCGCGAGCTTCGCGGAATCCCTGGGCATCTGCGCGCGGTGGGCGGGCTACGAGCTTGCCAACGGCGAGCAGGACGAGCTCCGCGCCTGGATGTACCAGCGCATGGCCGAGAAGTTGGCCGGCGGTATCGAACTCAACCCGGGCATCCGCCCCCTGCTCGAACAGCTGTGCGCTGCCGGGGTGCCCATGTTTGTCACAACGAACACGGAGCGCACTCTGGCGGACCGTTGTATCGCGGCCATCGGCGCGGCACTGTTCACGGACTCCATCACGGGCGACGAGGTCACCCGCCCCAAGCCGGCACCCGACATGTACGAAGAGGCAGCGCGCCGGGTTGGTGCTCCCACCGCGGAGTGTCTCGTGGTGGAGGACTCCTGGACTGGCATGTCCGCCGCCGCGGCGTCCGGGTGCCGCGTCCTCGGGCTCGGCGACCCGGTCCCGAGCGGGGTCTACCAATTCGACCCGGCTCGCTTTGTTGGCGCCACCGCGGAGGATCTCTTTTCCTGGTTTGCCACGGCGGCGCGCGAGGTCCACTAAGGTTTGAAGGCGTGAAATCCTTCGATGACCTTTTCGCAGAACTGACCCAAAAGACCGCGGACCGCCCGGCTGAGTCCGGTACGGTTGACGCCTTGGACAAGGGCGCGCATTTCATTGGGAAGAAGATCATCGAGGAAGCCGGCGAGGTCTGGATCGCCGCCGAATACCAGTCGGACGAGGAGCTGGCCGAGGAGATGAGCCAGCTGCTCTATTGGACGCAGGTGATGATGCTCAAGCGCGGCCTCACCCCGGACGACCTGTACAAGTACCTCTAGATCCCCAGCGGAGAACCACCCATGGAGAAATCGTTGATCAAGCTCGCCGTTCCAAATAAGGGTTCGCTCTCGGAGCACGCGCTGCAGGTGCTCAAGGAGGCCGGGTACAAGGGCCGCGGCGCGAACAAGGCGCTCAATATTGTTGACGAGCCCAACGGCGTCGAGTTCTTCTTCCTCCGCCCGAAAGACATCGCCATCTACGTTGCCCAGGGCCACCTCGACCTGGGAATTACCGGCCGCGACCTCGCCGCAGACTCCCGCGCGCAGGTCGAGGAAGTCCTGGACCTCGGGTTCGGCTCCTCCACCTTCCGCTTTGCCGCGAAGCAGGGCGAGCAGTGGGCGGTCGAGGACCTCGCAGGCAAGCGCATCGCCACCTCCTACCCACACCTCGTGGAGGACTACCTCGCCCAGCGCGGGATTACCCCCAGCCAGGTCATCCGCCTCGACGGGGCAGTGGAGATCTCAATCAAGCTCGGCGTCGCCGACGTGATCGCGGACGTCGTCTCCACGGGCGCCACCCTCCGCCAGCAGGGGCTCGCTCCGTTCGGCGAGCCGATTATTTCCAGCGCGGCGGTCGTCGTGAAGCGCCAGGGCATGCAGCTTGACGACGCCCACGTGAAGGTCCTCAACCGCATCGAGGGCATCCTCAACGCGCACAACTACCTGATGATCGACTACAACGTCTGCCGCGATAACCTCGATGCGGTACTGGCGCTGACCCCGGGCATCACGGGGCCGACGGTCTCGCCGCTGTCGCGCGAGAACTGGGTTGCGGTCCGCGCGATGGTCCCGCGCGCGACGGCTAACCAGGTGATGGATCAGCTGGCTGAGCTGGGCACAGAGGGCACGATCGCCACTGAGCTGCGCATCGCGCGCCTCTAGTTTTCACCCCCGAAGCGGGCAAATGATGAGCGGTAAAAGTCCGTTCCGTACGATGGTCCGCATGACGACTCGCAAAGAAGAAGACCTGCTCGGCACGATGGACGTCCCGGCGGACGTCTACTACGGCATCCACACCCTGCGCGCCATGGAGAATTTCCAAATCTCCGGCGAAACGATCAATGATGTGCCCGATTTTATTCGCGGCATGGTGCAGGTGAAAAAGGCTGCGGCGCTGGCCAACCGCCGCCTGCACGCGCTGCCCAAGGCAAAGGCGGAGGCGATCGTGTGGGCCTGCGACCAGATCCTGGAAGAAGGGCGCTGCATGGACCAGTTCCCGATCGACGCGTTCCAAGGCGGCGCCGGCACCTCGGTGAACATGAACACCAATGAGGTCGTGGCGAACCTTGCGCTGGAGCACATTGGCAAGGACAAAGGCGAGTACAGCGAGATCAACCCGAACGACGACGTGAACATGTCGCAGTCGACGAACGACGCGTACCCGACCGGCTTCCGCCTCGGCTTGTATTACGCCGTCCAGGGCCTCATCGAGGAATTCGACCTCTTGCAGAAGGCGTTCCGCGCCAAGGGCGATGAGTTTGCGGACATCATCAAGATGGGACGTACGCAGCTCCAAGACGCCGTCCCGATGACGCTGGGCGAGGAGTTCACCGCCTTCGGCGAGAACCTGGGCGAGGAGAACCGCACGCTGGTCAACGCGGCGAACGTGCTCCTGGAGATCAACCTGGGTGCGACCGCCATCGGCACCGGCATCAACACGCCGAAGGGCTACCGCGACCAGGTTGTTGCGGCGCTGCGCGAGGTCACCGAGCTGGAGATCCAGGCGTCCCCGAACCTGATCGAGGCGACCTCGGATACCGGCGGCTACGTCATGATGCACGGCGCGATCAAGCGCGCTGCGATGAAGATGTCCAAGATCAGCAACGACCTGCGCCTGCTGTCCTCCGGGCCGCGCGCCGGCTTCAATGAGATCAACCTGCCGGAGCGCCAGGCCGGCTCGTCGATCATGCCGGCGAAGGTCAACCCGGTCATCCCCGAGGTAGTCAACCAGGCCTGCTTCAAGGTGTTTGGCAACGACCTCACCGTCTCCATGGCGGCGGAGGCCGGCCAGCTGCAGCTCAATGTGATGGAGCCGGTGATCGCGCAGTCACTGTTCAGCTCTATTTCGCTGCTCTCCAACGCGGCGCGCACGCTGCGCGAGAAGTGCGTCACCGGGATCACCGCCAACAAGGAGGTGTGCGAGGCCTACGTTGCCAACTCGATCGGCATCATCACCTACCTCAACCCGGTGATTGGCCACCACAACGGCGACCTGATTGGCAAAGAGGCCGCGGCGACCGGCCGCGGCGTCCGCGAGCTCGTCCTGGAGAAGGGGCTGCTCAGCGAGGAGGAGCTCGACGCGGTGCTAAGCAAGGAAAACCTCATGCACCCGGAGTACCGCGGGAAGCTCTACGTCGACGAAGACTAGGCCGACATCAAGCACGCCACATTGATCGGGGGTGCGCGGGTGCCGGTGGCGTGGCGTCTATAGGCGCAGGCACCCGCGTTGCAGGGGAGGGGCACGCACCGCGAGTTGGAATGGTCGTACCATCCGGGCGATAATGGTACGCGATTTATATTCGTTGAACTCGTGAGGGGAATGGTCTGTGTCGCTGCTGCTCGTCGTGCACATCATCATCCTGTTCGGTGCCATTGTGCTGGGCGCGCGGATGGGGTCCATCGCTATCGGTTTCGCCGGCGGGCTCGGGGTGCTGCTCCTCGGCGCGACCGGCATCCCGGTGAGCGCGGAAGCGATCCCGTTCGACGTCATCGGCATCATCATGTGCGTGATCGCGGCGATCTCCGCCATGCAGCTCGCCGGCGGAATGGACTATCTGGTGTACCTGGCGGAGAAGTTCCTGCGCAGCAACCCGAAGCGGGTGACCGTGTATGCGCCGGTGGTCACCTGGCTGATGACGGTGCTGGCGGGCACCGGCCACACCGCCTTCTCTACGCTCCCCGTGATCGTTGAGGTGGCGAAGGAGGGCAAGGTGCGTCCGTCGCGGCCGCTTTCTGTCGCGGTCATTGCCTCGCAGATGGCTATTGTGGCCTCGCCGATCTCCGCGGCCGTCGTGTTCATGGCCTCTCTCCTGGAGGATCACGGGGTGGGCTATCTGCAACTACTCGCGGTGATGCTCCCGGCGACGCTGCTGGCCATCTTCCCCACGGCGTGGCTGGCCAACCGCCTGGGCAAGGATCTCGAGGACGACCCCGTGTACCAGCAGCGTGTGGCTGACGGGCTCGTCGCGCAGCCGCAGGCGTCCGCGGAGTTCGCACCGAAGGCGGGCGCGAAAACCTCGGTGGGCATCTTCGTCGCCGCGATCCTCATCGTGATGGCCTACGCCACGTTGATCTCGGACCAGATCGGGCTCATTCCGAACCCGACGGTGCCGCGCAACGAGGCCATCATGGCGATCATGCTGTCAGCCGCCGCCATCATCCTCTGGGTGACCAAGCACGCAGCGGCCGAGGTGCTCACCACCCAGGTGTTCCGCTCCGGGATGTCCGCCTGCGTGTGCGTCCTGGGCGTGGCGTGGCTCGGCACGACGTTTATCAACTACTACATCGACGACATCCAGGCGGTCGCCGGCACCGTTTTGCAGGCGCAGCCGTGGCTGCTGGCCGTGGTCCTCTTCTTCGCCGCGTGCCTGCTGTACTCGCAGGCGGCGACGGCGAAGGCGCTCATGCCGGCAGCGCTCGCCATCGGAGTGAGCCCGCTCACCGCCGTCGCCGCCTTCCCGGCGGTCTCGGCGCTGTTCGTGCTGCCGACCTACCCGACGCTGCTCGCGGCGGTGGAGATGGATGACACCGGCAGTACCCGCATCGGCAAATACGTTTTTGACCACCCGTTTATCGCCCCCGGCGTCGTCTGCATCTCCACGGCGATCCTGCTGGGGTACGGCATCGGCGCCCTCGTGCTCTAACGACACATCGCACGGGGGGTGGCGTCCCTGGCACCGGGTACTGTGGTGGTATGTCAGACACCACAGCAACGCAATCTGCGTCCCAAAACCACACCCCGAAATCCGACGTTGAGATCGCGCAGGCGCACCAACTCGCGCCCATCTCGGACATTGCGGCGAAGGCCGGCGTTTCGGCCGACGCGCTCATCCCGTACGGCACGCACATGGCCAAGGTCGACGTGACCAAGCACCCGGGTCAGCCGAAGGCGAAGCTTGTCCTGGTCACCGGCGTGTCCCCAACCCCCGCCGGGGAGGGCAAGTCCACGGTGCTCATCGGGCTTACCGACGCCCTCTCGCTCCTCGGCCACAACGCCATGGTCGCGCTGCGTGAGCCCTCCCTCGGCCCCGTCATGGGGATCAAGGGCGGCGCGGCCGGTGGCGGCTACGCGCAGGTCGTGCCGATGGAGGACATCAACCTCCACTTCACCGGTGACTTCCACGCCATCACCTCAGCCAACAACACGCTCGCGGCGCTGATTGATAACCACATCCACCAGGGCAACGAGCTGGGCATCGACCCACGTCGCGTCACTTGGCAGCGCTGCCTGGACGTGAACGACCGCTCCCTGCGCAACGTGGTCACCGGCCTCGGCGGGCCGACCAGCGGTGTTCCGGCACAGACGGGGTTCACCATCACCGCCGCCTCGGAGATCATGGCCATCCTCGGCCTGGCCACGGACCTGCAGGACCTCAAGCGGCGCCTGGCCAACATCACCATCGGCCTCACCTACGACCAGAAGCCGGTCACCGCGGGCGACCTCGGCGCGGAGGGGGCGATGGCGGCACTGCTCAAGCAGGCGATTCACCCGAACCTGGTACAGACCCTCGGCGGCACGCCCGCGTTTATCCACGGCGGCCCCTTTGCCAACATCGCGCACGGCTGCAACACGCTGCTGGCCACCCGCACCGCGATGCAGTACGCGGACATCGTGCTCACGGAGGCCGGCTTCGGCTCCGACCTTGGCGCGGAGAAGTTCTTTGACATCAAGGCACGCTACGGCGACCTGGACGTCGCCGGTGCAGCCGTCGTCGCCACCGTGCGCTCGATCAAGTACAACGCCGGCATCGCGCGCGAGGAACTCAAGCAGGAAAACGTCGATGCGCTGGAGCAGGGGATTGCCAACCTGGAGCGCCACGTGGACAACATCCGCAAGTTCGGCGTAACCCCGGTGGTCGCCCTCAACCGCTTCGACACGGACACGCCGGCGGAGCTTAAGTGGGTCCGCGACTGGGCGGAGCGCACCGGCGTGGCCATCGCGGAGGCCGACGTGTGGGCCAAGGGCGGTGAGGGGGCCACGGAGCTGGCGACCACGCTGCTGGACAACTTGACCGAGGGCACGTCCACGCAGCTCTACGACCCGGCCAACGGTATAGAGGCCTCTATCGAGACCATCGCGCGCGAGATCTACCGTGCAGACGACGTCCAGTACTCGGCGGCCGCCCTGCGCGACCTCAAGATGCTCAAGGACAACGGCTTTGACACGCTGCCGGTGTGCGTGTCCAAGACGCAGTACTCGTTCTCGGACGACCCGCAGCAGCTCGGCGCCCCGGAGGGACACACGCTGCACGTGCGCAACCTCATCCCGCGCACCGGTGCCGGGTTCGTCGTCGCGCTGACCGGCGACGTCATGACCATGCCCGGCCTGCCCAAGAAGCCGGCGGCGAACAACATCGACGTCGACAACGAGGGTCGCGTCTCCGGGCTGTTCTAATCCTCTGGCGAGGTGGTGCCGTCCGCCGCGGAGCCCGGCCAGCCCGGGTACTCCGGCGGCGTTCCGCCGAACTCGGGGCACAGGTCCTGGAATGCGCACCAGCCGCACAGCTTGGACTTCTTCGGCCGGAAGTGACCGTCCTTCCCGTCCGCCTCGATCTTCGCCCACAGGTCCGCGAGGTCGCGCTCGAAGTACTCCAGCTCCTCGCGCGACGGGGTGAGGATCATCGAGTCCATAACCTTGAGGTACATCAGCCGCAGCTGGGTGGGGATGGTCTGGAACAGCCGCCAGTACACGAGCGCGTAAAACCGCATCTGGAACTGCGCGTCCTGCGAGTAGCGGGGCAGTGGCTTCTTCCCGGTCTTATAGTCCACCACGCGAACCTCGCCCGTGGGCGCGATGTCCACACGGTCGATGAATCCGCGCACGGGCACCCCATTGGGCAGGACGGTGTTCACGTACATTTCCTGCTCGTGCGCGTCGAAACCGAGCGGATTTTCCATGTGGAAGTACCCGCGAAGCAGCTCGCGTGCGGCTTGGAAGAGCGCCAGTTCGTTGTCAATCGGCTCCGCGCAGCTCGGGTCCTTCTCGCACATTTCCTCCCACGCCGGCTTGATGCGCTTGACGGCGGCCGGGAACGTGCGCTCCGCACGCGGCCAACCGAACATTTCCTCGAGCACCGCGTGCACCAATGTGCCTTTGACCTGCGCTTCCGTGGTCGGCTCCGGAATCTTGTCAATGGTGCGCAGCCGGTATTGCAGCGGGCAGCGCTGGTAGTCGGAGGCGCGGGACGGGGAAAGTGCGAGCGGTCGTGGAGTCATCGTGTCCCACATTTTAGAGTGGAGGTATGCACGCTCGCTTCATCGACTTCCTCCACACCAGCCCCAGCGCCTTCCACGCCGCGCACAACGTCGCGCAGGCACTCACCGCGCAGGGCTTTTCGCTTATCGACGCCACGTCGCCCGCCCCCGCCGACCCGGCCGCACCCGGCGGCCACGTCCTGGTCGACGGCGGCGCCGTCATCGCGTGGTGGGTCCCCGAGCACCCGCGCCCGCGCTTCCGCATCGTCGGCTCCCACACGGACTCGCCGGGCCTGATGGCCAAACCGCAGCCGGACTTCCAGCGCGAGGGCCTGCGCCAGGTGGCGGTGGAGGTGTACGGCGGACCAATCCTGCAGACGTGGCTGGACCGAGACCTGCGATTTGCCGGACGGGTGGTCACCGATGATGGCGCGCAGCATCTCGTGGATACCGGCGCCGTCGCCCGCGTGCCCAACCTGGCAATCCACCTCTACCGCGCCGACGCGCCCACCGTGGAGCGCCAGGCGCACACGCCGCCCGTCCTCGGCGGGGATCGACCGCTCATGGAGCTCGTCGGTGAATCTGCCGGCGTGGACCCGCAGCGCATCGTGTCCCACGAGCTCATCACCGCCGACGCGCAGCGCGGCGAGCTGCTCGGGGACATGCTCGCCGCCGGGCGCCTGGACAACCTTTCCAGCGTGTGGGCATCGCTCGAGGCGCTGCTGGCCGCGAAGAACGCCGCCCAGGACATCCTGGTGCTCGCCGCATTCAACCACGAGGAGGTCGGCTCCGCGTCGACCACCGGTGCCGGCGGCCCGCTCCTCGAGCGCGTGCTGACCCGCATCGCCCGCGAGGTCGGCGAGCCCTTCGACGTGTTTGCTGAATCGTTCCAGGTCTCCGCGGATGCCGCGCACGCCGTCCACCCGAACTACCCGGAGAAGCACGACCCAACGCACCGGCCGCGCCTCAACGGGGGGCCGGTGCTCAAGATCAACGCGAACCAGCGCTACGCCTCGGACGCGGTCACCGAGGCGGAGTGGCTCCGCGCCTGCCGCGCGGCCGAGGTGCCCTCGCAAACCTTCGTGGGCAACAACAGCGTGCCCTGCGGATCCACGATCGGGCCGATCTCATCGACGCGCATGGGCATCCGCACCGTCGACGTGGGCGTGCCGCTGCTGTCGATGCACTCGGCGCGCGAGCTGTGCGGCGCGCGCGACATGGAGTACTTCGTCCGCGCGCTCACCGCGTTTTACGGTGCGCGAGCCGAGTAGGGCATACTTAGGCGCATGTATTCAGGCCCGTTCCAAGCAGGAGACAAAGTCCAGCTCACCGACGCGAAACGCCGTCACTTTACGATCCAATTGGTCGAGGGCGGCCAGTTCCACACGCACAAGGGCATCGTCATGCACGATGACATCATCGGCGCGGACGAAGGCTCGGTGGTCAAATCCACGCTGGGCAGTGACTACCTGTGCTTCCGCCACCTCCTGGTCGACCACGTGCTGTCCATGCCGCGCGGCGCCGCGGTGATCTACCCCAAGGACGCCGCGCAGATCCTGGTGGAGGGCGACATCTTCATGGGCGCGCGCGTGCTGGAGGCGGGCGCGGGCTCCGGCGCGCTGACCATGTCGCTGTTGCGCGCGGTCGGGCCCGAGGGCCGGGTGTTCTCCTACGAAATCCGAGACGACCACCTCGCCTTTGCTAAGGACAACGTGGCCGATTACTTCAACGGCACCCCGGAGTGGTGGACCCCGCGCTTAGGCGACTTCGGCGAGATCACCACCGAGGACCTCGACGGCCCGGTCGACCGCGTCATCCTGGACATGGTCGAGCCCTGGCACTTCATCGACACGGTGAAAAACGTACTCATCCCCGGCGGCGTGTTCATGACGTACGTGGCCACCGTGCCGCAGCTGATGAACATCATGGAAGCGATCCGCGAGGCGAAGTGCTTCACCGAGCCGCGCGCCTGGGAAACGCTGCTGCGTGAGTGGAAGGTGGAGGGCCTGGCCACCCGTCCGGAGCACCGCATGAACGCGCACACGGCATTTCTCGTGTGGACCCGCAGGCTTGCCGACGGCGTCACGCCGCCGCGCCCGCAACGCCGGGCACGCAAGTAGCTGTTACCGGCACCCACTAGTGTGGTGGGTATGGCTGGCAACACAATCAACGACGACGCATTCGGCCCCGAGCTGCGGGAACTCAAGCGCGAGAATCAGGCGATGAGCTCGCGGAACAAGAAGTTGGCGGAGCTGCTTAAAGCGAGCCGCGACAAGCTCAACGACCTGTATGCGCAGGTGGAAGCACTCGGCGAGCCGGCGTCGACGTACGGGGTGTTCCTCGAGGGATCCCCGCGCGGCCACGAGGCCGAGGTGTTTACCTCCGGACGCCGCATGCGCGTCAAGGTCGCGCCGACCGTGTCGCCGGACGCGCTGCGCCCGGGCACGCTGGTCCGCCTGGGCGACGGCGCCATCGTCGTCGAGTCCTGCGGGTACGAGGCCGTCGGCCAGCTCGCCACCCTGTCCGAGAAGATCAACACCGAGCGCGCGATCGTGGCGGACCAACAGGGTGCCGAGCACCTGGTCTACCTCGCGCAGCCACTCCGGGAGCACGCACGCGCAGGCGATACGGTCCTGGTGGACACCCGCGCCGGGTACGCCTTCGAGCGCGTCCCTAAGACCGAGGTCAACCAGCTTTCCCTCGACGAGGTTCCGGACGTCACCTACGCCGACATCGGTGGCCTGAGCTCGCAGATTGAGATGATCCAGGACTCGGTCGAGCTCCCGTTCTCGCACCCGGACCTCTACCGAGAGTTCGACCTCACCCCGCCGAAGGGACTATTGCTCTACGGCCCGCCCGGGTGCGGCAAGACGCTTATTGCCAAGGCCGTGGCCAACTCGCTGTCGCAGCGCATCGGCGACGGGGGACAGGCCCACTTCATCAACGTCAAGGGCCCCGAGCTGCTGAACAAGTTCGTCGGTGAGACCGAGCGACGCATCCGCCTTATCTTCGAGCGCGCCCGCGAGCTGGCCGAGGGCGGCCGCCCCGTCATCGTGTTTTTCGACGAGATGGAGTCCATCTTCCGCACCCGCGGCTCCGGGGTCAGCTCCGACATGGAAACCACCGTGGTGCCGCAGCTGCTCACCGAGATCGACGGCGTCGAGGGTATCGCCAATGTGATCGTCATCGGCGCAACCAACCGCGAGGAGCTCATCGACCCCGCCATCCTGCGCCCCGGACGCCTGGACATCAAAGTCCGCGTCTCGCGCCCGAACCGCGCGGAGGCCGAAGACATTCTCGCCCGCTACATCACGCCGGCTATCCCGCTCGCTGCGGCACCCGAGGAGCTCATCGCCGCGGCCGCCGACGCCATGTTCGCCCCGCGTCCGTTTGTGCGCTTGGAGCTTGTCGACGGCACGTCGCAGCTCCTCCACTATTCCGACTTCATCTCCGGCGCGATGATCGCCAACGTGGTGGACCGCGCGAAGAAGCTGGCGATTAAGGACTGGATCGGGGCGGTGGGCGTCGATAAGCAGCCCGGCGCGGTGCAGAAGGGGATTACCGCGGAGCATCTCCGGGCGGCCGTGCGCGCTGAGCAGGACGAGAGCGAGGATATGCCAAACACGGCGAACCCCGATGAGTGGGCACGCATCTCGGGCCGGCAGGGCAAGCGAGTGGTGGCCGCGGAGGTCGTCGGGTAGCAATCGGGCGAAACGCCCAAAAGTGTGCGCGGTATCACTTATACTCACCCATATTTCGTTATGCGGAATTTCATCCCACAGAGTGAGTAGGAGTTCGCCATGAGCACACAGGAAGATCGCTCGGCAGCCATCGCCGTCGCCGCGTTCCCGGCCTTTATTCTACTCGGTTCGGTGCTCGCGTTTGTCGCGCCAGGGCCGTTCCTCCCGCTGACCAGCTTCATCACGTACTTCCTGATGATCATCATGTTCGGTATGGGGCTCACGCTGACCATCCCGGACTTCAAGGAGGTGGCGAAGCGGCCCGTCCCGATCGCCATTGGCGTCGTCGCGCAGTTCGTGATCATGCCGCTCGGCGCGGTCGCGGTGGTCAAGCTCCTGGGCCTGAGCCCTGCGCTTGCGGTGGGGCTGCTCATGCTGGGCTCGGTTCCCGGCGGCACCTCCTCGAACGTGATCGCGTACCTGGCCAAGGGCGATGTGGCGCTATCCGTGGCGATGACGAGCGTTTCCACGCTGCTCGCCGGCGCTGACGTGGCGGTGGACGGCGCGGGGATGGCCTGGTCGCTCGCGCAGACCGTGCTCATCCCGGTGATCGGCGGGATCGCGCTGCGCTACGCGCTCGATGCGTGGATGGGCAAGATCGCTCCGGTGCTGCCGTGGATCTCCATCCTGGGCATTGGCGGCGTGGTCTTCCCAACCGTGGCGAAGAACCGCGAGGCGCTCATCGAGGTCGGGCTGCTCGTGTTCGCGGCAGTGCTGCTGCACAACGCGCTCGGCTACCTGCTGGGCTACTCAACGGCGAAGGTGACAGGGCAGCCGGAGAGCTACCGCCGGACGGTGGCAATCGAGGTGGGCACGCAGTCGGCGGGCCTTGCAAGGGGCATGGCCGGCAAGTTCTTCTCCCCGGAGGCGGCGCTGCCCGGCGCGGTCGCCGCGGTACTGCACAACATCACCGGCGCGATCTTCGCCTGGGCGGTTCGCCGGAAGGCGGGAGCCCCTGCCGGCGAGCCTCCGCGTCGCGCTGAGGTCGCGGCCGCAGGGGGCTGAGTCAGGCGGTCTTTCCCTGGTGGATGGCCCCGAGCGCGTACTCGAAGTCCTCATCCGTCAGGTGCGAAAAGCTCAGGACAAGCCCATCCCCACCGCCCGACCACAGGCTGGACTCGTGGCCGCACTCCACGCCGCTGGCGGCAAGTTGGTCCTCGAACTGTTGCCGCAGTGCAACGGTGGGAAACTCGGCGGTGACGTCTGCGCCGCCTGCTTCCGGCACGGTCACTCGCGCGCCGCGCGCTTCCAGGGCGGGGACCACCGTGGCGGCAACGGCTTTGCGACGTCGCGCGAGCCGGTTGTGCGCTGCACGCGCGTTCCGGCGCACGTAGCCGCGGTCGAGGAGGTGCGCGATGGCGCGCTGCGTCACCGTGGCCACCGGCATTCCCAGGAGCTCTCGGGTCTCCCGCAGCGCGGGAGCGAGCGCGGGGGAGGCCACGACATACCCCGCGGCGAGCTCGCGGGAGAGGAGCGTGGAGAACGTGCCGAGCGTGAGCACGTCGGCCCCCGGCGACAGCGCCGCGAGTGGGGGCTGCGGCGAGATGAGGTAGCGCAGCTCGGTGTTGAAGTCGTCCTCGATGAGCACGGCGCCGGTCCGCGTCGCCCAGTTGAGCAGTGCGGAGCGGCGCGATGCGCTCATCGCACCGCCAAAGGGGTACAGGTGGGACGGAGTGACCAAGAGCGCGTTGAGGCGGTCTGAAAGCTCGCCGACGACCACCCCACCGGGATCGGTGGCGCAGGGGACCACCTCGTGTCCGCCGAGGGGGATCACGCGACGCAGGCCGGGGTGACCCGGGTCTTCAACGCCCACGCGCAGCCGCGACCCCAGCGTGTACAGGATGAGCTGCAGCCCTTCGCGCGATCCTCCGGTGACCACCACGTGTGCGGGGTCGACCTGTATGCCGCGCGCGAGGCGCAGGTGCTCGGCGATGGCGGCTCTGAGTTCTGGTTCTCCGGTCTTATCCAGGCTGGCACCGTCCGCGTTGAGGGCGTCCCTCCAGGCCTTGCGCCACGCGGCCGGTCGAACTGCTCCGGCGCTGCCCGCAGACGGCCGCAATGAGACCCGGGCCCGGGGTGTCGTGCTTGGGCGCGTGTCGCGCTGCGGCCCCTGCGCCGGTGGCGCAAGCGTGAGCGCCGGGTGGATCCGCGTCGGTGCGCCCTGCGCGGCGAGGAGGAAGCCCTCACTGATGAGTTGGTCGTAGGCGGTAACGACCGTGCCGCGGGAGACTCCGAGCTGGCGGGCGAGTGCGCGTGTGCTGGAGACCGTGTCTCCGGGCTGCAGCGTGCCGTTGGTAACCGCGAGCCGAATCTGCTGTGCGATCTGCGTGGGCAAGGGGATAGGCAGCTCGGGGGAGACGCTGAGGAGCACATGATCACCAACTGGTACAAGGAATGAAAATGATACTGGACCTTGGAATCTACCAGTTGCGCCCAGACAATGGAGCACTATGACAGATTTCACCAAGTTTGCAGAACTCACCAACTCGTTCAAAGGCGGCGTGATCATGGACGTCGTCACGCCGGAGCAGGCGAAGATCGCCGAAGCGGCCGGTGCCGTGGCAGTCATGGCGCTCGAGCGCGTTCCCGCGGACATCCGCGCCGAAGGCGGCGTTGCCCGCATGTCCGACCCCGACCTCATCGAGGGCATCCTGAACGCCGTGAACATCCCGGTGATGGCGAAGGCCCGCATCGGCCACACCATGGAGGCGCGCGTCCTCGAGCACCTGGGCATCCACTACATCGACGAGTCCGAGGTGCTCAGCCCCGCCGATTACGCCCACCACGTGGACAAGCGCGCCTTCGACGTCCCCTTCGTCTGCGGCGCCACCAACCTCGGCGAGGCGCTGCGCCGCGTCAACGAGGGCGCCGCGATGATCCGCTCCAAAGGCGAGGCCGGCACCGGTGACGTCTCCGAAGCCACGAAGCACATGCGCGCCATCCGCAGCGAGATCGCAGCGCTGCAAGCCACCTATAACGCCAACCGCGACGAGCTCTACGTCGCCGCAAAGGAGCTCCAGGCACCCTACGAGCTGGTGTGCTACGTCGCGGAACACGGCAAGCTGCCGGTACCGCTGTTTACCGCCGGCGGCGTCGCAACGCCTGCCGACGCCGCGCTGATGATGGAGCTCGGCGCCGACGGCGTCTTCGTCGGCTCCGGCATCTTCAAGTCCGGGAACCCGGAGGCACGCGCCAAGGCAGTGGTCAAGGCCGTGCGCAACTGGGACGACATCGCCGTCGTCACCGAGGCGTCCCGCGGCCTGGGCGAGGCGATGGTGGGCATCAACGTTGCTGACCTGCCCGCACCGCACCGCCTTGCAGAGCGCGGCTGGTAGCGCACGCCCCGTTCGTCGCGGAACTGAGGTAACGAGGAAAGTCGGCCCCGAGGGGCCGGCTTTGTGGTTGGGATGGGGACGCGGTGGCGTCGTGAAGCGAGGCGCGCTAGCGCACGTCGACGAACTTCTTCAGCACCCAGCGACGAATCGAGATCAACACTACGCCAAGCACAATGGTGATCACCGACAGCGTAATGAAGAACGTCCGCTCGGCGGAGGCATCATCAGGGTTGTACAGCGAGCCGAGCACGCCAGATAGCGCCGTGCCCATAGACAGCGACATCAACCAGGCAGCAAACAGCCGAGATTTAAACGCCTCAGGTGCTACCTTCGTTGCCAGCGAGTTGCCCACAGGAGACAACAGCAGCTCGCCCATCGTGAACATAAAGAGGATAAGCACCAAGACCAGCAGCGGCGTCGACTTCGGACCACCACCCGCGTACGGCAGGAAGAAGAAGAGCGCGCTACCTGTAACCAAGTTTGCCACACCAAACTTCACCGCAGATGACCACTGGCGCTGCCCCAGCGCAGTCCACATGGCTGCAAAGATGGGGGAGAAGACCACGATGAAGAAAGGGTTAAACGCCTGTACCTGGGCCGGCGTGAGCTCCCACATCAAGAAATTCAGGTTAGCGCGCTGATCGGAGTAGACCGCGACCACAGTGAATTGGGATTGAAAGATCGCGAAAAACGCCACAGAACCAAACAGGAGCGGAATGTAGCCGGTTAGACGCGACTTCTCAGCAGGGGTAACTTCATCAGAGTGGAACATTTCCCACAACAGGTAAATCGTGGCGATAAGAGCGATAGCAAACACGATCCACGACAGCGATCCGAGCGGAACAATGCCGGTGACCAGCAGCGCGACTACGACAACAACGACAGCAATTGCACCAATCACCCACACACCACGCCGCTCGCGCGGCAGTGGATTTGGAACTTCAGATCCGACAGCGCCGATGGAAGACTTCCGCATAATGATGTACTGCGTCAGTCCCATTGCCATTCCGATCGCGGCAAGCCCAAAGCCCCAGTGGAAACCGGCCTTGCCCCACACTAGGCCAGTCAACGCCGGGCCAAATAGGGAACCAATATTGACCGACATGTAGAAGATGGAGAAGCCAGCGTCTCGGCGGGGATCCTCACGCGAGTACAAATCACCGAGCACCACCTGCGAGGACGTTTTGACTCCACCGGAGCCTATACCGATGCACACCAAGCCAGTGGCAAGGCCTAGACCGCCAGGCACAAGGGCGAGGACGATGTGTCCGACCATCACCAGGATCGCGGAGTAGAACAGTGTGCGCTCCGCGCCAAGCAACCGGTCACCCACAAACGAGGCGACCAGCGCCATCATGTAGACGAAGCCACCGTAGGCGCCCACGAGGTTCAGCGCCGTGGTCTGGTCAATGCCCAGCCCGCCTTCGGTGGCGGAGTAGTACATGTAGAAGGCCAGCAGGGCCTGCATGCCGTAGAAGCTGAAGCGCTCCCACAGCTCAATGCCAAAGAGGTTAGCGAGTCCCCAGGGCTGCCCGAAGAACTTGCGTTCCTTGGGTGCTACACCTGGGTCGTTTGCGAGGGTGTCAGAACTCATATAGATAAAATACGCTCGCTCGTATTTTTTACACAATCCGGCCTACCAGCAGGTACGGTAGTGCGTTATGAAACGTTACATGGGCACTGAGACCGAGTACGGGATCACGACCCCGGACGACCCGTCGATAAGCCCGCTGCTCACCTCGACGCACGCGGTGGTGGCGTATGCCGCAATGAATACGGCCGCCCGCTCCCGCTGGGACTACGAGGAAGAAGCACCGCTCAAAGACACCCGCGGGTTCGATCTGCAGCGCTACCGCACGGTTCCCGTGGTGGACCCGAACGCGATGGGCGTGGCCAACGTGGTGACCACCAACGGCGCGCGCTACTACGTCGACCACGGACACCCCGAGTACTCCTCGCCGGAGGTGTCCAACGCATGGGACGCGATGATCTATGACGCTGCCGGGGACTACGTCCTCAACAAGGCCGCGGCGGACATCCGCGAGCTGTGGGAGCAGCAGGTCAGCGTGCTGGACAAGACCGCGCCGTGCCCGCCGCTGAAGTTTTACAAAAACAACGTTGATGGCAAAGGCCAGTCCTACGGCAGCCACGAGAACTATCAGTACTCCCGCCAGACCGACTTCTCGCGGCTCACCCAGGCGCTCGTCCCGTTCTTTGTCACCCGCCAGGTCATCATCGGCGCAGGCCGCGTGGGCATTGGCCAGGAATCCGAGTGCGACGGCTTCCAGATCTCGCAGCGCGCCGACTACTTCGAACAGGAAGTCTCCCTGGAAACCACGCTGAACCGCGGCATCGTAAACACCCGCGACGAACCGCACGCACTGGCCACGAAGTTCCGCCGCCTGCACGTCATCGTTGGCGATGCGAACATGAGCCAGTTCTCCAACTTTCTCAAGTTGGGGATGACCAAGCTCGTGCTCGACTGCATCGAGGCTGACGTCGACTTCAGCGACCTGCGGCTGACCAACGCCGTCGACGAGATCAAGCAGGTCTCCCACGACCCAACGTGCACGCATCGCCTGTTGCTTGTCGACGGGCGCCGGCTCACCGCAATCGACCTCCTGCGCGAGTACCGCGACCGTGCCGCAGCACTCCCGGACCTGGACGAGGTCGATGCAAAGGTCCTGTGCCTGTGGGGCGAGGTGCTCAATGACCTCGAGCGCGACCCGCTGTCTACCGCAGACCGCCTGGATTGGACGGCGAAGTGGGCCCTCATCAGCCGGTACCTGGAGCGCGGTGTGCCCATCTCGGACCCGAAGCTCAAGCTGATTGACATCCAATACGCCGACATTGACCCCGCGAAGTCGCTGTACCACGCCCTCGTGCGCAAGGGACAGATGCGCACGCTCGTGGGCGAGGACGCAATCCGCCGCGCAGTGACCGTGCCGCCGGAGGACTCCCGAGCGTGGTTCCGCGGCAAGGTGAGCGAAAAGTTCGGCGAGGTCATCATCGCGTCGAGTTGGCAGTCCGTCCTCTTTGCGGTGGGCGACCAGCCGATCCGGTTCCCCATGGACGAGGTCGACGGCTTGACCAGGGCGGAGGTCGGCGAGCTTATCGAGCGCGCCGAGACCGTCGAATCACTACTGAAAGGATTAGAATCGCACCATGTCTGACATGTCTAAGCAGCAGATTGTACAAGGTGGCAACCACGGCGACGACGGCGCGGACGAGGGCGCCGTTGATGCCGGGCAGGCCCAGCTGAACACCTCTGGCACCGACGACATCCTCGACGAGATTGACGCCCTGCTGGACACCAACGCCGAGGAATTCGTGCGCTCGTTCGTGCAGAAGGGCGGGCAGTAACCCGCATGGCCACCGTCTACCCCCGCCGCATCATGGGCGTGGAGACCGAGTTCGGCGTCACCGCGTTTGAGCACGGCAAGGTCGTGCTGACGCCCGAGGAAATCTCCCGCTACCTCTTTCGCCCGGTCGTCGCCGAGCACCGCAGCTCCAACATCTTCACCGACAACGCCTCGCGCCTCTACCTCGACGTTGGCTCGCACCCCGAGTACGCCACCGCCGAATGTGACTCGATCACCCAGCTGCTCAACTACGACAAGGCTGGCGAGGTCATCTTCAGCGACCTCGCCACGCAAGCAGAGCAGGCGCTCGAGCGGGACCGTGTGGGTGGCAAAGTCTTCCTGTTTAAAAACAACGTGGACTCGAAGGGCAACTCCTACGGCACGCACGAAAACTACCTGATCAGCCGCGAGCTCGCCCTGAAGTCGTTCGGCATGCAACTGCTGCCGTTTCTCATCACCCGCCAACTTCTCTGCGGGGCCGGGATGATCAAGAAGGGGCGCTTCGTCCTCTCGCAGCGCGCGGACCAGGTGTGGGAGGGCGTCTCCTCGGCCACCACCCGTACCCGGCCGATCATCAACACCCGCGACGAACCCCACGGCGATTCCCACCGCTTCCGGCGCATGCACGTCATCGTCGGCGACTCGAACATGGCGGAGCCCACGTTCGCGCTCAAGGTCGGCTCGACACTGTTGGTCATTGAGATGCTCGAGGCTGGTTTCGACCTCCCGGATTTCACGCTCGACAACGCCATCGATCACATCCGCGACATCGCGGCGGACCCCACGGGCCAGACGCCACTCGCGCTCAAGAGCGGGGGCACAGTCACCGCGCTCGAGGTCCAGCAGGCCACGTTGGATGCCGCACGGCGCTGGTTGGAGTCCCGGCCGGACGAGGGCACGCCGAACGAGGAAATGGCACGCGTCATTGACTTGTGGCAGCGCACCCTGGACGCGATTGCGTCGCAAGACTTCTCCGGCGTGGACCAAGAGATTGACTGGGTAATCAAGCGAAAGTTGTTGCTCCAGGTCAAAGACAAGCTTGGGGCTGAGTGGGACCATCCAAAGCTCGCGCAGATCGACCTGACCTACCACGACATCAACCGCGAGCGCGGGCTGTTCTACCTCCTGGAGCGCAAGGGCCTCGTGCGCCGGTGGACCACCGACGAAGCGATCTCCCACGCCGCGACGGCACCGCCGGAGACGACGCGCGCGTCGTTGCGCGGCCGGTTCCTCAGCGCTGCGCGCTCGGCGGGGATGGACCACAATGTGGACTGGGTCCACCTGAAAACCAACCGCCCGGAACCCCGCACCTTGGAGCTGCTCGACCCCTTCGCTACCGAGGACCAGCGTGTCGACGAGTTCATCGCACAGATCCGCGCGATGGGCGCCGCCGACTAGCCGGACCGGGGACGAGGGAGAAAGGCAGTTACGTGGCAGAGCTCGAACCGGAAGTCCGGCAGGCGAACCTGGCCTTTGCCATGCTGGGGTCCTCGCACGACCGCGAATCGGAGTGGGTTGCCCGCAACGTGGACGGCTACCAGGACCTGGAGACCGAAGCGCTACGCGTGAAGATCCGGCGCGATGTTGAGGCGCTGCGCCGGGCAGGAGTGCCTATTTCGTATTCCGGCGGGACCCTCACCATGGACCGGGACCGCTACGAGCTGGAACCCGTTGACCTCACCGAAGAAGAGGCAAGCGCCGTGGGCTTGGCGGTGGATCTCAGCACTGGCGGCTCTCTCGGCGCGTTTGCCCGCTCCGGCTGGACCAAGCTCGCGGCGTCCGGCGCGACCCGCGTGTTTGACAGCGCGCCGTTGACCTCTGCGGCCAGCGACGCCAACCGCATCGACCCGCAGGCATTCCACAACCTCCTCGCCGCGATTGAGCTGCAGAAGCGAGTCTCGTTCGACTTCACCCCAGCCGGCGGAGGGCACCCGCAGCGCCGGACGTTGGACCCGTGGGACATCGTCTCGCTGAACAACCGCGCCTACCTCGTAGGGTGGGACATCGAGCGCGACGCCGACCGCATCTTCCGGCTGGTCCGCGTCGCCAACGTGACCCTCGTGCGCGAGACCGAGGACTTCCACCAGTCGCCCGAGAACACCGGGGAGCTGGTTCGCGACGTGCTGCGCGGACCGGTCACCGACGCCATCGTCACCGTGCGCCGCGGCACCTGCGAGGAACTCGCCGCCGCCGGCACTCGCGCACCCGGTGCCCGGGGCGACTCCAGTGCGGACCGCGACGAGATTCGTCTGCACGACGCCGAGCTCGACTGGGTGGTGCGCACATCGGCGGCCCACGCCGCCGACCTGGTCGCCGTGGAGCCGGAAGCGGTCCGCGAACAGGTCATCGCCCTACTCAAACAATCCGCCACGCCCCACGACGCCCCGCTCCGCAGCGCAACGAGCGCCAAGACCCCGTCGCCGGAGGATTCGGGGAGCCAGCGCCCCGCGGGTCACGCAAACTCCACCGGGTCAACCAGGCTCGTCCGCCTCCTCAACCTCCTGCCGTACATCACGCGGCACCAGGGGAAATCACTCATGGAGATCGCTCGCGACCTCGGGTCCAGCGTGGACGAGGTCCGCGACGACCTCAACCGGCTCCTGCTCTCCGGGGTCGGGCGCGGCCCGGGCGAGATGTTCGACCTCGAGCACACCTGGCGCGGTGTGACCGTCCTGGATGACCAGGGTCTCACCGCGCCACTCCACCTCAAGCCCACCGAGGCCCACGCACTGCTGCTCCTGCTAGAATCGCTCGAGACGCTGCCCGGCCTGGTCAACGTCGACGCCGTGCGCTCCGCCGCGGACAAGATCCGCCGCGTCAACCGGAAGCGCGGGGTAGCGGACGTGGACCAGGTCGGCGGCCTGGGGTCCGTCGCGCAGGAGATCCGCCAGGCAATCGACGCCGGCAAGCAGCTCGAGCTCCGCTACTATTCCGCTTCCTCGGACCGGGTGACCGAGCGAACCGTTTCCCCGGTCGGCGTGTTTCAGCGCGATGAGCAGGCGTACCTGCAGGCGCTCGACGGCGACCGCGTCAAGTCCTTCCGGCTCGACCGAATTCGTGAGGTCAGGCAGGGGGAGGGGGACGCGGAGGCGTCGATAAGCGTCGCGCCCCTTGACCCCGAAAACCCTTTCGGACTGGCCGATGCGCCACTCGCGCAACTGCTGGTGCGCAGCGACGCGACGTGGATGGCCGACTACTGGGAACTGGAGATCGACGAGGTGGGCGGCACCGGAGCGTGGGTGCCTGCGACGTTTCGCTTTGGCAGTGAGGACTGGCTGGTGAGGTTCTGCCTGGCCCACGCGGACCGACTGCGCCTGGTGGAACCGGAAAGCTTGGTGGACACGGTGCGCGAGCGTTCACTTCGCGCGCTCGACGCGTTAAGATGACGCGTGAGATATTCAGAAATTCAAACATTCGATGTCGATGTTTTCGTTGCAGGGCATCGCCGATACCCGTGGAAAGAGAAACCATGCCAAACATTGGTTGGACCGAGCTCATCATCATCCTGGTCATCGTGTTACTGCTGTTCGGCGCAAACAAGCTGCCGGACCTCGCGCGATCGATGGGTCGCTCCGCGCGCATCTTCAAGTCCGAGGTCGATGAGATGAAGCACGACGACGCGGGCGAGGCGCCCAAGGCTCAGCCGAACGCGATCGAGTCCGGCCGCAACGCGGAGACCCAGTCCGTTGCGCAACCGGAAAGCTTCTGGGACAAGCCGGAGCACCAGCGCAACCAGACCCCGCCCGCGCAGCAGTAACCGCTCGCGACAGAGAGGGGAAAAGCGTTGGCGCTGAAGCTCAAGCGCGCGAGGAAGCCGAAAAACCCGACCGGTGAGATGAGCCTGGTGGAGCACCTCCAGGAGCTACGCCGGCGCGTCATGGTGTCCATGGCCGCAATTTTGGTGGGCACCATTGTCGGCTTCATTTGGTATCAGAATTCTCCACCAGGTGTGATGCCACTTGGAGAAATCATCCGTGGGCCCTACTGCAACCTCCCAGAAGATCTCCGTGCAGATTTCTCGGGTGACGGCGAGTGCCGCCTGCTTGCCACCAGCCCGTTCGAGATGTTCATGCTGCGCCTGAAGGTCGGCGCCCTCGCCGGCCTCGTCCTGGCCTCCCCGGTGTGGCTGACGCAGATCTGGAACTTCATCACCCCCGGGCTGCATAAAAACGAGCGCCGCTACACGTTCTCTTTCGTCACACTCGCCGCCTTGTTGTTCGTCGCCGGCGCTGTCCTGGCCTATTTTGTCTTGGACAAGGGTCTCCTTGTGCTGATGTCCATCGGCAAAGAGTTCCAGGTCGCCGCGCTCACCGGTGGCGAGTATTACAACTTCGTGCTCGCGCTTATCGTCATCTTTGGCGTGAGCTTCGAGCTGCCGCTCATCATCGTGATGCTCAACCTCATCGGCGTGCTGCGCTACGAGCATGTTCAGGACAAGCGCCGCATGATCATCGTGCTCATCTTCATCTTCGCCGCCATCATGACGCCGGGCCAAGACCCGTTCTCCATGGTCGCGCTCGCGCTGTCCATCACCGTGCTAGTGGAGATGGCCTTCCAGTTCTGCCGCATTCATGACAAGCGCACGAACCAGTCGCGCCCGGAGTGGATGGACCTTGACGACGAGCAAGCGTCCGGCCCCGTCACCTCCTCCGGCTCCATCGGGCGCGCACAGCCCGTCGGCGCGACCTCCCGGCCAAGCGCGCCGTCGAGGGTTTCCCCGTCGGCACCGCCGGCGGCCCCGAGCGCCCCGCCCGCCCCGGGCCGCGGTGGCTCGCACACCTACGGTCACGGGGATCCGTTCAACGACGTACTGTAAGGGGCATGGATTCCAGCGTTACCCCCTCACAGTCAGACAACCAAAGTCTTTCGGAGGACAACACCGCCGAGACCACAGGGGCCACTGAGGCTTCCGCACCCTTAGCGTTTCTGCCGGAGTTCCGCGACGCTAAGCCCTTCCCACTCGACGACTTCCAGGTGGAGGCCTGCGCAGACATCGAGCGCGGCCACGGCGTCCTCGTGTGCGCACCGACCGGCTCCGGCAAGACGATTGTGGGCGAGTTCGCCGTTGCGCTGGCCCTGCACCAAGGCACGAAGTGCTTCTACACCACGCCCATCAAGGCGCTGAGCAACCAGAAGTACCACGACCTCGTCGCCGAGCACGGCGAGCACGCCGTCGGCCTCCTCACCGGCGACACCTCAATCAACGGGTCCGCCGAGATCGTCGTGATGACCACCGAGGTGCTGCGAAACATGATCTACGCGGACTCCCGGCAGCTTGATCGGCTCTCGCACGTGGTGATGGATGAAATCCACTACCTCGCCGACCGGGACCGCGGCGCGGTGTGGGAGGAAATCATCCTCAACCTGGACGAGTCCGTCAGCCTCGTCGGGCTGTCCGCCACCGTGTCCAATTCCGAGGAGTTCGGCGAGTGGCTCGACGCGGTGCGCGGTGATACCCGCGTGATCGTCTCCGAGCACCGCCCGGTCCCGCTGAGCCAGTACATGATGGTGGGCCGCAAGATCTTCCCGCTGTTCGAACCCGGCACGGGCGGCGGCGCATACGGCACCGACAGCACCGACGGCGGGAAAGTGAACCGCGCCCTCGTCCACGCAATCGAGCGCATCGAGTCCGGCTCCCGCGACGAGGGCCGCAGCGACTTCAAGGAGGGCCGCGGCTTTCGCGCCCGCTCCACCGGCCGCCGCAGCGGTAACCAGCGCGCCCAGGACAAGGTCAAACCCGTCGGCCGCCCGCAGGTCGTCGCAGCACTGGGAAGCCGCGACATGCTCCCGGCCATCGTCTTCATCTTCTCCCGCGCGGGCTGCGACGGCGCCCTCTTCCAGTGCCTGCGCACCCGCAAGGAGCTCACCACCCCGGAGGAGCAAGAGGAGGCAAGGGCTATTATCGACGCCGGCGTCGAAGGCATCCCCGACGAAGACCTCGACGTGCTCAACTTCCGCCAACTCCGCACGGCGTGGCTGCGCGGCTTCGCCGCCCACCATGCCGGCCTGCTCCCCGCGTTCAAACACATTGTGGAGCAGCTGTTCGTCCGGGGTCTGGTCAAAGTAGTCTTCGCCACCGAAACGCTGGCGCTGGGCATCAACATGCCGGCGCGCACCGTCGTGTTGGAGAAGCTGGTCAAGTTCAACGGCGAGGCGCACGTCGACCTCACGCCGGGGCAGTACACGCAGCTTACCGGCCGCGCGGGCCGCCGCGGCATCGACCATATCGGCAACGCGGTGGTGCAGTGGTCTCCGGCGATGGACCCGCACGAGGTGGCAGGCTTGGCGTCCACGCGCACCTACCCACTCATCTCGCAGTTCCAGCCCGGGTACAATATGGCGATCAACATGCTGGGCATGAACGGTTACGACGACTCCATCCGGCTCATCGAGCAGTCGTTCGCCCAGTTTCAGACCAACCGCTCCGTGGTGGGCGAGGTGCGTGACATCGACCGCCTGCGCTCCAAGGTACGCAGCCTGCGCGCGCAACTGGAACGAGACGTGGCCGGCTTTAACCCGCCGGGCACGGACCCGGCGGCGGCCCTGGAGGAGTACCTGCAGTTGCGCCGCGACCTCTCCGAGGCTGAGAAGGACGCGCGCCGCCACGCGCTGGAAAACCGCCAGGCGGAGACGGAGACGATCCTGGGGCGGCTGCGCGTCGGCGAGGTCATCGCCTTGCCGGGGAAGAAGAAGCCGGAGCTAGCCGCCGTCGTGCAGGTGGCGGGAAAGAAGCGCGATCCTCGCCCGTGGGTGACCACGGAACGCGGCTGGTCCGGGCGCATCGACGCCGGCTCGTTCCGCAACGCGCCAGTCGTCGTTGGGCAGATCAAGGTACCCCGCCACGTGCAGGACCAGCCGCGCAAGCACACCCGCAAAGTGGTAAACATGCTGCACAGCGGGAGTTTCAACGCGCCGCGCAAGCTCAAGGACAAGGTGCGGGTTCGGCCCAGCAAGAAGGTGACCGCGCTGCGCGAGGCCATGCACAACCACCCGGTGCACGCGTGGCCGCCGCATGACCGCGAGGTGCTCGCGCGTGTCGGGGAGGAGCTGGTGCGCAACGAGCGCAAGCTGCGCCGGCTGACCAACAGCGTGGATCGTTCGACCGATTCGTTGGGCCGCACCTTCGAGCGCATCATCGGACTGCTCACGGAGATGGACTACGTCGAGCTCATCGGCGGCGAGCCGCGCGTGACCGACGAAGGCGAGCGCCTGGCGCGCATCCACAACGTCTCCGACCTGCTCGTCGCGCAGTGCCTCAAGCGCGGTATTTGGGACGAGCTGGACCCCGCGGAGCTCGCCGGCGTGGCGTCCATGGTGGTGTTTGAAAACCGCAAGGCCACGCACGGCGAACCGGAGGCTGCCACGGACCGAATGGCGGAGGCGATGGGGGAGACCATGCGCGTCTACGGCGAGCTCTCCTTTGATGAGCAGCGCCACCAGCTGCCGGTGACGCGACTCCCGGATCCCGCGTTCTCGCTCGCCATGCACCAGTGGACCGCCGGCGCCCCGCTCGGGTACGCGCTGGCGGCCGCCGCGGAGTCCGGCACCGAGCTGACCCCCGGCGACTTTGTGCGCTGGTGCCGCCAGGTCATCGACCTGCTCGAGCAGGTCAAAAAGACCGGGTACAGCGACGAGGTCCGCGATAGCGCCAACCGGGCCATTGACGCTATTCGACGCGGCGTCGTCGCCATCGGCAACTAGCAGGCGGCCCGTGCCGCCTCGATGGCGTCGCGCACTTCCCGGTTCAGCAGAGAGACGGTGGCGAGGTGCAGGTTGACGCGCCACGGGTCGAGGATGAGGGACTGGATGCCGGCGAGGTGGGCGTCGATAAGCACTGGGCCCCCGGAGTCCCCCTTGATCGCGGGGGCGGCGTTGGCGACGATGCCCGCCGGGCGCACGATGGTGCGCATGCTGCGCGAAAAGGCGAGCGGAAGCGTGATGAGGAATCGCCCGTCGCGGGCCGCGGGGGAGGTGGCGCCGCCGCCGAATCCGAACGTGACCGTGCGTTTCAGCGCGCTTCCAAGCAAGCGCGCGGGCGGGGCGAGGGGCGGGTACGGGCCAGGCGGCGCGTCGTCGGCGGTGCGGACGCGATTGAGCGTGATGAGTGCCACGTCGGTGCCTTCGAAGATGCGCACCTCGCGGGCGCGACGGCGGGTGCCCCGCAGGCGCACTGTGATGCGGGACGGGGCGGGGCGCTCTGGAAGCAGGAAATGGGCGCAGGTGAGCACCGTGTCCTGAGCAACGAGGATGCCCGAGCAGTAGCGCGCGCCCACGGAGCAGCGGACGATCAAGTCGGGGTAGCAGGGGACAGGGTCGGTCACGCGCTCGAGTGTAACTGGCCTATCATTGCCAGCATGACGCGTATAGATCAGTCCACGTTCGCACACCGTCGATCCCGTGCCGCCGAGCTCGTTGCGGCGCACAAGCTCGGGGGCCTGGTTGTTGGCACCGGCCCGGAGTTTGCCTACCTCACCGGCTCCTGGGCCTCCTCGCACGAGCGGCTCACCGCCCTGGCCATCGGGCCGGACGGGCGGGTCGTGCTCGTCGCTCCGGTGACGGACATTGGCAGCCTGGGCGTTGCCGGCGACGATGTGGAAATCCGCGGCTGGCAGGACGGGCAGGACCCGTACCAGCTGGCAACTGAGGCGCTCGATGCGTCCGCACCCGTGGCGCTGGGCAGCTCGCTGACCGCCAACCACGTCTTCGCGCTGCAGGCCCTGCTCCCGCAGACCCGTCTGGCAACGGACACGCTCGCCGAGCTGTTTATGGCTAAGGAACCGGCCGAGCTGGCAGAGCTCAAGCGCGCCGGCGAGGCAATCGACCGCGTCCACGCCCGCGTGCCGGAGTTCCTGGTGGCGGGCCGCACCGAGGCGCAGGTGGCCGCCGAGCTGGACCGCCTGATCATGGACGAGCACGAGTCCGTCGACTTTGTCATCGTCGGCTCCGGCGAAAACGGCGCCAACCCGCACCACGACTTCTCCGAGCGTGTGCTGGAAGACGGCGACGTAGTTGTCGTGGACCTGGGCGGCACGCTGGATTCTGGCTACCACTCGGACTGCACCCGCACCTACATCGTGGGCGGCGACCCTGCGAAGGCGGATCCCGAGGTGGTCAAGGCCTACGAGGTACTGTTCCGCGCCCACCAGGCGGCGGTCACCGCGGCACGCCCCGGCATCACCGCCGGCGAGCTGGACGCGGTGGCGCGCGGCGTGATCGAGGAAGCCGGGTACGGCGAGTACTTCACGCACCGCCTGGGCCACGGCATCGGCCTGGCGGGCCACGAGGACCCGTTCATCATCGCCGGCAACGACACCGCATTGCAGGCCAACATGGCGTTCTCCATCGAGCCGGGCATCTACGTGCCGGGCAAGTGGGGCATGCGCCTGGAAGACATCGTTTACCTGGACGAGGACGGCGCAGTCTCGCTGGATAACGTCTCCCGCGACCTCCGCTAAAGCCATGTCTCGACGCATCCGCGGCGGGAGGACCGTCGAACCGCCCACCACCGGCACCGTGCTCGTGTTCGGCGGCACCAGCGACATTGGCACCGCCATCGCCCTGCGCGTCTGCTCCGGGCGGAGGGTCGTGCTGGCCATGCGCGAGCCCGAACGCGCTGACGCTCGCGCCATCGCGGAGCGTCTGCGCGAAGCCGGCGCCGCCAGCATCGAGTGCATCCGGTTCGAGGCCACGGAGCTCGAGTCCCACCGCCGGATAGTGGAATCCGTGCACGCCGCGGAGGAGATCACCACCGCGGTTGTCGCGTTTGGCGTCCTCGGCGATCAGTCGCGCGCCGAGCGCGACGAGTCCGAGGCCGTCCGCATCGGCAGCGTGGACTACCTCGCACAAATCAGCGCGCTGACCGTGCTGGCGGACGTCATGGGTCGCGGCAACATTGTCGCGTTCTCATCCATCGCCGGCTGGCGGGCCCGCCGCGCGAACTACGTCTACGGCTCCACCAAGGCGGGGCTCGACGCGTTCTGCCAGGGTCTGGCGGACCGGCTCCACGGCTCGGCGCTGCACTTGATCACCGCGCGCCCCGGGTTTGTTATCGGCTCGATGACGGAGGGGATGACGCCCGCGATCATGTCGGTGACTCCGGACGAAGTCGCCGATGCGGTCGTCGACGCCGCCCAGCGGGGCCGCAGCACAACCGTGTGGATCCCGCGCCGCCTCGCCGCGCTCGCGCTGGTCATGCGCCTCGTCCCGCGCCCGATCTGGCGTCATATGCCGAGGTAGGACGCATGTTTCCTCTCACCCGCACAATCGCGGGGCTGCTTGTCGACGCCCTCCACGACCCCCGCCGCACCGAGCCGGAGCACACCACGCCGACGTGGGTGACGGGCATGACTCCCGGATCCCTCCTCAACGCCCGCGAAATCAAGGCCGTAGGCCTGACCAAGCGTCTCAACCCCGCCGACGTTTGGGGGATCGACTACGTTACTGCGGACGAGGACGGCCGCGCCCTCACCGCCACCGGGGCGGTCTTCCGCTCGCGCACCCCTTGGCCGGGCCACGGCCCGCGCCCCACCATCGCGTTCGCCCCCTCCACGCAGGGCGTCGCCCCGCGCTGCAATCCCTCGTACTCCTGCACCGTCGGCCTCGCCCCGCGCCGCGCGCCGTGGGACCTCATCGCCGCCTACGAGCAGCCGGCGATCAACCTGCTGCTCGCGGCCGGCGCCAACGTCGTGCTCACCGACTACCCCCGCAACCCGGCGGAGAACGTGCAGCTGTACTGCGACCATGTCGCCGCCGCGCAGTCGCTCATCGACGCCACCCGCGCCGCTTCATCCCTCTCCGTCGACACCACCGTGCTCGGCTTGTGGGGCTTCTCCCAGGGCGGCGGGGCAGTGGGCGCCTGGCTCGAACGCCCGGAGTACGCCCCGGAGCTCCAGCCGCAAGCCGCCGTCGTCGGCGCGCCCCCGGCCGCGCTCGTGCCGATGCTCGACCACGTCGACGGCGCCATGCCTTCCGTAGTGATCCTTTACGCCGTCGCGGGCCTCATGGCGCACCACCCGGACCTGGCGGATGAGATCCTGCCGCACCTCAGCCCCGAAGGTGCCGCGACGATCCTGGCGGACTCGGACCTCTGTGCCGTCGGGGCGTCGCTTCGCCGCCCCTGGGCGCACACGACCCGGTGGACTCGCAGCGGCCTCAGCATGGCGGAGCTCCTCCACTCCCTCCCTGGCACCTCCGAGCACCTCGAGTCGATCGCGCTCGGACGCAGGCGGCCGCTGCGCATCCCGACCCGGTTCTGGGGCTCGCTCCACGACGACATCATCCCGTACCCGCAGCTCACCGCGCTCGCGGACGCGTGGGAGATTCCGTTGCAGACGCGCCGCATGCCGCGTGTGCCGGGCAGGACTGGCGTCAACCACTATGGCCCGTATTTCCAACATCTGGCTGGTGACGTCAAATGGCTCGTGCGACAGCTGGACAGGTAGTCTGGCCGCATGCCGCTGTTTATTTTCGCCTACTTTCTCATTGAGGCACTCGCGTTCTTCGGCGTTGCCAAGCTCATCGGCGTCGGCTGGGCACTGCTCGCCATCTTCGCGCTGATGTTTCTCGGTGGTGCGCTCGCCAGCCTCGCGCTGCGGGGCACGCTAGTCAACGCCGCCGAGGGGCGCTCGTCGCTCGGCAGGGTAGCGGGGGACTCCGCCCTGTTGATGACGGGATGGCTGCTGTGCATCATTCCCGGCTTCGTCAGCTCCCTGCTCGGGTTCCTGCTCATCTTCGGCCCCACCCGCGGGTTCCTGCGCCGTTTCATCAGAACGCGGACGATCCGGAGTATGGAGAACTTCGGTGTCCGCGTGTACAACACCTCGCCGCTGTCGCAGTTCCAGACCAGCTACGGCAACTTCGGCACCGGCCGGCAGGCAGGCAGCCACCAGGCGCACGAGCAGGACACGGAGCACGACGTCATTGATGCCGACGAGCTCGAGGCCATGTTCCGCGCCGAAGGCCCGGAGGGTGATCGTTTCGACGGAGACGGAGGGGCATCGACAAGCAAAGGGCCCGACGGCGGAAAGGACAAGTAGGTGCAGGGAGTGCTGCGACTGCTGCTGGCTGCGGGGGCGGGCGCGCTGGCGTACTTGTCCTACGAGCCGCACGGGCTCTGGTGGGCGGGCGTCCTCGCGATGACGCTGCTCTTTGGCGCGCTTGCGCCGTGGGGGAGCGCGCGGCCAGGGGTGTGGACGGGCGCTGGTCTCGGCCTGGTCCAGGCGCTGGTGTGCTACCTCCTGCTGCTGCCGTGGATCGGTGAGTTCGTGGGCGCAATGCCGTACGTGGCGCTCTCCGTCTTCCTGGCGCTGTACGCGCTGGCCACCGGCGCCTTCGGCACGCTCGTTGCCCGCTGGCGCTACGGCTTCGCCGCATTCGCGCTGGTCTACGTAGCCGTGGAGTTCTGCCGCTCCTCGTTCCCGTTCGGTGGGTTCGCCTGGGTGCGGCTCGCTTGGGGGCAGATCGGCGGTCCGCTTGGAAACCTCGCGCACTTCGGCGGGCCCGCGCTCGTGACGCTGGCGGCGGTGCTCGCCGGCGCAGGGCTGGCGGCGCTGGTGGTCGCCCGCGGGCGCGCACGCGCTGCGGGCGGGGTCGCGGTCGTGGCGCCGCTGGTCTTGGGGCTGGCGGCGTCGGCTGCGGTCAACACGCCAGCCCACGAGGTTGGGACGGCCCGCGCGGCGACAGTGCAGGGCAACGTCCCGCGGCTCGGTCTGGATTTCAACGCGCAGCGCCGCGCGGTGCTGAGCAATCACGTGGAGGAGACCAAGCGGCTGGCGCAGGACGCGAAGGATCAAGGACAGCCGCTTGACCTGGTGATCTGGCCGGAGAACGCCTCGGACGTCAACCCGTTTACGGACCCGGAAGCGGGCGCGCTGGTCAAGGAGGCCGCTGCGGCCGTCGGCGTCCCCGTCCTAGTGGGCACGCTCACGCGCGACCAGGTCGGGGAGCGCAACACCATGGTGGTCATCAACCCGGACGGCTCGGTGGGCGAGCGGCACAATAAGCGCTTCCTCCAGCCGTTTGGCGAGTACATGCCCATGCGCGACTTCTTCCGCAACTTCTCCGACATGGTGGATCTGGCCGGGGACTTCAAGCCCGGCGATGGCCCGGGCGTGGTCCGGATGGGAACGACTGTCGTCGGCGTGGCCACGTGCTACGAGGTCGCGGAGGACCCGGCTTACCGCATGGCGGTGCGCAACGGCGCGCAGCTGCTGGCCACCCCGACGAACAACGCGACCTTCGGCTTCACCGACATGACCTACCAGCAGCTGGCCATGAGCCGCATGCGCGCGATCGAGACCGACCGCGCCGTGGTCGTCGCCGCGACCTCCGGGGTCTCTGCGATCGTGCACCCAGACGGTTCCGTCTCCCAACAAAGCGAGATTTTCCAGGCCGCGCACCTGCAGGAGGAGCTCCCGCTCAAGGACTCCATCACCCCAGCCGTGCGGTTCGGCCAGTGGCTAGAGTGGCTGTTAGTACTCGGCGGTGCCGCGGTCGCGCTCGGTGCCGTGGCGCGCCCCAAGCGCGAGTATGCTGCTAAGAGTCCCGCGGAGAAGGAGCGTATGGCTTAGCGACGCCCACGCGGCCCCACCACAGGCCCGCACCCACTTCCGCGAACCGAAACGAATACCCAACAAGACGTATCTGCAAAAGGAGTCAATCGCCCATGGCGAACGCAACGCTGGTGATCATCCCCACCTACAACGAGCTGGAGAACATCCCGCTGATTACGGAGCGCGTACTGACGGCGAACCCGGAGGTCGACCTACTGATCGTGGACGATAACTCTCCGGACGGCACCGGCGACAAGGCTGATGAGCTGGCGGCGAAGCACGATGAGGTCCACGTCCTGCACCGCGCCGGCAAGGAGGGCCTGCTCGCCGCCTACCGCGCCGGCTTCCGCTGGGGCTTGGAGCGTGACTACGCCGTGCTGTGCCAGATGGACGCGGACGGCTCCCACAAGCCGGAGGAGCTGCCGCGACTGCTCACCGCGATTGAGCGCGGCGGCGACCTGGTGATCGGCTCCCGCTACGTCGAGGGCGGCGAGGCGAAGAACTGGCCCCGCCAGCGCTACCTGCTGTCCAAGCTGGGCAACCAGTACATCTCGCTGGCGCTCGGTGACGACGTCGCCGATATGACCGCCGGCTACCGTGCGTTCCGCCGCGAGGTCCTCGAGGCCATCGACCTGGACGCGCTGTCCAACAAGGGCTACATCTTCCAGGTGGACCTGGCGCACAAGGTCATCGACGCCGGCTTCGACGTGCGCGAAGTACCCATTACTTTTGAGGACCGCACGCTGGGCGAGTCCAAGCTGGACGCGAGCTTCGCCGGCCAGTCCCTCGTCGAGGTGACGAAGTGGGGCGTGAAGGAGAAGTCCTGGAAGGTCAGCGAGATGGCCAAGGAGGGCGGCAAGCTGCTTCAGTACGAGTTTGATAACTCGAAGCTCTCCCGCCTCGGCGCGAAGGCCGACCAGCTGCCGGAGCAGGTGGTCAACATGATCGCCGAGGGCGCGAAGCTGGGCGACTACGAGCTGAACAACAGCCCCCTGCGCAAGGTACCGGGCAAGGTCACCGACATGGTGAGCCAGGCGACTGAGATGATCAGCGAGGGCCTCGGTCTCGTGCGCTACGAGGCGACCAAGAAGCAGCGCTAAGCACCAACGACCAACGGCCCGGACCACAGTGGACTCACTGTGCCGGGCCGTTGCGTATGTTCGGGGCTTACTTCTCGCCCTGCTGCTCCTTTGCCAGTCGCGCGGCGGCGCGGCGGCGCTTGCGCAGGTGCTCGAGGCGCTCCTCGAGCAGGACGTCAAGCTCCTCGATGCTGCGGCGCTCCCGCAGCATGTCCCAGTGGGTGCGCGGTGGCTTGGCCGGCTTGGACTCCACGCCCTCACCCTCAATCAGGGTGCCGAGCTGGCCGTTCTTGCACATCCACTCCTCGGGGATCTCCGCATCATCAGCGAAGGGGACCTCAAAAACCTCCCCGTCGGGGGTACGGTACTTTGCCATCTGACGCGGGGCCAGGTCGTGGTCCCTGTCGGTTTCGTAGCTCACTGCACCCATGCGGCTTCCACGGAGCACACGATCAGCCATGCTGTATCAATCCCTTCATTGCGAGTCACTGCAAGCCATTGCAAGCATTCCCAGTCGATACAGTATAACGGTCAACCTGCCCGCATTGTTCCCGCGGATGGGGTTTGGCGCGGCGCGTGTATTAGGCTTGCCGTGTGGCTAGCGAAGGAAAGCAGGCGCCCACTTGCGCCTGGTGCGGAGGGCAGATGCCCGAGCAGCAGGGTAGGGGCCGCCGGAGGAAGTTCTGTAACGCCTCGTGCAAGCAGCGCGCGTACGAGCAGCGGCACTCGCTCTCCGGCACCCAGATCCCGGCGGACGCGGTCATTCTCTCGCCGAAAAAGGTTGCTGACCTGCGCGATCAGCTATATCAGCTGCGGTGCGCGGCGGAGGACGTCCAGACCGCGGCAAGCGAGGGCGCAACCCCGGAGGAATTACGTCACTTATGTGACGAAATGGTGAATCTGTCCCACAGCATCGAGAGGTTAAGGTAACAGGTATGCACAACGGCACTGAAGCTGGCAAAAGTTTCGACGAGGCCGCACTGAAGCGCAGGCGGACGCTGCTCATCGTCGCCGGGTCGATCATCGTGGTCATTCTGCTTGCGGTCGCGTTCGTCCCGCTCGCGCTCGGGGGGCTGTTTGGAAACGGCGTGAAGACCGAAGGCATTGATGAGTCGCGCCTCAAGGCCGCCGATACGCCTCTCGACGGACACTGGGAAGTCTCGTCTCGCCCGGGCCCAAACGGCTCGTCGGCGGGCTTTACGTTCTTTGAGATCCTCCCGGGCCAAGAGAAGGTCACCTCGGGCTCAACGGAGGGCGTGAGCGGCTCGGCGGATATTGAGGCCGGCACGCTCACCGCCGGCGAGATCACCGTCGACATGACCAACCTGACGAGCGATAGCGACGTCCGCGATTCCAACGTCCGCCGCAAGATCCTACACACGGACCAGTTCCCGGAGGCGACGTTCCGCGTCACGGAGCCGGCGGACGTATCCCAGGTGCCGGATGACGGCTCCGTGGACAAGGTGGAGCTCACCGGCGAGATGACCATCCACGGCGAGACAAACACGGTGACGCACGAGTTCGACGTCGCGCGCTCCGGCTCGTCGCTGATCGTCGCGGGCGATGTCCCGATCAACCGGGCGGATTACGGCGTCGAGTCGCCGGAGTTCGTGGCGGCCAAGATTGACGAGCAGGGCGAGGTCAACATCCGCCTCAACATGCACCAGTAGCCACCCTATATTACGTCACTTGACGTAATATATACGCGTATTTGTCCGATAATGTACATTATGTCAACTAACGCGCGGGCCCACGCTTCTCGACGCCACCACGCCCCTCCATCTACCGCCGCCCCCGCCGGTTCCGCGCCGTGAGCGTCAGTTGCGTGAGATCAATCATCCGCAGCTCCGCGAGCGCCTGACGCAGCGCGAGCTGCCACACCCACAGCCGCCGATACACCGGATCGAACCCGTCCGCGGCTGCGTCGCGCCGGTGCGAATCGAAGGTCGCACGCTGCAATCCCAGCGACGTCGCCAGGTGCTGTGGCGCGTGCGTCTCCGCGATGATGCGCAGCCCGGTCTTGCGGTCCACGATCCGCGCCAACGTCTCCGTGGATACGTAGCTCAGGCCCGGCCACACGTACGCCCTCAACGACGCCAACGCCGCCCGCGCCGCCTTATTCATCTCCGGCCCTGCCACGATCGTCTGGATCGCCACCTTGCCACCCGGCGCAACCGCAGACCCGAGCTGCGTGAGAAACTCGGCTTTGTCGTCGTCGCTCAGCGTCTCGAGGTGCTCGAGCGACACCGCCGCGTCGTACCCGCGCCCGAGCCGCTTGACCCTGACCTGACCCGGTACGCCCGCGAACGTGAGCTGCTCGCGCAGCGCGTCCGCGGACTCCGGCGAATTGGTCACGCACTCGACCTTGTCCCCGGCCGCCAGCGTGACCGCGGGTCCGGACGCCGGATACTCCAGCACGCGGGACCGGTCGCGCACACCAGCCGCCTGCAGGAGCATTGCTACGGATCGCGCCTGCGCGTCCGCCAAATCCGAGCGGGTCGTCCCCTCGTCCTGGGGCGCGGCGATCTCGGTCACGTCCACGAAGTGTCGCGCAGGCTCGTTGCCATGCCCCGCGCCACGCGCGTACGACTTCACGCGCACCCGCTCCCGCGTCGGCACGCCGGTGGCGAAGTGGCCCTGGAACGGGCTCACGCCGTCGCCCGCGTAGTGCTGAATCAGGCTGGGCGGCACTTCCCCGCTCTCGTGCGACCTCGCCGGCGCGACGCGCAGCGTGGACGGCACGTAGCCGGACTGGACGAGCTTGCGCAGCACCTGCACGAGCCGCTCAGAGTCCGGCGTGTGCCACTCCCCGGCCAAGTACCCCTCGGCCAGCCCGACCCAGCCGTTGGCGGCGACGCGCTGGAACACCTCGGCGTAATCCACCACGACGTCCGGGGCAGCCCCGTCGACGCGGATGCCGGCGTTGGCGCACGCCGCCGCAAAGCGCGCCTCTGCCCGGCCCGCCCGCCACCTATCGAGTCGCCCTCCGGGGACTGCGGCCACGCTTGGCCACGCGGTGGCGTCGATAATTGCCAAATGCTCGGGGACGCTGGACGCGTTCATGTCGTGTGGGGAGGTCACTCGGCTGATGGTAGCGGGTGCGCGCCGGATCCCGGCGATGCCACGTCGGCACCCGCCTGTGGAGCTTCAGGGAATTCGGCGTAGTATGTGCAGGGGAAATTTCCAGACTTGTCTTTAAATTAGATACAAGGAGTCTTACCTATGACAGAAGCGCCGTACCGTCCCGCAGGCAACCGCCACCACGTCGTCATTATTGGCGCTGGTTTCGGTGGCCTGTTCGCCGCCCGCGAGCTCGCGGATGCGGACGTGGACATTACGCTGATCAACCGCACGAACTACCACCTCTTCGCCCCGCTGCTCTACCAGGTGGCAACCGGCCTGCTTTCCAGCGGTGAGATTGCCACCTCGGTCCGCCAGATCCTCGCGGGCCAGGACAACGTGAGCGTCGTACGTGGCGACGTCACCGACGTCAACGTTGAGGGCCAGACCGTTACCGCCAACGAGGGCGCGTTCACCCGCACCTACGCGTACGACTCCCTCGTCGTCGCCGCGGGCGCCGGCCAGTCCTACTTTGGCAACGACCAGTTCGCCGAGTTCGCTCCCGGCCTGAAGACCGTGGACAACGCCCTCGAAATCCGTGCCCGCCTCGTCTCCGCCTTCGAGCGCGCAGAGCTCGCCGAGACCGAGGAAGAGCGCAACGAGCTGCTCACCTTCGTCATCGTCGGCGCAGGCCCGACCGGCGTCGAGCTGGCTGGCCAGGTGGCCGAGATGGCCCACCGCTCCTTCAAGGACCAGTTCAAGAACTTCGTTCCGTCGCAAGCAAAGATCGTGCTTATCGACGGCATGCCGCAGGTCCTCCCGCCATTTGGGAAGCGCCTGGGCAAGAAGGCGCAGCGCGAGCTGGAGCGCAAGGGCGTCACCGTCGTCCTCAATGCCCTGGTTTCCAACGTGGATGCCGGCAGCGTCACCTACAAGGACACCAATTCCGGCGAGGAGACGACGCTGCGCGCGGCGACCAAGATCTGGTCCGCAGGCGTGCAGGCGTCCCCGCTGGGCAAGCAGATCGCCGAGCAGGTCGGCGTCGAGGCAGAGCGCAACGGCAAGGTTCCGGTCAACGCGGACCTCACCGTGGGCGACGAGGACAACCTGTTCATCATCGGCGACATGATGAACCGCAACCGTCTCCCCGGCGTTGCTCAGGTGGCGATCCAGTCCGGCGAGTACGTCGGTCGGATAATCAAGGAGCAGGTCGAGCACGACGTTGCGCCGTCCGCCCGCGACGAGTTCGAGTACTTTGACAAGGGCTCTATGGCGATCGTCTCCCGCTACAACGCCGTGGTGAAGATGGGCAAGGTCGAGGTCGCAGGCTTCCTCGGCTGGATGATTTGGCTGGCAGTTCACGTCTCCTTCCTCGTCGGCGTGCGCAACCGCCTGGTGTCCATGTACACCTGGACCAACAACGCGCTCACCCCGAACCGCTACAATCTGGCCACCACGCTGCAGCAGCAGCACGGCCGCAACGCGCTGGACAAGCTGCGCGCCAACGTTGACGGCGCTGAGGACACCTTTGAAGAGGTTCGCGATACCAACGGCGAAAACTAAGCACTCCCCCCCGTCGGGTGCAGTAGCGTACCCCCGCCTACACCCGCGATTCGAGGCCCGGTCCACACGACCGGGCCTTTTGCTGTGTCGGCGGGGGTAATTCACCCCCGGTGGCCAAGGTCACACGGTTGAAAGTAACGGGTTCGCAATGGTCTCACCTTATAATTGGGACACAACGATGGTAGCGCTTCAAATCATCGGCCGGAACGACTTCCGGTGGCAGATGTTGAACGGGAACCTGGGAAAGTGCTAGCGCGTCCCCATCGTGGAAAACCCTCGAGACTAGAAGGATCGTTTTTCAAAGTGACTGCTACAACTGCTGCATCGCAGAACACCGCATGGGACGGCTTTGCCGAAGGCCCGTGGACCGACGAGATCAATGTTCGCGATTTCGTCCAGCGCAACTACACCCCCTTCGACGGCGATGCATCGTTCCTCGCCGGCCCGACGGAAAAGACCCTCCGCGTTTGGGACACGCTGGACAAGAAGTACCTCTCCGTCGAGCGCGAGCGTCGCGTCTTCGACGTTGACACCGAGACCCCGGCAGACATCGACGCCTTCCCCGCCGGCTACATCTCTGAAGACGACAACGTGATCGTCGGCCTGCAGACCGACGTCCCGACCAAGCGCGCGATGATGCCGAACGGTGGCTGGCGCATGGTCGAGCAGGCCATCAAGGAGGCCGGCAAAGAGGTCAACCCGGACGTGAAGAAGATCTTCACCTCCTACCGCAAGACCCACAACGACGCTGTCTTTGACATCTACACCCCGCGCATCCGCGCAGCTCGCTCCTCCCACATCGTCACCGGTCTGCCCGACGCATACGGCCGCGGCCGCATCATCGGTGACTACCGCCGCGTCGCTCTCTACGGCGTGGACAAGCTCATCGAGGACAAGCTCGCCGCCAAGGACGCTTCCCTGGACAAGGGCTTCTCCGAGCACTGGGCACGCTACCGCGAGGAGCACGCTGAGCAGATCAAGGCGCTGAAGAAGCTCAAGAAGATGGCAGCCGATTACGGCTTCGACATCTCCGGCCCGGCGACCAACGCTCACGAGGCCGTGCAGTGGACCTACTTCGGCTACCTCGCCTCCGTGAAGAGCCAGGACGGTGCCGCAATGTCCATCGGCCGCCTCTCCCCCTTCTTCGACATCTACTTCGAGCGCGACCTGGCCAACGGCACGCTGACCGAGGAAGACGCACAGGAGATTATTGACGCCCTGGTGCTCAAGCTCCGCATCGTCCGCTTCCTGCGCACCGAGGACTACGACCAGATCTTCTCCGGCGACCCGTACTGGGCAACCTGGTCCGACGCTGGCTTCTCCTCCGACGGCCGCCACCAGGTCACCAAGACCTCGTTCCGCCTCCTGCAGACCCTGCGCAACCTGGGCCCGGCACCGGAGCCGAACATCACCATCTTCTGGGACCCGGCGCTTCCGGAGGGCTACAAGGAGTTCTGCTCCGCCATCTCCATCGAGACCTCCTCCATCCAGTACGAGTCTGACAAGCAGATTCGTGACCAGTGGGGCGACGACGCCGCCATCGCATGCTGCGTCTCCCCGATGCCGGTGGGCAAGCAGATGCAGTTCTTCGGCGCCCGCGTCAACGCGGCGAAGTCCCTCCTGTACGCCATCAACGGCGGCCGCGACGAGGTCACCGGCAAGCAGGTCACCGAGGGCCACACCCCGATCACCGGCGACGGCCCGCTGGACTTTGACGAGGTCTGGCAGAAGTACGAGGAGATGCTGGATTGGGTTGTCGGCACCTACGTCGAGGCCCTGAACATCATCCACTACTGCCACGACAAGTACGCGTACGAGGCCGTCGAGATGGCGCTGCACGACTCCGACATCGTTCGCACCATGGGCTGCGGCATCGCCGGCCTGTCCATCGTCGCCGACTCGCTGTCCGCCATCAAGTACGCGAAGGTCACGCCGATTCGCGACGAATCCGGCCTGGTCGTCGACTACAAGACCGAGGGCGAGTTCCCGTTCTACGGCAACGACGACGACCGCGCTGACGACATCGCCGCCACCGTGGTCCACACCGTGATGCAGAAGATCAAAGAGATCCCGATGTACCGCGACGCGATCCCGACCCAGTCCGTCCTGACCATCACTTCCAACGTGGTCTACGGCAAGGCCACCGGTTCGTTCCCGTCCGGGCACAAGGCCGGCACCCCGTTCGCACCGGGCGCAAACCCGGAGAACGGCGCCGACAACCACGGCATGGTCGCCTCCATGCTGTCCGTGGGTAAGCTCGACTACAACGACGCGCTGGACGGCATCTCGCTGACCAACACGATCACCCCGTCCGGCCTCGGCCGCAACAAGGACGAGCAGGTCAAGAACCTGGTCGGCGTCCTCGACGCGGGCTTCATCATGGACAACGCGGACGCAGAGATCCACCCGGCATAAACCCGGGCCCGCCCGGTCGGCCCACCGGCCGACCGGCAACGGACAACTCAATACCCCACTAATCACCACTTCCCCGAAAAGGAGCACACCACAATGTCTACCCACACCTTCGAAGACCGTATGGCTTCCATGAAGGCCTCCCGCGAGGCCAACAACATGAACTCCGGTCTGTACCACGCCAACATCAACGTGCTGGACCAGAACACCCTCGAGGACGCGATGGAGCACCCGGAGAACTACCCGAACCTGACGGTTCGCGTCTCCGGCTACGCGGTGAACTTTGTCAAGCTCACCAAGGAGCAGCAGCGCGACGTGATCTCGCGCACCTTCCACCGCGGCGCATAACCAGCGGCATAACCAGGACGTAGCGCCCCACTGACTCGCCCTTCCGGGTGGGCGGTGGGGCGCGTCGATAAGCACACAGCACAGGAGGCCAGCCATGGCGCAAGATGGCACAACCGGCGTAGTCACACTCGAACCCCAGCAGGGCGAACGCATCAGAGGCGTCGCCGCGGGCCTTGGCGGCACCGCCGACGCCGACATGGAAATCACCCGACCCGAGCTGCTCGAGGCGCGGCGCACCGGCGACATCGGGCTCGTCCACTCGTGGGAGCTCGTCACCGCCGTCGACGGCCCCGGCACCCGCATGACCATCTTCCTGTCCGGCTGCCCCCTGCGCTGCCTGTACTGCCACAACCCCGACACGATGGAGATGAAGGAAGGCACCCTCGAATCCGTCGAGTCTGTGGCGAACCGCGTGAAGCGCTACAAGCGCATCTTCGACGCCACCGGCGGCGGCCTCACCCTCTCCGGCGGCGAGCCGCTGTTCCAGATCGCGTTCACGCGCCGCCTGCTGAAGATGGTGCACTCCGCGGGCATCCACACCACGATCGACACCTCCGGCTACCTGGGCGCGCGTCTGCGCGACGAGGACCTGGACAACATCGACCTGTTCCTCCTCGACGTGAAGTCCGGCGACGAGGAGACGTACCAGCGCGTGACCAAGCGCCAGCTGCAGCCCACCATCGACTTCGGCGACCGCCTCAGTGAGAAGGGCAAGCGCGTCTGGATTCGCTTCGTTGTCGTGCCCGGCTACACCGACTCCGAGGAGAACGTGAACAACGTCGCCGACATCGTCGCCCGCTGGACCAACAACGTCGAGCGCGTCGAGGTCCTCCCCTTCCACAACATGGGCGCCGACAAGTGGAAGAAGATCGGTATGCCGTACGAGCTCGACGACGTCACTCCGCCGTCGCCCGAGCACGTCGAGCACATCCGCGACATCTTCCGCTCGCGCGGCCTCGAGGTTCACTAGCGCCCCGGGCTCGTCGCTTATCGACGCCACGTCTTCCCCTCCGCCGCGAGTTCGCGCTCGCGCGGAGGGCGTAGTATTTTTTAAGGGCTTCGCTTCGGCCAAGCCACGATCTGCCCGTTGCAACCGGCCCGGCCGGTTCGTCACACGAAGGGAGGCTGCTATGCCGCCTCGGATTCCACTTCCACGTCAACGGCCGAAGAAGAACTTCGCACCAGTTGCTCAACACGTCCCGGTGCCGATAGAACGCTCGATTGATTTCTGCCGCATCTTCGTCGACGGCAAGCGCCAGCCCGGCAACGCGCGGGTGGCGCAGGCGCTCGAGCACGTCAACCAGCATGACAACGCCTTCGTGTGGCTATCGCTCAAGGAGCCCACGACGACGCAGATGGAGCGCATCGCGGAGCTCTTCGACCTGCACGACCTCATCGTCGACGACGTCATCGACGCCCACCAGCGCCCCAAAGTGGAGCGCTACGACGACCAGCTCTTCCTGGTCATCCGCACCGTCTACTACCGCGACGACGAAGAGGTCTCCGACGCCCGCGAGATCATTTCCACCGGCGAGGTGCAGATCGTGGTCGGCCCCAACTTCGCCATCACGATCCGCCACAACGCGCCCCTCCCCGACCTGACCGGCCAGCTGGAGGAGGACGAGGAGCTTGCCATCCTCGGCCCCGCGGCCGTGGCGTGGAAGGTCTCCGACTACGCGGTGGACAACCACCTGCGCGTCGCCCAGGCGCTGAGCATCGACGTCGACGACCTGGAAAACGAGGTGTTCACTCCGCGGCGCGACATCAACATCGACAAGATTTACATGTACAAGCGTGAGGTTTTGGAGATGCGGCACGCCATTGACCCGCTCGCGCCGGCGCTGAAAAACAGCCTTGTCAGTCACAAGGACTTGCTCCGCAAGACGCTGCGTTCGTACTTCCGCGACGTCGTCGACAACGCGACCATCGCCAGCGACCACCTCTTCGGCTTCGACGAGCGCCTCTCGTCGCTTCTCGACGCCTCCGTGGCCAAAGTCAGCATGCAGCAAAACAGCGACATGCGCACCATCTCCGCCGTCGTCGGTATGGCCGCCGCCCCGACCATGATCGCCGGCATCTACGGCATGAACTTTGAGAACATGCCCGAGCTGAGCTGGGCGTACGGCTATCCGGTCGTGCTCATCGTCATGTTTGCGTCGATGGCCATCATGTACTGGTGGTTTAGACGAAATAACTGGCTGTAGGTGTTACGTGGCGTCGACAAGCATGAGCTTAAGGTTCGTCACCGCAACCAGCTTGTCGCCGTTTCGCTGCTCCACGCGCCACAGGTGCGTGCGCTTGCCGGTGTGCACCGGGCGCGCGACCGCTTCGATCCGCCCGCCGGAAACGCCGCCCAGCAGGTCGGTGTAGTTACTCATCCCTAGCGCCGGGCGGCCCGCCGCCGCGATCGCCGCCATCGAGCCGATCGTTTCGCCTATCGACGCATACACGCCCCCATTCACCACACCCGTGAGCTGCAAGTGCTGCGGCCCCACTTCGACGTAGCCCTCGGTGCGCTCCGCCGAACACGCGGTGATGACGAGCCCGATGTGCGGGCCGAACCCGATGTCGTGCGCGTTGAGGTCGCGCAGCTCGTCCGCGCTCAGCGGCTCGACCAGCGGCTCTCTGGCAAAGCGGCTGCGGTAATCGTGCGTCTCCATGTGCACACTCTACCGCCCGCCCGAACGCGGCGCGTAGAATCGAGCGCATGACTGATGCATCCCCCGCTACCGGACTCGCCCAGATCGGCGTCGTTGGCATGGCCGTCATGGGCTCCAACCTCGCCCGCAACTTCGCCTCCAAGGGCCACACGGTGGCCATCTATAACCGCTCGCCGGAAAAGACGCGCGCCGTCATGGCTGAGCACGGCGCCGAAGGGAATTTCGTCCCCTCGGAGACCATCGAAGATTTCGTGGCTTCCCTCGAGCGCCCGCGCAAGGCCATCATCATGGTCCAGGCTGGCGCCGCGACCGATGCGGTGATCGACCAGCTCGCAACCGCGATGGATGACGGAGACATCATTATCGATGGCGGCAACTCTCTGTTCACCGACACGATCCGCCGCGAGAAGGAGGTCGCCGCGCGCGGCCGCCACTTCGTCGGCGCCGGCATCTCCGGCGGCGAGGAGGGAGCGCTGCGCGGCCCGTCGATTATGCCCGGCGGCCCGAAGGAATCCTGGGAGACGCTCGGTCCCCTGCTCGAGGACATTTCCGCGAAGGTCGACGGCTCCCCGTGCGTCACCCACATCGGCCCCGACGGCGCCGGCCACTTTGTCAAGATGGTCCACAACGGCATCGAGTACGCCGACATGCAGGTGATCGGCGAGGCCTACCATCTCCTCCGCTACGGCGCCGGCCTCACGCCCGCCGAGCTTGCGGACATCTTCAGCACCTGGAACGAGGGCGACCTGGACTCCTACCTCATCGAGATCACCGCCGAGGTGCTGCGTCAGACCGACGCGAAGACGGGCAAGCCGTTCATCGACGTCATCCTGGACGCCGCCGGCCAAAAGGGCACCGGCCGCTGGACCGTCAAGGAGGCGCTCGACCTCGGTGTGCCGGTCACAGGGATCGGCGAGGCGGTGTTTGCGCGCGCGTTGTCGTCGGCAATTGCCCAGCGCGAGGCCGCCCAGCGCATCGGGCTGCCCGCTGGCGAGGTGACCACGCTCGATGACCTCGGCGTGGACAAGGACGCCTTCGTCGAGGACGTGCGCCGCGCGCTCTACGCCTCCAAGCTCGTCGCGTACGCGCAGGGTTTCGACGAGATCAACGCCGGTTCGCAGGAGTACGGCTGGGATCTCGAGCCGGGCGCGCTCGCGCGCATCTGGCGCGGCGGCTGCATCATCCGCGCGAAGTTCCTCAACCGCATCACCGAGGCCTACGAGAACGACCCCAAGCTGCCCTCCCTGCTGCTCGACCCGTACTTCAAGCAGGAGCTCGAGGGCGGGCTTATCGACGCCTGGCGCCGCGTCGTCATCACCGCCACCCAACTCGGCCTGCCGGTCCCGGTCTTCGCGTCGTCGCTGTCGTACTACGACTCGCTGCGCTCGAACCGCCTCCCGGCAGCGCTGATCCAGGGCCAGCGCGACTTCTTCGGCGCGCACACCTACAAGCGCGTCGACATGGACGGCACCTATCACACCACGTGGTCGGGAAGCCGCGAAGAAATCGACGCGTAAGCAAAAACCTACTTATCGGGCGGGCCGGTAGCCGCTGTGGTGGCCAACCGTTTTGCGCGCACCCACGGATCGCCGTGGTTTCTGCCCCGGGGCGTGACGTAGCCTCCGGGGCTTTTCCATACGATCTGCCCGTCGACGCGCTCCATCCGGCCGCGGTGCGGGCGGCCGTTTTGCCGATTGTGGTACGTGCACAACCAGCAGAGATTGTCAATCGTCGTCGTCCCGCCTTTCGACCACTCGTGGATGTGGTGCGCCTCCGAGAAGTCCGCGGGCTGGTTGCAGTCTTTCCACGCGCAGGTGGGCGCATCCGCGCTCATGAGGAGGCGCATCTCGCGGGACGCGTGGCGCAGCGTGGTGCCGTAGAGGTTGATCGGCCCGTCGGTTGGCGAGATCAACGCGATGTACCCAGACTCCCGCAGCTTCCGGTTGATCAGCTCCGCGCCGGTGAGCCATTCGCCGTTGGTGAGCTGCACCTCGATCTCGTCGGTGCGCTCGGGGTGCTTGCGCCACTGCGCAAAGTCGCCGATGTCCATGTTGAGCACCGTGGTCAACGCCGCCGCGGGGGCCGCGGTCGCGCCTCCGCCCTTCGCCCAGCCCGCCGGGTCGCCCTTCGCCGCCTCAAACAGCGGCAGCACGTCGCTGGTGCGCGCGGTGAGGTGCATAGTGGACCAGCCCTGGTCGTGGAACGTGATGGTCGCCTTCGGCTCCCGCGGCCGCGCCGGCTGCAGTTCCTTCTTCAACGCCCTGGCCCGCCGTGTGATCGCGCGGAGGTCGCCGCGCGTTTCGCACAACGTGGTGCGGTATTTCCACCGGTCCGCGTCTGTCTCCAAGCTTCTCGACGACCGCGCAATAAACGCCAGCGTCTCCAACCGGTGCTGATTTTCGCGCGCCGCCGCGACGCACGCGTCCTGCGCCCGGCGGTTGCGCACCTGCCCGAAGTAGACCTCGGCCGCGCCCATCAGTTGTTCGGCGCGATCGCGCTCCATCCCGCGGTCGACCAGCGCGTCGACGCTCGACTCCGCCGCATCGGCGATGATGGCAATGCCGTTGCGGTCGTGGTGGATGAGGGCGTCGATAAGCGTCATGCCCCAGAGCATAGCCGCACCACAACGCGCTGAACAGCGTAAACGGCAAAGTGTGAGAAGTCTTCCAAAACCTGACGCGGAGGGAACCGCAGGCCCGCCGCGTGCGTCTAATAGGGTTTGGGGTTTTCGCGCGCTAAAGTGGTCGCAATGACATCGTCGACACCGTCTCCCACAACTTTCGCCGAACTCGGCCTGCCACAACCCGTGGTCACAGTGCTCACACGCCAGGGCATCGAGCACCCGTTCCCCATCCAGGAGGCGGCGATCCCGGACGCGCTCGCCGGCCGCGATGTCCTCGGCCGCGGCCCCACCGGATCCGGCAAAACATTCACGTTCGGCCTGCCCATCCTCGCCCGCCTCGCCGGCGCTCCCAGCCGCCCGGGCCATCCACGCGGCCTCGTGCTCGCGCCCACCCGAGAGCTCGCCGCGCAGATCCGCGAAAGGCTTGACGACGCCGCCGCAGCTCTCGGCCTCCGCATCCTCGAAGTCGTGGGCGGCGTCAACGTGAACAAGCACATCCGCGCGCTTGCCGCCCCCGTCGACCTGCTCGTGGCCACGCCGGGGCGCGCGCAGGACCTCATCGGCCAGAAGAAGCTCTCCCTCGACGCGGTGGAAATCACAGCGCTCGACGAGGCCGACCAGATGGCCGACATGGGCTTCCTCCCCCAGGTACGCAAGCTGCTCGACCGCACGCCCGAGAACGGGCAGCGGCTGCTGTTCTCGGCGACGCTTGACGGGGACGTCGAGAAGCTCGTGGCCCGCTACATGCACGACCCGGTGACGCACTCGACCGCGCCCGTCGAGGCGGCGGTGGACACGATGGAGCACGTCCGGCTGCTCGTCGGCGGCCGCGAGGAGCGCAACGAGATCGTCCTCCAGATCGCCGCTCGCGACGGCAAAACGATCATGTTCATGCGCACGAAGCACGGCGTGGACCGCCAGGTGAAGAAGCTGCGCCGCGTCGGCATCAACGCGCAGGGCCTGCACGGCGACAAGGGCCAGGGCGCGCGCACGCGGGCGATCGAGGGCTTCGGCGACGGTTCCACGCCCGTGCTCGTGGCCACAGACATCGCGGCGCGCGGCATCGACATCAACGACGTCTCGCTCGTCGTCCACGTCGACCCGCCCGCCGAGCACAAGGCGTACCTGCACCGCGCCGGGCGCACCGCCCGCGCGGGCACGTCCGGCACCGTCGTCACGCTCGTCATGGACGACCAGCGCCAGGAAGTGGAAAAGTTGCTCAAGAAGGCGGGTGTCGACGCGCGCGAGGTCCGCGTCACCCCGATGTCTGAAGCGTTAGTTAAGATCACGGGTGCACGCAAGCCGGAGGGCGCTCCCCTGCCGCCGCCGGGACAACCTGCGCGTGGGCGTCGTCAAGCGAAGCCCTCCGGCCGCAACAAGCGGCGCGGGAATCGAACACGAAGGAGTCACGGGCGCTAACGCGCAACCATAATGGACATACTCATATCCATCCTCTCCCTTGCGGGTTTCATACTGCTCACCGCCTCAACGGGCCTGTTCGTGGCGATCGAGTTCGCCATGACCGGGCTGGAGCGCTCGGCGGTCGACGCACACGTGAGGGAAAAAGGTGACAAGCGCGCCAAAGCCGTCGCGCGCGACCACGCCAACCTCTCGTTCGCGCTCTCGGGCGCACAGCTCGGCATCACGCTCACCACCCTTGCATCCGGCTTCCTCGCGGAGCCGGTGCTGGGCAAGTACTTCGCCCCGCTGCTTGAGCTGGTGGGCTTGGACAAGGACGCATCCGGCGTCGTGGCGATGGTGGTCGCGCTGATCGTCGCGACGCTGCTGTCCATGGTGTTCGGTGAGCTTGTGCCCAAGAATATCGCGATCACCAACCCGCTGGGCACCGCCCGGTTCGTGGTCCCGCCGGTCAACGCGTTCAACCGTTTTTTCCGTGGCTTCATCAATTTCCTGAACAGGTCGGCGAACTTCGTCGTGCGCAAGCTCGGTATGGAGCCTGCCGATGAGCTTGCGTCGGCGCGCTCCGGCCAGGAGCTGACCGCGATGGTGCGCAGCTCAGCCGAGGCGGGCGGCCTGGACGCCGAGACCGCCGCGGTGATCGACCGCTCGCTGCAGTTCGGCGACACCACCGCCGAGGAGGTCATGACGCCGCGCTCCACCATCGACGCGCTCGATGCCGACGACACCGTTGCCGACCTCATCGCCTTGGCGCGCCAGTCCGGCCACTCGCGCTTCCCGGTGCGCCGCGGCGACCTGGACGACACCATCGGCGTGGTGCACATCAAAGACGCGTTCTCGGTGGACAAGGCCGACCGCGCAACCACGAAGCTGGCTTCCCTCGCCCGCGAGGTGCCGTTCGTGCCGGGCACGCTCGACGGCGATTCGGTGCTCAACCGGGTCCGCCAGGCCGGGTCGCAGGTCGTTCTCGTCGCCGACGAGTTCGGCGGCACGCAGGGCTTGGTCACCATCGAGGACGTCGTGGAGGAGATCCTCGGCGAGGTCTACGACGAGTACGACGACAAGGAGCAGGAGCGCGACTTCCAGCGCATCGGCACCTCGTGGGAGGTTTCGGGGCTCGTGAGGCTTGACGACGTCACCGCCACCACCGGCTACACCGCGCCGGAAGGCCCGTACGAAACCCTCGGCGGCCTGATCATGTCCGTGCTGGGGCGGATCCCCAAGCTGGGCGACAAGGTCGTGCTGCCCAACGCCGCGGAGAACTTCCAGGAGGGGTTCGAATCCGGCGGCGCCGGAACGTGGGTCGGGCGCGTGTCCGCCATGGATGACCGCCGCGTGGACCGGGTGCTGCTCAGCCCCGTCTCCCCCGCGCAGGCTGAGGAAGTTGCTGGAGGTGAGCGTCGATGAGCATTTGGGTCGCAATTCTGCTGATCATTTTCCTCCTCGCGGCCAACGCGTTCTTTGTCGGCGCCGAGTTTGCGCTGGTGTCGTCGCGCCGCGACCGCCTTGAAAACTTACTCGCCCAGGGAAGGAAGGACGCAAAGGGCGTGCTCGACGCCACCGAGCACCTGTCGATCTACCTGGCGGGCGCGCAGTTCGGCATCACGATCGCCTCGCTGGTGTTGGGTAAGGTCGCCGAGCCGGCGATCGCGCACTACATCGAGGTGCCGTTCCTGTCGCTCAACCTGCCCGAGAACCTGCTGCACCCGGTGAGCTTCGCCATCGCGCTGGTGATCATCTCCTACCTGCACATCCTGCTTGGAGAGATGGTGCCAAAAAACATCGCTATCGCCGGCCCCGAAACCACGGCGATGTGGCTCACCGGCGCGATGACGGTGTGGATCAAGCTCACGCGCCCGGTCATTGAGCTGCTCAACTGGATCGCCCGCAAGACGCTTGCGGCGTTCGGCATCGTGCAGCGCGACGAACTGGATTCCACGGTCGACCAGGAGCAGCTAGCCAACATGATTCAGGAGTCGCGCGAGGAGGGCCTGCTCGACGCCGAGGAGACCGCCCGCCTGGCCAAGGCCCTGCGTTCCGAGACCCGCAATCTGAAGGAAGTGATGATCCGCCTGCCGGATCTGAAGACCATCACGCTGCAGCCGTCCGGCATCCGCCTCTCCGCCGTGGAGGAAGCGGTGCGCGAGACCGGGTACTCCCGCTTCCCCGTCCAGACGGAGCCGGGCGTGCTGGTCGGCTACATCCACGTCAAGGACATCTTGGACCTCATGGAGTCCGACGACGCCGATCCCTTGGTGCCCAAGAAGCGCATCCGCCCCCTCTCCATCGTCGACGGTGCGCAGACGCTTGACGACGCCCTCACCTCCCTCCACCGGCGCTCCGCCCACATGGCACAGGTCCGGGACAACGGCGAGCTGGTCGGCGTGCTGGCGCTCGAGGACCTCATCGAGGAGTACGTGGGCACCGTCGCAGACTGGACGCATGAGGACGAGTAGCCCGGAGGTGCTCCAGCCGCGCGAGTACGAAGCGCTCATCGCGGCGCACGAGGCCCGCGCGGACCGGTGGATCACCCCGCACCTGGAGCGCCGCACGCACGGCGTCGCGCACCCGGTGTGGGACTTCCTCTTCGAGTACTACCCGCTCCGCCCCGCCCACCTGCGCCGGTGGCACCCGGGCGTGGGGCGCACGCTTGCCGACGCCACCGCCCTCCCCCACGCGACCTGGCGCGATTACCGCGTCAACGCTGATGGCACGGTTGGCGTGGACGTCGAGGCGTTTGTTGCCCACCGCGGGAGGGACGCGGAGGCGGTTGGGCGGGTGCTCGGGGGCGTCGAGAAGCGTCCCGCGCACTTTGACTGCTTCGGCCTGCACGAATGGGCAATGGTCTACCGAACGGACACCCCGCGCCACGCGTTGCCGCTGCGACTGGGGCGCGCCGGGACCGATGCTGTGGTTGAGGCGCATCAGCTCAAGTGCACGCACTTTGACGCGTACCGATTTTTCACGCCGCCGGCGCGCCCGCTGAACCTGACCGTGCTCACGCGCGAGGGGCAGGCGGCGAACGACCAGGCAGGCTGCGTGCACGTGGCGATGGACCTGTACAAGTGGGCGACCAAGCTCGGCCCGCTCGTCCCCGGCGAGCTGTTGCTGGACACGTTCGCGCTCGCGCGCGAGGCGCGGAGGCTGGACATGGAGGCCTCGCCGTACGACTGCCGCGAGCTCGGGTTTGGAGTCGTGCCGATCGAGACAGCTGAAGGCAAGGCGGAGTACGTCCGCCGGCAGCGGAAATTGGCGGAAGACGCCGCGCCGCTGCGCCATCGGCTTGTCGCGCTCTTAGAACGCGTGCAGCACGGATAAGATTGCGGCAAGGCGCTACCTGCGCGCTGCGCATCCAAGCAGACTCGGCTGACAAGGCGGTATACATGGCACGGCATTCCAACGGTAAGAACAACTACAGGCTGTCCGGCGAGGCGTTGATTGCGCTGCTCGTGGTCCTGCTGCTCATCGCCGGGCTGCTGTGGTTCATCTTCGGTCGCGGTACCGACGCCGACGAGGCGCAGGGCGGCGGCGAGTGCGTCGCCGGCGACGTCACGCTCCCGGTCGCGGCGTCGGACCACGCGGTCGCCGAGCAGCTGATGAAGACTTACCAGGAGAGCGCGCCCGTGGTCCGTGACCACTGCGTCAAGCCGCAGCTGGTGGACAACGTTGCGGATGCGGCGGTCTACCTCGCGCCGAACACGCCGGTCACGCAGCAGCAGCTGGCGAACGCGAAGCGCACCGCTGCCGTGGCGGAGCCGTCGGTGGTGGCCAACCAGCCGGTCGGCCTGGCCGGTACGGCCGAGGCGAAGCTGGACCAGGTCGGATTGGACAAGGTGCGCTTTGCAGCGAGCGACGAGCCGTCGGCGTCAGCCGTCGTCGCCGGGACGCTGGCGAAGGGCGACGACCAGGCGGCGGTGAAGGCGCTGACTGATCAGCGCGTCGACTCGCTCGACGGCTTCGACGGTGCTGACGACACTTTCCTCGCGACGTCCGAGAACGCCGTCCCCGAGGGACTCACGTTCACCCCGATCGATGCCGCCGTGTCCTACGCGGCGATCCCGCTCAACGCGGCCGGCGACGTGACCGAGGACCAGTCGCGGGCGGGTCAAGACTTGGCGCGCTTCTCGGCCGACAAGTTCGATGGGCAGGACCCGCAGCAGCCCGTGATCGCGGAGATGGTCTGGGCCGCGGCGCTCCCCGAGGGTGGGGCCGCGCTTACCGACGGCACCGCAAACGACGGCGCCGACGCCGCGGGCAGCGACGCGAAGGCGAGCGCGAAGAAGGACGCTCCGGAGTCCGATTCCGCGGCCGGCCAGGTGCAGAACACGCTGTTCCTGCTCGACACGTCGGATGGCATGGCACCGTACATCGAGCCGGCGAAGGACGCGGTCGGCGCAGCAGCAGGTGCGGTCGGCGAGCGGGGCAAGATGGTCGGCCTGTGGAACTACTCCTCGCCGCTCAACCCGGGCGTGACCCGCGGTTACCGCGACAACGTCGCCCTGACGGGCAACGCGGGCGACGTCGACCAGGCGGTGCACCGCTTCCTCACCGGCGGCGTGCCGCAGACCCGCGAGGCGGTCCTCGCCGCGGCCGGCGCCGCTGCGCAGTGGGGCGACCCAGTGCGGATCGTCGTGGTGACCACCGGCACCGCTGACGCCGGAAACGACGAGGAGTTTGCCAACGCGGTCAGGCCGTTCACCGACCAGGGCGTCGACGTCACGGTGGTGCACGTCGGCGGCGAGCCGCAGGACCAGGGGCTGCGCAATGTCGCGTCATCCGACCACCACGTCGATGGTGCCGAGGGGCTTACCGACGCCGTGAAGTCGGCCGCCGGCGTGAAGTAGGCGCGGGGACGCCCTCGGGCGTAAAAAATCGCGCCCCGATCAGTGCGGGGCGCGATGGTGGGAGTGGAGCAGAACCGGCTAGGAGGACTTGCGGCGACGGCGCGCGGCGAGCTCGTCAATCCCGGTGACCTCTGCGACCGGGGCGTCGTCCTCGGTAATCACGCGCTCCGCCGGGAACGCGGAGATGGTGCCCGAAAGCTCCTTCATAATCTGCGGCACGGCGATGCCGAACACGCCCTGGCCGCCGCCGAGAAGGTCGATGATCTCCTCGTTGCTGCGGCATTCGTAGACCGTTGCGCCGTCCGAGACCAGGGTGATCTCCGCGATGTCGTTCACACCGCGGTCGCGCAGCTTCTCCACCGCGAGGCGGATGTTCTGCAGCGAGATGCCAGTGTCAAGCAGGCGCTTCACAATCTTCAGCACCAGCACGTCCTTGAACGAGTAAAGGCGCTGGGAGCCGGAGCCTTTTGCGCCGCGGATCGACGGACGGACGAGCTCGGTGCGCGCCCAGTAGTCGAGCTGGCGGTACGTAATGCCGGCAACCTGGCAGGCGATGGGCACGCGGTACCCCACCTCATCCGACGGTCCGATGTCAAAGAGCGACTCCTGGATGGGGGCGTCGCCGGTAGTGCCGTGTCCGTTGTGTGTAGTCACGTAATTACTCCCATGAAGTTTGGCGTAGTGCCTATGTGCTTTATTAAATGCCAAGCATAGGCTTTCGGTCAACCTTTGCTCGCGCAACACGCCGAACTCTAACCCTCAACTTCACGTTGAGACTCCCCTCGCCCCACCAACCACATGCGCCCCACCAGCCGCAGCAGTCGCGTGGCGTGCGGATTCCGCGTCCGCACGCGGGCCGAGCCACGCCCCTCCCCCGAAATTGGGTAGCGCACAGGAACGCCCCCGCGGCGCACCTGGATGGAGGCGGGCGGGGGCGGTGGCGTCGTGAAGCGCTAGTGGCCCAGTCGGTGGCGGAGCTGATTCTTCACCAGCGACGCGTGCAGCGAGACGACGAGCGCGGACATCTGCTGGCCGGTCTCCTCGGCCTGCTGCTGCGCGGTGTCCTTGCCGGACTTCGCAATCGGCTCCGCGACGCGGGCGATGAGGTCGACCTGGCGCGCTGCGGCGGTGCGCAGCGTCTTCAGGTGGCGGATGTCCACGCCGAACTCGCCGAGGGAGAGCGCGGTCGTGACCACCTGGACGTCGTCGGCCGTGTAGTGGCCGGCCGCGTCCGGGCTAATCAGCCCGGCTTTGGTCAGCTCGGCGACGGTTGCCGCGTCGGTCTCGGCCTGCGCGGCCACGTCGGTCTCGGTGAGCTTGGTGGATGCGGGCGCCCGGAAGTTCTCCGGCGACACCATCGGCGCGCCGCTTTCCGCGTCGGGCGCCATCAGGGCGGCGACCTCGCCCGAATCCATCGCCTCGAGCTGCTCGCGGATCACCTTCAGCGGCAGGTAGTTGTCGCGCTGGGTGACCAGGATGTAGCGGAGGCGCTCCACGTCCGCGTCGGTGAAGCGGCGGTAGCCGGACGCGGTGCGCTGCGGGGTGATGAGCCCCTCGGACTCCAGGTAGCGAATCTTGGAGACGGTCACGTCCGGGAACTCCTCGCGGAGGCGTTCAAGGACCACGCCGATCGACATGGTTTTCGCCTGCTGGGTCGTGCCCGTCGGCTTCAGCGGGGAAGTTTTGCGGAGTGCGCTCACTGGTGGTGGATCTTTCGTTGCGTAAAGAGCGCCCCGTTGTCAGGGGCGCGGGTACGTGGGGGGCTCTGGTCGGAGCGAGTCTACTTCTCGTCCGCGATAAAGACGAGGCGGAACTTGCCGATCTGGATCTCGTCGCCCGTGGACAGCGTCTGGGAGTTGCGCGGCTCGCGGTTGACGTAGGTGCCGTTGAGCGATCCCACATCGACGACCTCGAAGGAGTCTTCGGTGCGGCGGAACTCTGCGTGGCGGCGGGACACGGTGACGTCGTCGAGGAAGATGTCTGCCTCCGGGTGGCGGCCCGCGGTGGTCGAGTCCTGGTCCAGCAGGAAGCGAGCGCCGGCGTTCGGGCCGCGCTTAACTACCAGCAGTGCCGCGCCCTCGGGGAGGTTTTCCGCGCCGGTGATGCCGTCCTTGGAGGCGGACGCGCCAGACTCCATCTCCTTCAGCAGGTCCGCACGGAACACCGACGTCGTTTCCACCTGGTTCTGCGGGTTACCGGTGTTATCGCTCATCACTTACTCCTGACTATGTGTGAAATCGGCGCACCCCGCGTGCACGGGCCAGCGAGGCGCACCAATGTCGAGGTTTTCAGTTAGCTGCCTGTCATACTACCGGCTCGCGGCTCCCGCGGGGGTGTTTGCCACCACTCCACAGGATTTCCCCACCACTCGCCTACCGGAAAATATTGCCAATGCCGGAGATCACGCTGTTGCCCGACCCGGCCAGCGGGTTATCCGAGACCATGTAAGTCCAGGTGGCGCTGGGCCGCTTCCAGCCGGCGTCGGCGAGGTGGGCGCCGTTGGCGTCGATAGGCACCTGCTCGAACGTGTCGACTGCCTGGTCGACGGCCCGGTTTGCCAGCTCCTTGAACTCGCGCACGGCGATGCGGTGGTACTCGGTGATCGGGGTTTCGCGGGCGATGGCGCGCAGGTGGATGGACTCGCGTACGTCGTCCATGAGCCCGAGGTACTCCGACCACTCAGTGTCGAGGTGGTAGAGCATGATGTCGCGGGCCGCCTGCTCCCGGACCTCCTGCGGCAGATGCTCCAGCTCCGCGGCGCGCTGCGGGCTACGCTCGGCGAGCTCGCGCCACGCGGTGTCGGTGTCCAGGAGGACCGCGCGGCGCTGGTCAAGGATGTCGCGGTGGTCGGCGAGCAGCTTGTTGTACTTCCAGGTCTGGGAATGGATCTCCAGCAGCTGGCCTTCAGTGACGCGCTGGCAGTGCTCGACAAACTGCTGGATGCGGTTGGATTCGATCCGGCCGGTCTCGTCCGGGTGGGCGGTGACCTGTTCGTCCGCGCCGCCTGTGGCCACGACGTCATCCTCCAGCGAGACGAAGAACAGGCTCAGGCCCGGGTCGCCCTGGCGGCCAGCGCGCCCGCGGAGCTGGTTGTCCAGGCGCGCGGAGCGGTGGCGCGCAGTACCGATGACCGCCAGGCCCCCGAGCGCCGCGACCTTGTCGTGATCCGTCTCGTCCGCACCGCCGAGGCGGATGTCGGTGCCGCGGCCAGCCATCTGCGTCGAGACGGTCACGCGGCCGAGGTCGCCCGCCTCTGCGATGATGCGGGCCTCCTCTGCGTCGTTTTTCGCGTTGAGCACGTTCACGGACACGCCGCGGGCCTCCAGCGCCTCGGCGAGCGCCTCGGATTCTGCGACATCGTGGGTGCCCACGAGCACCGGCTGGCGGGTCGAGTTCAGGTGCGCAACCTCGTCGACGATGGCCTTGTTCTTCTCCTCCATCGTGGCGTAGATGCGGTCCGCCTCGTCGAAGCGCTGCAGCTCGTTGGCCCGGTCAATCACAGCGACGTGGAGGTCGTAGAACGAGCGGAGCTGGTCGGTAGCTTCGACCGCGGTGCCGGTCATCCCGCACACGGTTGGGTAGCGACGCATCAGCGCTTGGAGCGTAATGGAGTCCAGGATCCGGCCGCCCTCAGAGACGGTGAGGCCTTCCTTGGCTTCCACGGCCGCCTGCAGGCCGTCCGGCCAGCGCTGCAGTTCGGCGACGCGGCCGCGGGAGGCGTCGACAAGCGCGACCTTGCCGTCCTCCACGATGTAGTGGACGTCGCGGATCAGCAGCGCCTTCGCGTGCAGGGCGAGGTTGACGCGCACGAGGGTGTCGCCAATCTGCCCGTCGCCGTAGAGCGAGTCGATGCCCAGCAGGCGTTCCACGTGCTCGGCGCCTTCGTCGGTGAGGAAGACGTTGCGCCCCTCGGCGTCGATCGCGTAGTCCTTGCCCTCGCGCAAGTGGGAGACGGCCTCGGTGATGCGCCCGGTGGTCTGGGTCGCTCCTTCGGAGCCGGCGAGGACGAGGGGGACAAGGGCTTCGTCGACAAGCACGCTGTCCGCCTCGTCGACCAGGGCGACGTCCGCCGGGGCCTGGACGGTCTGAGCGCGCGAGGTGATCTGGTTGTCCCGCAGGTGGTCGAAGCCGATTTCAGTAACGGGCGCGTAGACGATGTCGCTGCGGTAGGCGGCGGTGCGCTCCTCGCGGGAGCTGTTCTCCGTCACGGAGGCGACGCGCAGGCCGAAGAATTCGACGAGCGGGCGCATCCATTCCGCATCGCGGTCCGCCAGGTAATTGTTCACGGTGATGACGTGGACGCGCTTGCCGGTCAGCCCGAACCCCGTGGCCGCCATCGCGCCGACAAGCGTCTTGCCCTCACCGGTGGCCATCTGGATGACGTCGCCCTCGAGCAGACGCAGGACCGCCTGGTTCTGCACGTCGAACGGCAGCAAGCCGAGCGTGCGTTTGGAGGCGACCGACAGGATGGCAAGGAAGCGCTGCTTGTCCTTGATCGCGCCGCCGGAGACGGTGTCTCGGATGGCGGCGGCCAGCGCGGCGTCGTCAAGCTGCTCAATGCTCGGGATCAGCTCGTGGGCGCCGGCAACGATGCCCTTGGATTTCTTGTTGTTGCGCTCAGATGTTGAGCCCATGGCCTTCCAGAACCAGTCGAATGCTCCCATGCGCTTAACCGTCCTTCCTCGTCGCACTGTATCGCTCTGTAACGCTCTGTCGCCGCAGTATTGCCTCAAAGTCTAGGCGCAGCGGTTTTACCCCCGCGATGCAGGTCGCGGGAGGACTGTTGTTGCTAGCTTATTTGTGCCTTAGATTGTATTGAAGCCAGTCTCGCAGCAGCCTCGAAGCAGCGCGAATCAACCACACACAAGGGGAAGTCCGCGACATGAAATCTCTCAACCTGAAAATTCCGTCCTCCACGGGCGTGGAGCTTGCCGCAACGATGGACCGTCCGGACGGCCCGGCGAAGGCGTACGCCATCTTCGCGCACTGCTTCGCGGGCTCCCGCCACACCCCCGGCGCATCGCGTATTTCCAAGCGCCTGACGGAGCACGGGATTGCCACCGTGCGCTTCGACTTCCCCGGCCTGGGTCAGTCCAAGGGCGAGTTCGCCGAGACCTCGTTTAACCAAAACGTTGATGACATCGTGGCCGTGGCGCAGTGGATGGAGGAGAACTACACCGCCCCGCAGCTCATTATGGGGCACTCGCTCGGCGGCGCGGCAACGCTCAAGGCCGCGACGCGCCCGGAGCTGAAGAAGATGCTCAAGATGGTGGCCACCGTCGGCGCCCCCTTCGATCCCGCCCACTCCGTGTTGCACTACGCCGACAAGATCGGCGAGGCGGACCGCAGCGGCTCGGTGCACGTCACGCTGGGCGGCCGCGACCTGGTCATCTCGCGCCACTTCCTCGAAGACCTCGCGGAGACGAACCCGGAGGAGTACCTGGGCAAGATCCGTAAACCGCTGCTGCTGGTGCACTCGCCTATCGACGTCACCGTGGGCATCGACAACGCCCAGACCATCTTCCAGCTCACCCGCTACCCCAAGTCGCTCATGGCGCTTGACAAGGCCGATCACCTGCTCACGCGCCAGGGCACCGCGCAGCGCGCCGCCGACATCATCGGCTCGTGGGCCCAGCAGTACATCGTGCCGGAGTTCACCCCGGAGCCGACTGGCGATTCCAACGCGATCTCCTACTCCGCCCGCGGCACCAAGTACGGCGATGTGGTGCGCACTTCGAACCGCGAGATCACCACGGACCGCGCGAAGAACGCCGGCGGCAAGGGCCAGGGCGTCACGTCCACCGGCCTGTTCATGTCCGCGCTCGCGGCCTCGTGCTCGCAGGCCATCAGGAGCGCGGCCAAGGGCATGAAGCTTGACGACGTCCGCGTGGAAGTCACCCACGACGCCGACACCACCTTCACCCGCCACATCACGCTCTACGGCGACCTCACCGACGAGCAGGTCCAGACGCTGCGCGCCGCCGGCGCCGCGTCCACCGTCGACGGCTACATTGCCGCAGGCGACATCACGACCACGGTAGATACCGCCACCGTCGAGCAGCGCCGCGAGCGCGACAAGCAGCGCTAACGTGGCGGGCGTCAGGCGGCAACAGCCGCGCATCGCGGACATGCAACCGTGCCCCTGCGGCACCGGTAAGCCCTACGCGGCGTGCTGCGGCGCGCTCCACCGAGGCGCCAAGGCACCGACCGCCGAGGCGTTGATGCGCTCGCGCTACACCGCCTTCGTGGGCGGCCTCGCGGACTACCTCCACTCCACCTGGGCGAAGGCAACGCGCCCGGCGTTGTCGAAGCTTCCCTCCGAGGGCCTTGAGTTCAATCGCCTGCAGATTGTGCGCACCAAGGGCGGCTCACTCTTCGATTCCGAGGGCGTGGTCGAGTTTGCGGCCTACTCCCCCGCCGGCGTGCAGCGCGAGGTCTCACGCTTCGTCCGCGAGGACGGCGCGTGGGTCTACCTGGACGGCGATGTGCAGTAGCAAGGTTTGCCCGCTGACCTGGCAATTTTCCGTTTCGAGTGACAGTGTTGTAATCTAGCCGAGTTACCGCGAATGCAGTAACGGACGGGCTGTGGCGCAGTTTGGTAGCGCACCACACTGGGGGTGTGGGGGTCGCAGGTTCAAATCCTGTCAGTCCGACAATTTTCTTTACGGGGGTTCGGGGGTTCTGAGCCCCCTTGCGGGAACTGTTTCCTTCCACATGCCGCGGAAACATCCACTGCTACGACGCCTGCTGCGTGGCGTCGTAAAGCTCCTCGAGCTCTTTCTGCGCCGCGCGGCACACTTCGTCCTCCCGGCCCTGGGCATTGTACTTCCAGCGACTTATCGAGAGCGCTCCCCGCTCGGTATCCACCTGCGCAGCGCAGCCGCCGTTTGCGCCTTCCGTCACCGTATAGAGCCCCGGCACCGTGGAATCTGGGTGTTCAATCTGGCTGCCACCCAGCGACTTGATTGTGTTCTCTCCTACCGTCGAGATCATGATTCGCCGAGTCTCTTGCGCGGACGGGTCGGCGGTGTTGCACGACATGACGACGCCCGGGTCGCCAAACTCGCTATCAAAGGCCTCGACGCCGGTAATCCCCGCGGCCGCGTATTCCTCTGCTGAGATACCCGTGCAGGGGTCGAAAAGGTTACCTTCTACCTCATCTGAGTAGAACTCGCCGATTGCGAGGTCTCCGCTGGCAAAATGGAATACCGGCGGCGCGTCGGGTGCCGATTGTTCCTCTGTATCGCTACTGCACGCCGAGACGGCGAGGAACGCCTGCGCGATCATGAGGGCTGCGAGTACTCGACGATCGTTGGCGCTCATTTACTGCTCCTCCTCATCGGTGTTCACAGCCTTGTAGAGGTTTTCGATTGTCTCCCGCGCGACTTGGCAGCTATCAACATCTTCGCTCCCGAGTCCCTGGGCCGACATCTGCACTTTCAGTCCGCCCCGTTCCGTATCGACTTGTGCGATGCACACTCCAGACAAATCACTGGTGATGGTGTACAAACCGGGAACGACCGATTCTGGGTACTCCAGGTGGTTATCCGAACTTGTCTTGTATCCCGCTTCGCTCCTGCTCCCGCCGGAAATTACGAGGCGTTGTCCGACCTTGTCCTCGTAGAGGCCGGTGTCGCACGAGTTGTACCCGGGCACTTGTTGATCGGCCGGCACCGGCCTCACATCCGGAATGCCAGCCGCCTCGTACTCCTCCGGGGAAATCTCCGTGCACGGGTCGAACAGATTGCCCTCGACAGAACTGCTGGAAAACTCCCCGATCGCCAACGTCCCGCTCTTAAACTGAAACTCCGGCACCGTCGGAACTTCCTCCGACGCGCTACACGCGCTCAGCGAGAGCCCGACGACAACCGCTCCCGCATAACTACCAACCGATGCTCGCATAAGCATCTCCTTACTGCTGAGGCTGAACCAAGTTCGCACACAGTATCCCGTAGGAGAGGGAGCACCGCCACTTATGTCACACACCGTCCGCGGGAGCGATCCGCGACACAACAGTAGGCGGCTACACGCACACCTTCAGCGCGCCCGCGTCGACGGAGATCTCCACCGCCGTCACCTCACCCACGGGGTCCCCGTCCACTTCGAAGATTTCCGGCTCTGCAAACGAGGCCCGCGCGTAGCTGCCCCGCGAATACAGCAGGTCCGCGAATTCCACCACCGCCGGATCAGGCTTCCGCCCGCGGAGTTTCGCCGCCTTGTTGACCACAAGGTTGAGGCCGATTTTCGCCCACCCGACGGGACCGCGCGGCGCCATGCCGACGGCATCGAGGACGCCGTCGTCCGGCCTGGCCTCAGGCAACAACGGCACCTGATTGATCAGCTCTCCGCAGTTACCAAAGATCAGCGTGTGCAACCGCTGCGAGTGAGTATGGTCCCCGTCCACCACGAAGGACGCCTTGATCCGGTTGCCGCCGCGCAGCGACTTCGCAATGCCGGAGACGTACGCCAGCGGACCGATCTTCTTCTTGAGCCCCTCGTCGGTGTACTCGATCATCTGCGCGTCCAGGCCGACGCCAGCCATCACCACGAAGCCGAGACGCTCGTTGGAGCCGTCGGGGCGTGAAAGTTTGGCGCGGCAGACGTCGATAAGCTTGTGCTCCCCGCGAAACGCCCGCCGCACGGACTCCTCGAGGCCGAGGTCGAGGCGCAGGTTGCGCGCGAGCAAGTTGCCGGTGCCGGTCGGCACGATGCCCAGCGCGATGCCGGATCCCGCAAGCGACGTGGCGATCTCGCGCACCGTCCCGTCGCCGCCGGCCACCAGTACAAGCTCGACGTCCGGGTGGTGCGCCGCGGCCACCTCCGCCTCGCCGGAATCGTCCGGTGTGGTGCGCACCCACTCGATGTGCCAGCCGTCCGGCGCGTAGCGCTCGACCTGGGAGCGCAGCGTCGTCTCATCGATCTTGACCGGGTTGTACACCACAATGGCCGTCCTGGTCGCGTCGTCAGAGTTCTGCATCACAATGCCCAAGCATAGGGCACCTGGCGCACATTACGGGTCCGACACTGAGCCAAACGGCACGCCGAAAAACGCCAGCTGCGTTCGTGTGGCAAATCCTGCAGAGGTCGTCCGCGACGAATCCACCGTGCCGCCCTGCCAAATGTGCGGGCCGCCGTCCACGCGGTAGTGCACCAACGGCGCGTCGCAGCCGTCCCACCGCAGCTCGGTCACGGTGTCTGAAAGCGGCTTTTCCACGTACTCCGCGTCGCAGTGGTTGCGCTCCGCCGCCTCCGCCAGCATTGCCTCGACGGACTCGTACGCCGTGTCGTGGCGCTGGCCGCCGAAGTAGCTCATCACGGAGTCGTTCGTGCCGTGAAAGTCCACGTGCTTAATCGGGATGGAGGAACACCCCTGCGAGACGCGCTGGTAGAACGCCGCCGACACCGACGCCACCGCAGTAAAATCCTGCGGGCGCTGGCAGCCCACGTAGGAGGCGAACCCGCCCCCGTTGGACAGCCCCGTGGCAAACACTCGCGCCTTGTCCACCGAGAATTCGCCTGTCACCTGCTCGCGCACGGCGTCCACGAACGCCAGGTCGTCCCCGCCGGTCGTCTTGGCGTACGGGGCGGGCGCCCACGCCCGGTCCACGCCATCCATGTACACAACGATGGCATCTGCCCCATCGAGCTGCGAGTACTTCCGCATCGACGCCGCGTCCTCCATGTACCCGTGGAACGCAAAGATCAGCGGGAGCCGCGAGCGCTCCCGCGCGCCCGCCGGCAGGCTCAAGAGGAAGCTCCGGTCTCGCTGGCCCACCTTAATGGTGCGCCGCTGCGTCTCCGGCTTGCTCCACGGCTGCACCTCGGCAACCTCGTCCCGCGGAATGGAGGGCGCGATCAGGTCAGCGTCGGCGGCGTCCAGCTGCTCGCCGCTCCCGCAACCAGCGCTGCTCAGCGCCAGGCCCGCCGCGACGAGCAGCGCCACGAGGCGCCGTGCTGCCATAGTTCCTCCATCAAGATTCGTATCGGTAGATTAGTCCATTATGAAGCCGAGTGGGAAGCAGCAGCCAGCGTTCCGCGACGCACAGCATCGCAGCAGCTCAGCCAGTGCGTTCAACAGCGGTGCAGTGCTTTACGACGCCATCCGTCCCTCCTACCCGCCCTCAGTCCCAGCCCTCATCGCGGACCCTCCCCAGCGCGCCGGCGGCACCCGCATCGTGGACATCGGCGCCGGGACCGGCAAGCTCACCGAGCTCCTCGGCGCCGGGGCCGACTCCGAGTCCACGCGCCAGGTCCTCGCCTGCGACCCGTCCGCGGACATGGTCCGCGTCCTGCGGGACAAGCTCCCCAACGTCCCCACCTGGCGGGCGACGGCCGAAGCAACCGGGCTGGCCGACGGTGCCGTCGACGCCGTCACTTGCGCGCAAACCTGGCACTGGGTGGACACCGCGACGGCGAGCGCGGAGGCCGCGCGGATCACGAGCCCGGGCGGCAAGCTCCTGCTGTGCTGGAACACCCTTGCCGTCAACCACCCGTGGGTGCTGCGCTTAAGCCGCATCATGCACTCCGGCGACGTCCAGCGCGCCGGGTTCTACCCCGACGTAGCAACCCCGTGGACGCTGGAGGGCGAGGTGCGCGACACCTGGGCACAGATTGTCACTACGGACCAGTGCTTCGAGCTCATGGCCTCGCGCTCGTACTGGCTGCGCGCCAACGAGAAGACGCGCGCGAAGATGGTGGCCAACCTGGACTGGTACCTGCACGACCGCCTCGGTTTCGAGCCCGGCCAGCGCATCCCTCTTCCCTATCGCACGGACGCGTTTGTGTACGGGAAGGAGGGGTGAGCGGGGGCGTCGATAAGCCAGCGGCCCCTACTTGCGGCGGCGAGGGTTGCGCTCGCGCACGCGCACGGCGATGCGCACCGGCGTGCCGTGGTAGCCGAACTGCTCGCGGAACTTGCGCTCCAGGTAGCGGCGGTAACCGGCGTCCAGGAAGCCGGTGGTAAACAGCACCAGTGTCGGCGGGCGCGTGGTCGCCATCGTGGCGAAGAGCAGCTTGGGCAGGCGGTTGTTCTTCATCGGCGGCGGGTTCGCCGCGATCGCCTCGCGCAGCCAGTTGTTCAGCTGGCCGGTGGAGACGCGCTTGTCCCAGTTCTCCAGCGCCTGCGCCATCGCCGGCTCGAGGCGGTGCAGGCCGCGACCCGTGTCTGCGGAGATGTTGAGCTTGGTCACCCACGGGAGGTGCCCCATCATCTCGTCGAACTCGCGGTCAAAGTAGTAGCGGCGGTCCTCGTCCATGAGGTCCCACTTGTTAAAGCAGATGACCATCGCCTTGCCGGCCTCCAACACCATCGAGATGACGCGCTGGTCCTGCTCGGAGATCTCCTCGGAGGCGTCGATGAGCACCACGCAGACCTCCGCCGCGTCGATCGTGCCGCGGGTGCGCAGGCTGGCGTAGTACTCGTGCCCCTGCGCGTTCTTCACCTTCTTGCGCAGGCCAGCGGTGTCGATGAACTTCCACAGGTGCTCATCCAGCTGGATCATCTCATCCACCGGGTCCACCGTGGTGCCAGCGACGTTGTCTACCACCGAGCGGTGCGACTTGGACAGCTTGTTCAGCAGGCTGGATTTGCCCACGTTCGGGCGGCCCACCAGCGCGACTCGGCGTGGACCGTCCGTGATGGAGGATTTCGCGCGCGGCTCGTCCGGGAAGAGGCGCAGAATCTCGTCCAACACGTCGGCGCCTCCGCGGCCGTGCAGCGCGGAGACGGGCCACAGGTCGCCCAGGCCGAGCCCGTAGAACTCCGCCGCGTCACCCCACTGGGATTCTGACTCAAACTTGTTCGCCACCAGGATCACCGGGACCGGAGAGCGCTGCAGGTTGCGCGCCATCACGGAATCCGTCTCCGTGATGGCGGTCTGCGCGTCCACCACCATGACGATCACATCGGCCGTTTCCATCGCGGCCTCCGCCTGGCGGGCGATCGCGCCGTGGATGCCGCGGGCGTTCGGGTCCCAGCCGCCGGTGTCTTGCACCCAGAAGCGGCGCCCGCCCCAGTCGGCCAGGTAGCTCACGCGGTCACGAGTCACACCCGGGTGGTCCTCCACCACGGCCTCGCGGCGGCCGAGGAAGCGGTTGACCAGGCTGGACTTGCCCACGTTCGGACGGCCGACGATGGCCACGGTGGGCAGGTTCTCCTCCACCACGTTCGGGCGCATGATGCCGAAGGCCTCTTCGACCTCGGCCCAGTCCTCGTCGGTGTAGTCGTCCGTGTTTTCAGGGCCCTCGCTGTCCTCGCCGTAATCGGGGGCTGCGAAATCGGCGTCGTCGAAATCATGGACGTCAAAGTCGGCGTCGTAGAACTCCGCGTCGTCGGCACCTACCTCGGCGGGGTCCAGGTCGTCGTAGCCGGACGCGTCGATCCCAGGCTGAATGAACTGGGTTTCCGGTTCCTCGCGGTGTGTCATTTCGCGCTCCTTTCAATCAGCCCGGTCAGGGCGTCAAGCACCTGCTCGGGGGTCATCTCGGAGGTGTCGATGACCTCCGCGTCCTCCGCGGGCTTCAGCGGGCTGGTCGCACGGGACGAGTCGAGCTCGTCGCGGCGCTGCACGTCCGCGAGCACGGTGTCAAAGTCGGCGTTGCGTCCCGCGGCGATGTCCTGGTCGTAGCGGCGCTGCGCGCGCACCTGGGCCGAGGCGGTCATGAAGGCCTTCGCGGGGGCGTCGGCAAGCACCACCGTCCCGATGTCGCGCCCCTCCACGATGGCGCGGTGGGCCTCGCGGGCCAGCTTGCGCTGGAGCTCGACCAAGTTCACGCGGACTTGCGGAATGGCGGAGACCGCCGAAACGTTGCGGGTGACCTCTGGGCCGCGGATCTCGCTCGAGACGTCCTCGCCGCCGAGGAGCACCTGCTTAGAATCTGGGTCGTCCGAGACTTCGAGCGGCAGATCGGCGGTCGCCGCCACCACCGCGTCGGTGTCGGCCGGGTCGACTCCGGCGCGGAGCACCGCAAGCGTGGCCACGCGGTACATCGCGCCCGTATCCACGTACTTCGCGCCCAGCGACTTCGCCAGCGCGCGGCAGGTGGTGGACTTGCCGGTCCCGGAAGGGCCGTCGACGGCGAGAATGAGCCCGCCGTCCGGCATGTTCGAAAGCTGCGTTGCGTCAGCCATTACATATCCACCACCTTGTACAGGGAGGCCAGCTCGGCAGAGTTCAGCACGCGCATGGAACCGGGCTTCATGTCTCCCAGCTGAACGGTGTGCACCTTGGTGCGCACCAGGCGCTGCACCGGGAAGCCGCACTCCTTGAGCATGCGGCGCACGATGTGCTTGCGGCCCTCGTGCAACTCCACGCGGACGATGGACTGGCCGTTGTGCACGTCGACGATCTGCGCGTAGTCGACGGTCACGGTGCCGTCGTCAAGCACGACGCCCTCCTTCAGCTTCTTCACCAGGTCGCCCTTGGCCTCGCCCAGCACCGTTGCCAAGTAGGTCTTGGTCACCTTGTACTTCGGGTGCGTGAGGCGGTTGGCCAGCTCGCCGTCGTTGGTCAACAGGAGGAGCCCCTCGGTGTCGGCGTCGAGGCGGCCCACGTGGAACAGGCGCTGCCCGGCCGCGGTGCGCTCGGACAGGTAGGAGCCGACGGAGATGCGGTCCATCTCGTCGCGCATCGTGGTGTGCACCCCGCGCGGCTTATTAAACGCGACGTACTCCAACTCCTCGTTGACGTTGATGCGGGTGCCGTCGACGCGGATGATGTCCACATTGGGGTTCACGCGCGTTCCCTGGACGGTGATGATCTTGCCGTTGACCTCCACGCGGCCTTGGTCAATCATCACCTCCGCGTGGCGGCGCGACGCCACGCCGGCCTGCGCGAGCACTTTTTGCAGGCGAATGCCTTCGGACTTCTGCTTCCGAGCCTTCGTGCCATTCGTGTCATCGTCGTCCCACCAGTTGTCTTCCAGCGGGTGGGGCTCGTTCTTGCGGGCGTTCTCACGCCGCTTGTCCAATCGGACGTGCTGCTTCTTCGCTGGCTTTGCGTACGAAGGGTAGAACGTTTCGTCCTTCCCCTTGTCCGGTGTGCCGTCTCGGCGAGCGGGAGGAGTCATGCTGAATCCTTTGCAAACGTATTGGGGTTGTGCGGGCCACCGAAAACGGTGCGCCCAAGTTCGTGGCAGAGTCTACCAGGACTTGGTGTTCTACCACGCATCCTCGATCGCGTCTACCTCTGGCAACAGCGGCGCCAGGTCCGGCAGGCGCGACAGCGAGTCGATTCCCAGCAGCTCCAGGAACAGTTCCGTGGTGACGTAGCGGTGCGCGCCAGTGGCGTCATCGGGGTCGACCTCCGCAATCAACCCGCGCAGCGTCAGCGTGCGCATCACCCCGTCCACGTTGACACCGCGCACGCCAGCGACCTGCGCGCGGGTCACCGGCTGGCGGTACGCCACCACTGCGAGCGTCTCGAGTGCGGCGCGACTCAGCTTCGTTTGCGTACCGTCGAGCACGAACGCCTCGACCGCATCGGCGTTGTGCGGCCGCGTGTAGAGCCGCCACCCCTCCTGCGTTTCGCGCAGCTCGATCCCGCTGCCCCGCGCGTCAAGCTCGCCGGCCCACTCGCGCAGGACCGCGTCCACGTCTTCCCGCGTCGCGTCCAGCACCCCCGCCAGGTCCTCTGCCTCGACGGGATTGTCCACCACAAGCAGGATCGATTCCACGCGCGAGCGCAGCTGTGAGACCATCGGCATGTCCATGTCGCACATTGTAAGGGGCCGAGTGCTTATCGACGCCTCCCCGCCCCCACCCATCGCGCACTACCTAGCACCGCCTAGCTCCAGTTGCTTGCCGCGACCACCGCGGGGTCCACGTCGAGCCCGGTCCACGACACTTCCAGCGGCCCCAGCGCCTCCTCCTGCTTCGTCTCCACTGCGCGCGCCTTGTACAGCTCGAGCAGCGCGAGGAACCGGCCGACGATCTCCATGGACAGCGCGCAATCCTTGGTCAGCGACGCGAAAGAAAGCCACTGCGTCGCCCCGACCAGCTTCAGCGTTTCCAGAATCCGCCCGGCCTGCTCCGGCACGGAGACCTGCACGGCGTGCAGGTGGTCAACGCCGACCTCCTCGGGCGGCTTCGGCCGGAAGACGCTGGCGGCAAGCTCCGCAAAACTGGCCGGGGTATGTCCCAGGCGCACGGGCGGCAGCAGGTCCACGAACTGTGGCTCCATGGACACCGCGCGCGGGTACCGGCGCCTGGCATGCTTCTGCCACTGCGCAAACTGGTCGGCGACCTGCTGGTACGCGCGGTACTGCAGCAGGCGGGCGAAGAGGAGGTCGCGCGACTCCAGCAGTTCGAGGTCCTCGATCTCGTCGGCGTCGCCACGCGGCACCAGGCGCGCCGCTTTGAGGTCCAGGAGCGTGGCCGCGACGAGGATGAACTCCGTGATCTCGTCCAGGTCGGCGGTCTCTCCAAGCGCCCGCGTGTACGCGATGAACTCATCGGTCACCTCTGCAAGCGCCACCTCGGTGACGTCCAGCTTCTTCGAGCTAACCAGGTTGAGCAGCAGGTCGAAGGGGCCCTCAAAGTTGTTGAGCACGAGGCGGAACCCGGTGATCTCGGGCTGCTCGCCCGCCTGCCCACTCGCTTGCGCTCCGTCGCGCGCTTCTGCCCCGGTGTGCGGGTCGCTCACGCCGGCCTACGAGGTCCTGGTTTCGGTGCGCTCCAGCAGCTCCTTGGCCAGGTTGCGGTACTGCTCCGCTCCCTGCGAGCGCGGCGCCCACGTGATGATCGGCTCACCGGCGACCGAGGTCTCCGGGAACCGGACGGTCCGCGTAATCACGGTGTCAAAAACGCGGTCCCCGAAGACCTCCACGACGCGATCCATCACCTCGCGGGCGTGCGTCGTGCGCCGGTCAAACATGGTAACCAGGATGCCCACGATGTCCAGGTCGAAGTTGATGCGGTCGCGCACCTTCTCCACCGTGTCCGTCAGCAGGGCCAGTCCGCGCAGCGAGAAGTACTCGCATTCCATCGGGATGATGACCCCCTGCGAGCAGGCCAGAGCGTTGACCGTGAGCAGGCCAAGGGACGGGCCGCAGTCGATGATGATGATGTCGTACTCGTTGCGCACCGGGCGCAGCGCTCGCGCGAGCGTGTGCTCGCGCCCCACCTCGTTGACCAGCTGGATTTCCGCGGCCGAGAGGTCGATGTTTGCCGGCACGAGATCGAGCCCGCTGACGTTGGAATGGCGAATGGCGCCGTGGATGCTCGTGGTGTTGTCAAAGAGCAGGTCGTAGACGGTGACCTGCTCCTCGTCGTGCGATACCCCGAGCCCCGCAGACAGGGCGCCCTGCGGGTCGAGGTCCACCAGCAGCACCTTGCGGCCCTGCTCCGCCAGGCACGCACCCAGGTTAATGGTGGAGGTCGTCTTGCCCACGCCACCCTTCTGGTTGACCATGGACAGCACTGTGGCCGGGCCGTGCTTGTCCAGCGGAGCCGGGTCCGCAAACTCGCGGAACGGACGCCCCGTGAGGAAGGTCTTCTCCTCGGAAGCGTCGAACAGTGCGTCGTCTGCCATTGTCGGTCCTCTCCGTGCCTTTCCGTCGCCTGGCACCGTCTCTGCGCCAATCGAGCCCGTCACGCCGTAACGCTTGACGCGCCCATCTTACAACACTGTTGTTTCGCCGTTTAGGCCCGCGCGCGCCGCCGTACAAAGAACACAATGATCAACGCAATCGCCGCCAGCAGCGCAACCCCGCCGATAATCAGCGGAACAATCGAGCCGCCACCGTTCGAGTCAGTGTTGGGGCCTTGATCGCTTGCCGACGCCTCCCCATACGGACTCTCCCCGTCCCCGCTCGCCTCTTCCGTGGGCGCATTGGTCGCGGTGATCACGGCGACGAACTCGGCCTTGCCGTCCCGCACCACTTCCATAATGAACGGGTTGTCCGGTGTCTCGCCTTCCGGGTACGTCAGGGTCAGCGTGCGCTTCGCCACGTCGACGTCGCGCTTGACCCCCTTGATCACCTGGCCGTTGACGTCCAGGTAGCGCAGCGTTGCGCCCTCGGTATCGGTCTTGGTGTACTTCATCAGGTCCGCAGCGCGCGACAGCGGCACCTTCACCACGAGCGTGTTGCCGTCAATCTCGCCGTCGAACTCGAAGCGCTTGGCGCCCGAAGTGTCCACCTCCTCCGCCTTCGTGCGGTCCGGGTGGGACACGCTGCCGGCCGCGCCGCCGGACTTGCCGCTGCCGCCGCCGTTCCTGCTGTGCCCGCTACCGGCGCTGCCTGCTGAATCCCCTGAGTCCCCTGAGTCTCCTGAGTCCTCCGTATCCCCAGCATCCCCAGCGCTTTCGCCGTCCCCATCCTCGCCGGACCTGCCAGACTCGCGCGCACCGCTGCCGCCTTCGCTGCCGGAAGCATCATCGCCGGCGCTGGCTGCACCGCCTGCCGACGACGCGTCGTCGGCAATTGCTTCCTCGTCATCGCCCACGGCGACCAGATTGACGGTCGCGTTCATCCCTCCAGAGCTGGCGGGCACGCTCGCAGTGGCGCCAGGGTCATCGGGTGCGGTGACCGAGACCTGAGTGCCGTTGGAAGTGACGGTCCATCCGCCGCCGGAGTAATTCGCATCCACGGGCACGCCGAGGTCCACGGTGGTGGTCTCGCCGGCGCGGACAGTGACCTCGGACGGAATCATCGATTGCACCTCCGCAGGGTCGATGCCCTCGGGAAGCTGCGCTGACGCGAGCGGCGCACCAACGGCGCAGAGCGTGGCGACGCCACACGCGGCAAATGTACGGCGAGCTAGATTCACGGGTCGTGGACCTCCTTGAGTATCGTGCAAAACGCTCAATCTACACGGTTATGCTGGCAACCACTGCCACTGCATCCACAGGCAACGGTGAGATCCGCCCCCGACTCACGCACGCGGATGGGCCTGCCGCCACACCTCGCGCAGATTCTCCGCCGTGACGTGGGTGTAAATCTGCGTCGTGGTCACCGACGCGTGTCCCAGCAGCTCCTGCACCGTCCGCACGTCCGCCCCTCCCTCGAGGAGGTGCGTGGCAAACGAGTGGCGCAGCGTGTGCGGGGAGATGTCTTTGTGCACGCCCGCCCGCTCGGCGGCCTGCTTGATCGCCGTCCACGCGCTTTGGCGCGACAAAGCTCCGCCGCGGGTGTTCAGGAACAGGGCGTGAGACTTTCCGGTGGCAAACGACGGGCGCACCCGCACAAGGTATGCCTGCAGCGCGTCCTGCGCGTGACTGCCCACCGGCACCAGCCGCTGCTTATTGCCCTTGCCGGTGACGGTGAGAACCCCTGCGCCGTGCTCGAGCTCGGACGCGTCGTCGACGTTGAGTGCAAGCACCTCGGAGACGCGGGCGCCCGTGGCGTAGAGCAGCTCCAGCAACGCGCGATCGCGCACGCCAACCGGGGTATCGCCCGCGCACGAGTCAAGCAGCGACTCGACCTCCGCGACAGAAAGCGTGTCCGGCAGCTGCTCGCCCTGCTGCGGCGGGGCCACCTCGGCGGCCACGTCGCGCGGCAGGACCCCCTCCGCCACGCCGAACTTGTGCAGCCCCCGAGCCACGACCAGGGCCCGCGCTACCGAGGAGGTGGCCAGCGGCTTCGTCCCGTCGACGCCGCGGCGGAGGTTGGCCACGTACGCCTCGACGTCCAGCGCGCTGACTGCCGCGAGATCGGTGATGCCGGCGCGCTCCAGCCAGGTGAGGTAGCGGTTGACGTCGCGTCGATAATTGCTCTCCGTGTGCGTGGACACGCCGCGCTCGACGATGAGGTGGGTCAACCAGCGCTCGGCGAGGGTGCGAGCCTGCACTAGATGCGCTTCATGTCCGGGGTGATCCCTGCGGCGACGCGGCGCTTTGCCAGCGAGGTCGGGCGCAGCTCGAACGGTGCTTCGGTGCTGCGCGGTGTCGCGCGACCGGCTTGAACCTCGCTTGCTGCGAGCACGCCCGCGATCGCGATGGAGTTGACGATCTCACCGCGAAGCACCGCCTCGCGCGCCTGTTCCAGCGGCATCCAGGTCAACGCCATATCCGCCTCTTCCTCCTCGGCGGGCGGGCGAGGGACCTCGCGGAGCTCGCGGGCGAGGAAGACCCGGACGGCCTCTTCGGCGAAGCCGGGCGAGGTCACCAGGTCCACAAGCACGGACCAGTTGGCGGCCTCGAGCCCGGCTTCCTCGACAAGCTCGCGCTTGGCGCCGGTCAGCTCGTCCTCACCGGCGACGTCGAGCAGCCCGGCGGGGAGCTCGAGCAGGCGGTGGCGCACAGCGTGCCGGTACTGCTTCACCACGGCCACCTCGTTGCGATCGTTCAGCGCAACGACGGCGACTGCGCCGAAGTGCTCGACGACCTCGCGCGACGCCTGCGCCCCGCCGGGCATCGTGACCGTGTCTCGGCGCATCGCCAAGATGGGCGATTCCTGCAGCAGTTCCGAGTCAACGACCGTGAACTCGTGCGCGTGCGGCGAAGTGTGTTCCATCTGTTCAGCCATAGGTGTAAGCCTAGGACGTTGCCGAGCCTGCCGCACCAAGCGTCGCGCGGATGCGGCCCGCCTCCGTCTCCACGGCCTGCACAAAGGTCGCGTGCTGGAGCTCCGGTGCGTGCCACGCGTCAATTTCGCGCACGCCTAACACGGTCGGCTCAGTCTTGCCCAGTGCGTCGGCGAAGTCTGCAAGCAGCTGTTGGCCGAATTCGTCCGGGGCGCCCTTGCCTGCGCCCACGCCGCCTTCCTCATCGGTGTCGTCTCCGGCGGCCCCGGTCACGATCACGATCGCGTCAGCGGGCACAAGGTCGCCGCTGTAGTGCACAAACCCCGCCTGCTTGAGCGCATCGAGGACGAACTGCCGGTCGCCCGCGGGCGCGAGCGGCTCCCCCGTCTCCGCATCAACCAACAGTGCCGCGGACAGCGATTCACCGGCGTGGACGCCTGGCCGTCGATCTTCCACCGACAGCTGTGCCCCGGCGGGCAGGGTGTTTGCGATCAGTGACGACAGCGCGTCCGCCGAGTCCTGATCCGTGAACTTTGATGCCAACTCAAGCTCGCCGGAATCCTTGGCGCCCGCCTTTCCCAGCAGCCAGCGCACCGCCTTCACGTCCTCATCGGAGGCGCCCTCGGTGCGGATCACCGTCACGTGCTTATCTTTCAGCGCGTCTTTCACAATTGCCGCCGACTGCTCACCGAGCAGCGTATCCGAGTTATCGGCGTACGCCTCCGCGCGCTGCGCCTCCTTCGAGGTCGCGGAGTTGTCCTGGCCAAGCGGCTGGCCGTCGTTATGCATCGCGGGCGCGATGAGCAGCGCGCCGGCGGCCACGCCGAGCGCAATGCCCCACCCCAGGCCGGTCACCACGAGCCCGCTTGTGCGTCCTCCATCAGACATGTTCAGGCTCCTTTACTTGGTCAGGCGGTCGATCAGGTCCTGGAAGGACAGCGCAATGCTGTTCCAGGTATTGACCAGGTTGTCAGAGAAATCCCCCGGCCCATACAGGCCGACGACGAGGACGATGGTCGCGATCGCCACCAGGATCCCCAGGATCGCCCACGCCCACGCGACCCCGCCACTCGACGGCACCGCGTACAGCTGCTCCACCACCGTGGAATCAACCAGCTTGCGTCCCGCCTTCATGCGGGTGAGCAGCGCCTCGGGCGGCGTCGACTCGGGCGCAGCGAAAATCTGGTCAAGCTCCACGACCTGACCAACGGTCACGATCATCTCCGCGTCGTGGAACACCGCCAACAGGATCGCCAGGTCCGTCGGGGATTCCGTCGCCGCCGGAAAGGTCATCGCCCCCACTCCCAGATCCTGGATGCGCTCCAGCCCCGGAGCAAAACCGTCCGGCTCGGCGGGGAGGATGACGCGCGCGCCGCTGCGCAAGCTTTCCGACGCCACGTCAGTCGGATCTCCGACAATGTAGTCAGGTTCGAAACCGAGCTCCACGAGGACGTCCGACGCCTGGCCAACGCCCACGATCACCGGGGTGAACTCGGACATGAAATTCTTGATCCCCTTGAGCCGATCGCGGAGGTCCGGGCAGGGCGACACCACCACGACCTTTCGCTCCGCCATGGACTCGCCAAGGTCCGGGGCGCCGAGGCCGTCGATGAGCAACGGGGCTTCCGCGTGCACGAACTCGATGGTGTTGCCAAAGTAGGCCTCCATCTGCTCGACCAGGTTGCGCTGCGCCTCGGCGAACGTGGCGTCGAGGTCGCCGCGCGTCACAGGCACTGCGGTCCCCGCCGGCTTCTTGCCCACGGTGAGGCTGCCGTCCTCGCCGAGACGGACCTTCTTGCCGTCGCGTAAGGCGCCGTCGGCTCCGGTTGCTTCGAGGAGGGTGACGTTGGCGTCGAGAAGCAAATGCGGGCCGTAGTTGGGCATGGCGCCGGTGGAAAAGCGGGACAGGTTGATCACGGCGCTCGGCCGGTGCGCAAGCAGCGCCTCAGCCTGGCGGCGAGTCATGTCCGCCGAATCAACCAGCGCGATGTCGCCCTCGCTCATGCGGGACGGCCCCTTGCCTTTCGGCCTGCAGTCACGCAACGTGCCCGTCAGCGCGGGCTGCGCGGATTCGGAGTTCCGGGAAGCAACAGTCATGCGTCATATTGTGCACGCGTGACCTGCCCGAACCTGGTAGGCGCGCGGGAGCGCTACTGGCGCAATTCCTCCACTTCGCGCTGCGCCCTTGCGAACAGCTCCTTCGCGTGGGCTTTGCCGGTATCGGAGTCGTCCAGGCCGGCCATCATGCGGGCCAGCTCGTCGATCCGCTCGGCGGAGCTCAGGCTCAGCACGCCCGAGGTGACGGCCTCGTCGCTGACATCCTTTGCCACGTGCAGGTGGGTATCCGCGTAGGCCGCGACCTGCGGGAGGTGGGTGACCACGATGACCTGGTTGCGCGCGGCGAGCCGGGCAAGGCGGCGGCCGATCTCCACCGCTGCGCGCCCGCCGACGCCGGCGTCGACCTCGTCGAACACCATCGTCGCTCCCCCGCTGGTGCCGGACAGCACCACCTCGAGGGCGAGCATGACGCGCGAGAGCTCACCGCCGGACGCGCTCGTCGCCAGCGGCTTCGGCTCGAGCGCGCTGTTCGGGGCAAGCCGAATCTCCGCCGCATCGGCGCCGCGCGGGCCGAAGTCGGTGCTGTCAATGGATACGGTCAGCTGCGCCTTCGGCATCGCCAGGCCGTGGAGTTCTTCGGTCACGGCCTTGCCCAGCGCCGCGGCGGCCTTGGCCCGCGCTTTCGACAACGCGGTGGCGCGGGTGCGCATCTGGGCTTCCGCCTCCGCGACCTGCTTCTTCAGCTGCTCGATGGCCTCGTCGGAGGTGTCGATGCGCTCGAGCCGCTTCGCAGCCTTGGCGCGCCAGGCCAGGACGCCAGCAATGTCGGGGGCGTATTTCCTGGTCAACCCCTTGAGCTGCTGCTGGCGCTGGAGGAGCCGCTCAAGCTCGTCCGGGTCACTCGGGAGCTCCGCGACGTAGCTGCCAAGTTCCGCGGAGACGTCGCCAAGCATGCTCGCCACCTCGTGCAACCTGGCGCCGAGCTCCTGCAGCGTCTTGTCACTCGCGCCGTCCAGCGCGGTCGCCGCGCGGCCGACGAGCGTGGAGGCAGCTTCCTCGTCGTCGCCGTACCCGCCAGCCGCCTCGGCGCCGTCGATGGCTACGAGCGCGGCGTGCGACGCCTCGCGCAGCGCGTCGACGTCCTGGAGGCGATTAATGGTGTCGACGAGGACTGTATCCTCGCCGTCCTGCGGGGCGACCTCGTCGATCTCCGAGATGGCGAACTGCAGCCGGTCCAGCTCCTGGGCCAGCTCCTGTCGCCGCTCCGTGCGCTCGCGGAGTTCGCTCGCCGCCTTGCGCCACGCCGTGTACGCGGTGCGGTAGGTCTCCAGCTTGCCGGCGATTTTCGGGTCGAACCGGTCCACCGCCGCGAGCTGCTGATCTGGCGACATGAGGCGCAGCTGGTCGTTTTGCCCGTGGATTGTGAGCAGCTCATTGGAAAGCTCGCCCAGCGTTGCCGCGGGCACCGTCCGGCCGCCGAGGTGCGCCTTCGACCGCCCGGTCGCCTTGACTGAGCGGGAGACGACGTACTCGTCGTTCTCGTCGGCGGCCGCGCCGGCCCCCTCCGCGATCTCCGCGATGCGCACGCGGACGTCCTCCGGAAGCCCGTCGGTGCTGAACGCGCCCTCGACCACGGCCTCCTTGGCGCCGGTGCGCACGCGGGACGCGTCCGCGCGGCCTCCGGTGAGGAGCCGCAGACCGGTGACCACCATGGTCTTACCGGCGCCGGTCTCACCTGTGAGCACCGTGAGCCCCGGAGCCAGTTCCGCAGAGGCGTGCGAGATCACGCCCAGGTTGCTAATGGCAATCTCTGCCAGCATGGCTTCTCCCTTTCCTCACATCCGTCCCGTGCAGCCGCGGCTACGAGTAGCGCGGGCCGCGCCAGCCAGACACCGGCAGCTGGAACTTGTTCACCAGCCGGTCGGTGAACGGGCGGTCGTCGATACGCACCCACCGTACCGGGCGCGCGCCGCGGATCACTTCCACGCGCGAGCCCGGGGGCATTGCAATCGAGCGGAAGCCGTCCATGACTACCACGGCGTCGCTCGTCGTCGGTTCGGATTCGACGGCAACCGTGGACCGCGGCGAGACCACCAGTGGCTTAGCAAACAGCGCGTGCGCGTTGTTCGGCACGACGAGGATGGCGTCCAGCGCGGGCCACATGACGGGACCGCCCGCGGAGAAGGCGTACGCGGTCGAGCCGGTCGGGGTGGAGATGAGCACACCGTCGCAGCCAAACGAGGACACGGGGCGGAAGTCGATCTCCAGCGTGGCGTCGAGCACCTGCGTGCGGTTCGCGTTTTCAATGCTGCACTCGTTGAGCGCCCAGCTGCGCCCCAGCTCGTTGTCGTCTGCGTCGCGCACCATGACGTCGATAGTCATGCGTTCTTCGACACGGTAGGTCTTGTCGATGACGTGCTGGATCACCGCCTCGAGGCTCTCCGACTCGCCCTCTGCGAGGAATCCGACGTGGCCCAGGTTGATGCCCAGCACCGGGATGTCCTGTGCGTGCGCGAAGCTCGCGGCGCGGAGGAAGGTGCCGTCGCCGCCGAGGACGAGGACAAGCTCACAGCCTTTCGCGGCGTCTGGCCCGGGCTGGACGTGGTCCAGGTCGCGCAGCACCGCGTCCTCATCGACGGGACTGTCCTCCCGCAGCGTGAGCAGCCGAACCCCGATACCGGCGGCTGTGAGCAGGCGCGCCGCGACCGCAGCGGAAGAGATGTTTTCGGGCCGGTAGTAGTGCGGGACGAGCAGGATTGTCCGGTGCGCGGTCTCAGTCACGTGTGTGTCGGTCCTTCCTCAACTGCTGTGTCCACCATGGCCCGCAGCGCCGCAGCATCCAGTGCTCCGGCGCCGCCGTCTTTGACCAGCCATAGGAAGTATTCTACGTTGCCGCTCGGGCCGGGAAGACCAGAAGCGGTGACGCCTTTCACGCTGAGCCCCAGCGACTGCGCGTACGCGGCCACGTCCGCGGTCACCTCGGCGCGCAGCTCGTTCGAGCGCACGACACCGCCATGGCCGAGCCGGTCCTTGCCCACCTCGAACTGCGGTTTCACCATGGGAAGCAGGTCGGCCCCCGGCGCCAGGCAGGCCGCGATCGCGGGCAGCACCAGCTTGAGGGAGATGAAGGAAAGATCGCCCACCATGAGGTCGGCGGGTTGCCCGATCTGCTCGAGCGTCAGGTTGCGGATGTTCGTCCGGTCCAGCACCCGCACGCGCGGGTCATTCTGCAGCCGCCAGATCAACTGCCCGTACCCCACGTCCACGGCGATGACTTCCCGCGCCCCGCGCTTGAGCAGCACGTCGGTGAAGCCGCCGGTCGACGCGCCCGCGTCGAGCGCCACTTTGCCCGCCACGTCGAGCCCCTGCGGTCCGAACGCCTCCAGCGCGGACAGGAGCTTGTGCGCGCCTCGCGACGCCCACTCGTCCTCCTCCGCCACATCCACCTTGATGGAAACGTCGGGTTCCACCACGGTGGCGGGCTTCGTCGCGGGGAAGCCGCCGACGATGACTTTGCCTTCCTTGATCCACGTCTGCGCCTGCTCGCGCGAGCGCGCGATTTTGCGGCGGACGAGTTCGGCGTCGAGTCGCCTCCGTCCAGGTGCCACGTCTGAGTCTCCTTCTACTGGTTGCGTAGGGCGTCGCTTAAGACGTCGTGGGCGCGGGTGAGCTGCGACGCTTCGTCGACAAGCGATTGCACGGGCTCGGCGAGAATCTCCTGCACGCGCTGCGTGACTTCGGCGGGGCTGTGCTGCGTCGTGCGCGGGTCGTGTGGCTTCGGCGCGGGCACGCTACCACCACTTCGCCAGCGCGGCCTCGGCCTCCGTGGACGCCGCCCGCACATTCCTCGGCCCGGTGGGCTGCGCCCAGGCGACCTCGAGGGCGGTACGCAGCGCCTGAACGCTTGTCGACGCCTCCTCGCCCCCATCCACGACCAGCTCGTCGCCCTCCATCCGCGCCTGGAAGCCGCCCTGCGCACCGGGCTGCAGCGTGGCGGGATCCGCCGCCAGCGCGCGCATATCTTCGCCGATGTACGTCGGGCGCTGCTGCGGCGGGGCCTGGAGCAGCGCGAGCGGCCCGGAGACGCCGGTGAGCACGTGGAGCGTGGGCATCCCCGCCGCGACGCCGCCAGCTAGGTCGGTGTCCAGGCGGTCGCCGATGCCCAGCGGCGACTTGGCCCCGAAGCGCTCGGCCGCCTGGTGGAACATCGCGGGCTCGGGCTTGCCCGCCGACCGTGGCGTCACGCCGGTGGCTGAGGTGACCGCAGCGATCATCGATCCGTTGCCTACCATCAGGCCCCGCTCCATCGGCAGCGTCGTGTCCATGTTGGACGCGAGGTAGACGGCGCCGGCGCGGATGGCCAGCGCGGCTTCGGACAGTTCCGCCCACCCGGTGTCCGGGTTGTGCCCGTGGAGCACAGCCTTCGGTGCGTCGTCGGCGGAATCCGTGACCTGGTACCCCGCGTCACGGACGAGATCCTTGAACGGCTGCGCGCCGAGCACGAGCACCGGATCCCCCGGTTCGAGCACGTCCTCCGCCAGCCCGAGCGCGGCCTGGGCCGAGGTGAGCACGTCGGCCTCGGCGGCGTTGAGCCCAATGTCTTGCAGCATCGCTGCGACCCTGCTCGCCGCTCGGGAGGCGTTGTTCGTGATGTAGATTGCCTTGCACCCGGAGGCGTTGATCGCTTCGACGGCGTGCGGGATCGCCCGGCCGCCCTCCCAGACCGTGCCGTCCAGGTCCAGCAGAAGCGCGTCGTGCTGCGCTTGTAGCGTCGTGTTTCCGTCCATGTGTCGTCGCGCTCGTTCTAGCTCAGCTCGCGGACACGCTCGTCCGCGTCCGTGATGCCGTCTTCGTCTGCCCTGGCCACAGCGGCGAACCACTCCTTGGCCTCGTTCTCCCGCTGCACGGAGAGCAGCGCATCTGCGTACGCGTAGGCCAAACGCAGCTCGGAGAAGGTTTCAGGATGCAGCGTCGGGTCAAGGCGAGACAGCGTTGCCAGTGCGGAGTCGTGCTGCCCAAGATCGTGGCGCGCACCTGCGAGCACGATGGCCAGCTCGACGCGGTCTTCCGGCTCCAGCTGCCGAGCCTCCGGCGTCCGCCCCAGCTCGAGTGCCTTTTCGGGGCGGCCAAGGCCGCGCTCCGCGTCTGCCATGACGGCCAACAGGCCGGGGCCGCCGCTCATGCGGCGTGCCGCCCGCAGCTCGGAAAGCGCTTCCTTCCATTCGCCGGCGTGGTACGCCACGATTCCGTTGGTCTCGCGCACCACGCCCACTCGGCCTGCGCGGTTCTTCGCGGCTCGCGCGTGGCGCAGCGCGAGCTTCGGGTCGTCCTCCAGCATCTCGATCGCCATCACCATGTGCTGCGCTACGCGGTTAGCGTTGTCCTTGGACAGCACGCGCAGGTCCTGCAGCACGGAACGATCAAGCTCATTGATGTCGATGCCATCCGGCAGATCCGGCTCGGAAATCTTCTGCGCCATCCGGTCCTCGCGGAACCCCTGCCGTGACGGGTTCGACCGATCATGCCGGACCTTTTTCTCAAACCTGTCGCCGCGGCCACCGCGACGCTTGTCATCGCGGCCACGCTTCGGCTTGCCACCATACGGCTTGCCACCACGGCCATTCTGGCCACCACGCTTATACGACCGGTTATCGTTTTCCGACATCAATGCCCTTTCTTTCGCGTTCAACTCATTATAGGGTCTGTTGCTCTCGGACACCGCCAGGGGCGAAGTGCTTATCGACGCCACCGCCACACCAAAGGCCGCGAACCCTCACGAGCTCGCGGCCTCCTACTGAGCCCCTACTCCAGGCGAGGCGAACCTCACTACGGCAGCATCGCCGCAATCTCAGCGGGCAGCATCGGCTTCAGCGAAGGAAGCGCAGCTGCAACGCCGCCCAGCACCAACAGGATCACGCCGGCCGAGACGACTCCGATCCCCGCCCCGTTGAGCTTGCCGTCCTCATCGCTCAGTGCGTTCTTTCCCTCGGCATCTCCGGGCTTACCGCCGTCCTGAGAGCTGGAACCGCCGTCGGTGCCCGGAGTTCCCGGCTTTGGCTTCGGCTTGGGCTTCGGCTTGGGTTTCGGCTTTTGTGGCGCATTGGAGCCACCACTGCCCGCGCACTTTTGAAAAGCTGGAAGGAAAGTCTTCTCGTAGGCCTCAACCCCAACCTTGAACAACTTCTCGCGCTCTGCCGCGGCGGCGGGATCGGTCTTCTTCAGCTCCGCAATAGCTTTTCGCTCCTGCGCTTGTGCTGCCTTTGTCTCCTTGATGGCCTTCTTCGCCTCCTGCGGCGTTGTCGTGTTTGAGCTTGGCATCATGTACCGCTCTTGCTCCTGAGCAGTGAAGGTGAAGTGGCAGGTGCCACCGCTCACCTTGACGGATACCGCATTGGCCGAAGGCGCGACAATTCCGGCGGTGATCATGCAGCCAGCAACAACGCTGGCCGCGAAACGCTTATTCAACATAGCTTAAAACTCCAATTGGTAGAGGATGTGTGCTGGCTTCCGACAATCGCATTGTTAACTGACTGTCAATTGTCAATCTACAAAAGGTGCAAGGCGTGTGCGAGACAAATCACGTCTGAATCGATTCAGTGCGTTGCCACACTGCCAATATTGTGGGAGCGCACCAGTGGACGTAGCGTGCAATCCGTGCTCGTGAAAATCGGCTGGTTTCCCACTCCGCGGATATCGCAGTCCTCCTTTTCGCGCGGGTGCGACGGCGCCGCGTCGGGGCTCTGAGCTTCTCGTGCGGGTTCGGCGGCGAGTTGTCTGTCTGATACGGCGTGGTTCCGTGTGTTTGACGAGAAGACCATGTGTTTGATGGCAGCTGTGTGTTGGACGAGAAGGGGGTGACGAATTCACGGACCTCGTCTCGCATCTTCGTCACGGAGATCTCGTCAGATAGCCGCCCTACTGACTGCACGCGGGGTTGGGCGGTGCGCCAGCACGCGTGAACCGGGTGGCAACAGCAACGCCAGGCGATCATGCGGTGAGGATAACCGTATAGCCTTTGCCCGGGTGTTCACCCGGGTTGCGCTCTGCGGCCGCAGAGTAGAACCCGGGAATCCTCGGGTACACGATGGGCTCATTCTCTTCGGGCGCAGAGTAGGCACGCGGGCTTCCCAACTCGTGAACGTCTGGCGGCTGTTGAGCGCGTGCATTTTGTAACACCGTGGTGAGTATCGGGTAACGCGATGGTGAGTCTCGAGTAAAACTGAATCTTCGATACTTCGGGAGAAACATTTTGGTGACCGCGTGACTTCAGGGCACGGCGGCTGTGCCGAAGGAACCCGATTGTGACTGGCCACAGGACGATGATCCTCCTTGTGATCAATGGCTGGGTCTAGGCCGTTTTCCCAGAACAGGGACAACACCAGCGATGGGTGCATTGGTGGAACGCCAAGCGGCTTCACGAAACATTGGACTACGACACCCCACAAGAAGTAGAAGCCGAGTACTATCTCACCCAGACCATCAACACAGGGCCGTAAAAGAAGCGGAACTAAACCCAGGACGCTTCAGTAGTAGATTGCCAACCGCCATAATAAAACTATGGATACAGCGCAAAAGATTAAAACCGGTGCCCTAGCCGTGCTATCAGTTTTCGCGATAGCACTAATCGTTTTATGGGCAACCCACTCGATAGGGCTTGGACTATTGGCCACATCTCTAGTACTCCTAGTTTTTCTTTCCGTGGGGATAAGGATATGGGCGGAGAACTCTCGTCCATCAGAAGCAACTGACTCCATGCCCCGCTCAGAGCACCTCTGAAGTCTTATGTTCGGACACCTGAAGAGCAGGGGTTCACCCCAGAGTTACCCGCCTGACCCGATCACCGCCTGAGCAGGTTCAGCATGTTGCTCATCAAACAAGCACACCTAACCTCATACAACACAGACGGGCTAGTTTTCCCTCAGCAACCCTCGACGCGCCCGGGCGTGCACCACCGGCCCCGCACTGCACCCCACCCCGCGCGGGAATAGAAAAAGCGCCCCGCCGGGTAGGGACCAACAACAGGTCCCACGCGACGGGGCGCACAAACAGTATTCAATTATCTCTCATGTTTAGGGTCGGCGGTAACCTACTCTCCCACACCCTCCCGAGTGCAGTACCATCAGCGCGGGCGGGCTTAGCTTCCGGGTTCGGAATGGGACCGGGCGTTTCCCCGCCGCCATCAACCACCGACACACCCAA